>JAUWBD010000030.1 GCA_030605125.1 Verrucomicrobiota bacterium | reverse complement strand
GCCGGCCTCCGCCAGGCCGACCGCCTGCCCGCGCCGCTCTTCACGCCGACGACCAAGGCGCCCAAGGGCCAGCACGACGAGCCGATCGACGACGCGCAGGGCGCGGCCATCGTCGGCGCCTCGCTCTACGAGCAGGTGAAGGCCGTGAGCCTCGTGCTGTATTCGCTCGGACACGACACCGCCGCGAAGGCCGGCATGATCCTGGCCGACACCAAGTTCGAGTTCGGCACCGACGGGGCCGGCAAACTCGTGCTGATCGACGAGGTGCTCACGCCCGATTCCTCGCGCTACTGGCCGGCCGCCGACTACCGGGTGGACTGTTCGCCGCCGAGCTACGACAAGCAGTTCGTCCGCGACCACCTGCTCGCGATCAAGTGGGACCAAAAGCCGCCCGCGCCAAAGTTGCCGGCGGAGGTGATCGAACGCACCCGGGACAAATACCTGCAGGCCTTGAAAAACCTGCTCGGTTGAGCCGCCCGAAGAAACCCCGCGCCATGCCCGCCGCCGCGATCACCGTTTACACCTACAAAAACTGCGACACCTGCCGCAAAGCGGTGAAGTGGCTCGCCGCGCAGGGCATCTCTTTCGAGGAGCGCGCGATCCGCGACACGCCGCCCAGCGTGGCGGAACTGCGCGCCATGCTCGCCCACCTCGGCGGCGAGCGCCGGCGGCTCTGCAACACCTCCGGCGCCGACTACCGCGAGAGCAAGCTCGGCGAGGTGTTGGACACGCTGCCCGAGGCGGAGTTTTTGGCCCGGCTCGCGGCCAACGGAAACCTCGTGAAGCGCCCCTTCCTGCTGCGCGCCGCGCCGCCGCTCGGCCTGGCGGGTTTCAAGGAGGCGGAGTGGTCCCAAGCGCTGCACGCAGGATCGCGCCCGTGATCAACTGCCCCGCCGGCCCGTGCAGGTTGGCCTCGCCGGCGTGGGTCGCCCAAGGGAGCTTCACAAACACGTGCGGCACGCCTTCGCGCGTGAGCGCCGCGGAGAGGCGCTCGCTGTGGCGGCACCACACGAGCTCGTCGAGCGCGCCGTGGATCAGCAGAGTTCGCGGTGCGCGTGGATGGACGAGTTTCTCGCCGCTCGCGCTCCGGTAGCGTGCCGCCTGCGCCTCGCCCTCGGGGCCGCCGCCGAGGAACTGGCTCATGAGTTTGTGCGAGTTGAGCGCGTCGTGCTCCGAACGGATCGACCACACGAAGTCCATGTCGTGGCAGGCGTAGAGCGCCACCACCGCGCGCACGCCGGGAAGGGTCTCCCCGTAGGCCGTCGCCACCGCGATCTGCCCGCCCGCGCTGCGGCCGACGAGCGTGAGCCGTTCCGGGTCCACGCCGAGGCGGGCGGCGTTCGCGCGTATCCACGAGATCACGACGCGCAGATCCTCCGCCTGCGCCGGCCATGGGTGCGTCGGCGCGAGCCGGTAGTCGAAGGCCGCCACCGCCACGCCGCGGGCCGCGAGCCAGCGGTTTAGCCCTGCCAGCTCCGTCCGATCGCCGCCATCCCAGCCGCCGCCGTGCCCCAGCACCGCGCCAGGCGCAGCGCCCGCATCACCCGAGGGCTGGCGGAGTATGTCACCAATCTGGTGACAATCTCCGCCACTCTTGGCCCGGTGGAAATCGAGGCGGAGGCCGGCGGCGTCATGGGTTTCGGAGGGCACGGGCCCGGAGCGGGTGGGCCAGCGCCAGAGGCGGCGCCAGGACCAGAGCGGCGCGCCGTCGTGCGGGCCGAAGACCTCCGTCAGACGTGCCTCCACCCCTCCGCTCATCCGCCAGGCGCTCCACGCGGGGCGCGCGAAGAGCAGCGCCGCCACCCCGGCGGGCGCCAAGATCCACCACGCTCCGCCCGCCAGGCCCGCGCCCGCGACCAGCACCAGCGCGAGCAAACACCACAGATGCCCCAGCTCCGTCGCGAAGAGCGCCACCCACCACGCGCGATAGGTCCGCGCCGGCCGCACGCAAAACCGCGCCGCCGCCAGCAGCCCCAGGCCCGCCACGAATATCAGAAACTCCGCAAACACACTCGCAGGCCTGTTCTACCCTCGCCCGGCGGCAAATCCGAATTCGCCACCCCCGTTCGCTCATTCGACATTCGTCATCGGTCATCCCTCATTCTCTCCCCCCATGTCCTCCCTCAAGCCCTATCCTTCCGGTCTCGGCACCAAATCCCTCCACGCGGGCCAGACGCCCGACTCCGCCACCGGCTCGCGCGCCGTGCCGCTCTACCAGACCACGAGCTACGTCTTCCGTGACACCGAGCACGCCGCGAATCTCTTCGCGCTGAAGGAGCTGGGCAACATCTACACCCGTATCGGCAATCCCACTACCGACGTCTTCGAGCAACGCATCTCCGCGCTCGAGGGCGGCACGGCCGCCGTGGCCCACGCCTCCGGCCAGGCCGCCATCACCGACGCAATCCTCAACCTCGCCGGCGCCGGCGACCACATCGTCTCCGTCTCCCAGCTCTACGGCGGCACTTACAATCTCTTCCACCACACGCTGCCGAAGCTCGGCCTCCAGATCACCTTCGTGGACGCCGACGATCCCGAGGCCTTTCGCCGCGCGCTCCGGCCCAACACCAAGGCCTTCTACGGCGAGGGCCTCGGCAACCCCGCGCTCAACATCTTTCCGGTCGAGGAGGTCGCCAAGATTGCCCGCGAGGCCGGCGTGCCGCTCATCCTCGACAACACCTGCCTCAGCCCGATCCTGCACCGCTCCTTCGAATGGGGCGCCAACATCGTCGTCCACTCGACCACCAAATACCTCGCCGGCCATGGCACCTCCATCGGCGGCATCGTCGTGGACGGCGGCAATTTCGACTGGGGCTCGGGCCGCTTCCCCGGCTTCACCACGCCCGACGCCTCCTACCACGGCCTCGTGCACTGGGACACGTTCAAGGCCTTCCCGCCGGCCGGCGGCGCCAACGTCGCCTTCGCGCTCAAGATGCGCCTCCAGCTCCTGCGCGATGTCGGCGCCTGCATCTCGCCCTTCAACGCCTGGCAGTCGCTCATCGGCCTCGAGACGCTCCACCTCCGCATGGAGCGCATCTGCGCCAACGCCCTCGCCGCCGCGCACTTTCTCCAGGACCACCCGAAGGTGGCCTGGGTCAACTATCCTGGCCTGCCGGGCTCGAAATACCACGCGGCGGCCAACAAGTATCTGACCGGTGGATACGGCGGCCTGCTCGGCTTCGGCGTGAAGGCCGGCTTCGAGGGCGCCAAGCGCACGATCAACGGCCTAAAGCTCTTCAGCCACCTCGCCAACATCGGCGACGCGAAGAGCCTCGCCATCCACCCCGCGAGCACGACGCACAGCCAGCTCACGCCCGAGCAGCAGGTGTCGAGCGGCGTGCAGCCCGACTACATCCGCCTCAGCTTCGGCTGCGAGGACTTCGCCGACCTGAAGGCCGACCTCGAGCAGGCGCTGGGCAAGGCCTGAGCCGCGCCCCCGTGTTCGCGCATGTGCACCCGCTTCGTCCTCGAGCGCGCCGCCGCCGAGTCGGGTTTTAAAAAACTCGGGCTCGACGCGCTCGCGCTCGCCGTGGCGCGGGCGATGGACCGCTTCAACATCGCCCCGGGGACGGAGATCCTCGCCCTGCGCGCCGGTGAAAAGCCCCGCACGGCCCGGGCCTTCTCGCCGCGCTGGGGCTTTCGCCCGGCCGCCGCGGCCGGCGAGGGCGCGCCCTTGCTCGTTAACGCACGCGCCGAGACCCTCGCGCGGAAGCCCACCTTCCGCGAAGCCTTTCGCCGCCGCCGCTGCCTCGTGCCCGCCACGGGTTTTTATGAGTGGGAAAAGCGCGGGCACGCCCGCCTGCCCTGGCTTTTCCGTCGCGTCGATGCCGCGTCCTTCGCTTTCGCGGCGCTTTGGGAGCCGAGCGCCGAGGCCGAGCCCGCCGCGCTGATCATCACCACCCCGGCCAACGCGCTCATGGCGCCGATTCATCACCGCATGCCGGCGTTGCTCACCGACGCGGAGGCCTGCCGCGCCTGGCTCGACCCGCAGGCCAGCGAGGCCGATCTCGCCGCGCTGCTCGCGCCGGCCGCGGCGGGCGGGCTGGGCGCCACGCCGGTGAGCCCGCGCATGAACCGCGCCGAGTTTGATTCGCCCGAGTGTGTGCGCCCTGCCGTGCACGGCCTCGCCGCGCGCGACGAAGACGATTCCGCCAACCTCGAGCTCGGGTTTGGATCTTGAAACGCAAAAGCGCGGGGGCGGCATCGCCGCGCCCCGCGCGATCAACGCGCTTCACCGCAAGCAAGTGCGCTAGCGGCTCATGTATTCGGTGTTCGAATCGATGATGAACGCGCGGCGGCCGGGGGTCTGGCGCGGGCCGCTCGGGCGCAGGTGGAGCCCGTAGGGTTCGGGCGTGAAGTTTGCCGAAGCGCGGCTCTCGCCGGATCCGTTCACCGCGGTGACGATGTAGCGGTAGGTCGTGCCGGGGATCGCGCTCGAGTCGAGGTAGGTGGTGGCGCCCGTGACGGTGGCGATGGTGGCGTAGGAGCCGTTGCCGCTGGCGCGTTTTACCCGGTAGCTGGTGGCCTCGTCGCGGGCGTTCCAAGTAAGGCGGGCCTGACCAAACGAGATCATCACGACCGAGAGGCCGGTGGGCGCCTCGGGCGGGCCGACGCGCAGCGGCGTGCTGGCGGGGCCTTGCAGGGAGCCGTCGAGGGGCACGACGGTGTAGTAGTAGGTGGCGCCGCTGTTCACGCTTCCGTCGGAGAAGGTGGTGGCGCCGGCGGTGGCGAGGCCGCGCTCGCTGAACGCGCCGTCGGGTGAGGTGGCGCGAAGGATGCGATACGAGGTGGCGCCGGGCGAGGCGGGCCAGTTGAGGGTCACCGAGCCGGCGGTGGCGGTCGCCTCGACGTTGAGCGGCGCGAAGGGCGTGCCGGGCGCCTGCCGGGAGACTTCGACGGATTCGAAGCGCCCGCGGGCGAGCTGGGTGGCGGAGCCGCTGTTGACCGCGAGCCCGGCGTGGGCGCCGGCGGGCATGGTGATGCGGCGGGAGGTGCCGATCGGGCTCCAGTTGAAGCCGTCGGCGGAATATTGGGCGGTAAAGTCGTCGCCCGAGCGATCAAGGCGCACCCAGACCGGCGGCGTGACGCCGGGGATGTTGACCTCGCCGCCGGTGGCGCCTTTCGAGTCGCGCCAGCGAAAAGACACGCCCTGGCCGGCGGTGACGAGAACCGCCGCGTGACGCGAGTCGCGGCCGAGAGATTCGCGGATCATCACGCCGGCGGCCGCGCTGGCGGCGACGGGCACGAGCGGGTCCACGTTTTCCACGACGCCCACGCGGGCTATCACCGAGGAATCGCCGGCGGTGCTCTGGGCGGCGAAGCGGAAAGCGTCGGCCCGCGCGCCGACGCCGACACCGGCGCCGAGCATGATCACGGAGCCGTCGAAATCGAGCGCGTCGGCGCCGCCCAGGCCCGTGGCGCCGATGTCGGCGCGTTGCCAGGCGTCGGGCAGGGGGCGGAGCACGAGGTTGGAGACGAGGCCGTCGCGCAGGCGCTCGGCGATGATCTGATAGCCCTGGTCGGCGGGGTGCACGCCGTCGGTGAAAAAGCCGAGCGGGTCGCGGCCGAAGGCGGAGTGGACGTCGATGACGTTCAGTCCGCGGCGGCGGGCGGCCTCGAGCACGCCGGGGAGGATGTGGTTGGCGACCACGGAGCCGCGCACGTCCACATCGGTGGCCGGAGGGGGGAGCACGGGGTAGATCGACACGTCGCCGAGGGCGCCGCGGTAGGTGTCGATCAAGGACACGTAGTCGTCGATGAAGTCCGGCAGGAGGGCCTGGTGCACGGCCTTCGAGTCGTTGGATCCGAGCATGATCGTGATGATGTCGGGATCGGCGGCGACGGTGTTAGCCACGCCGGAGGTGGAGCGGTAAGAGGGGCGGCCGCGCTGGAGGAGGGTGGCGCCGCTGGTCGCCTCGCGTTGCACGGTGAAGCCGGGGCCGAGCAGCGCGTCGAGCCGCGCCGGGTAGCCGCTGGTGTTGGGGTCGGAGGCGCCCACGCCGGCGGTGATGCTGTCGCCGTTGGTTACGATCCGCACCTGTCCGAAAAGCGGAGCGGCGGAGAGCAGGAGACAGGCGGCGAGCAGGTGCCGCGCGCGTCGGGAGGACGGGCGATGATTCTCGGCAAGGGCGGGCGAAGCGCCGGCGGGGAGGCTTTGGCTTGTCATGGTGTTTTTCTTGTAGGGTGAGGGGAAAGGGGCGCGAACGGGCACGGCATCGGCCCGGCCAACTCGTCGCGCATCACCTTAGCTGTGCCGCTCTACCGACGGGTATGCGGGCTTCTCCGGCGCCTGCGCCCGTGGATTCGCCCTTTTTCACCGCTCCGAGGCCTCGGAGCAGGTAGCCGGGGCCCTGCTCCCCACCGGATTCCCCTCCCGGTGGTGCGAGGGGTTTTTCTTCTCAGAAGGCGGAGGTTCACCGGCCTCAACGCGCCTCGGGTTCTCCGGTTTTCCGTCCATCGGCGTTTCGCTTATTCTGCGAGGGCACCTCCCAAACGAACACCCATGAAAATACCTTATCTCGCCCCCGCTGTCCTGCTGGCCCAGGCGCTCTTCGCTCCGATGGTCTCCGCGCAGACCTATCATGAAGACGAAAACGGCGTGCCGCTCAGCCTCCCGGGCAACCTCTCGACGCTCAGCGTCAAGCTGACGATCAGCGAAACCGTCGGCGGCCACCGCATCACCGAGGCCCAGCGCACCCGCGACCTCGGGCGCGGCATCGTTTATCACCAGGACCTCCTACGCTACGACGCCGTCTTCAATCCCCCGGAGCCGGCCCCCGCCGTGCTCAATCCCTTCGCCTGGAATGCCGTCGCGACCGGGACCAACTACTTCGTCGAGCGCGTGACCGAGCGCCAGGATGCGACGGGCGCGGCGGTCACCGTGACCGCCAACGGTGCCCACTCGATCCTCAAGACCCGCTACAACAACACCACGCTCCTCAACGATCTGGCCCGGATCTACCCCCAGCGCATCACGTCCACGCGCGGATGGCGCCTGGTCGCGGTGCGTTTTGACGGCGTGCCCTCCGCCTTCGACCTGCTCTACAACACGCCGACGCACGTCACCATCATCCGCCCGGGCCTCTATTTCTTCGCCGAGCGGGGCGCCAACGACCCGCAGCCGATCTACATCGGCGCCGAGGACAATCGCTACGTCGCCCCGCAACTGATCGACTTCGCCTCCTTCGAGACGGTGGAGAGCGGCAAGTATGTGGATCGTTTTGATCGCACGCCGAACAACACCTGGGACTACACCCTCGTCTCCGACTCCTACAAGGGCCAGGCTCTCGGCGAGTTTGCCTTCTATCGCCGGGTGGATTCCGGCGAGTATCTCCGGATGCGCGCCGGCGGCGTGCTGAACTGGAGCGAGGCCTACGATTCCCGCCGCAACACCTACACCCGCGGCGCCATCTCCGGCAAAAATCTCACCGGCCCCGCCTCCGTCTTCTCCGCGGGCGAGAACACCGGTGCGCACGAGTCGATCATCACCGGCAGCGTCTCGATGGGCAAGGCCTCCTACCAGCCCGACCTGCAGAAGTATCTCAACGCGCTGCCGCCTGTGAACTGAGCCGGGCTAGTTAGCCGTTTCGACCTCGCAAACACCGGCCCCGCCCCAGGCCGGTGTTTTTCCTCCATCTGCTCTCCGCTGTCCTCCCTCCCTGCGCCACCTCCTTTCTCTCAATGCATCCCCTCGCCAAGCTGCTCCCCTTCTCCGCGCTCTGCCTCGGCCTCGGCCTCGGTATCGCCTGGTTCTCGGCCCGTCCGGAAGCCACCTCGGCCCGTAACGACGAGGCGTTGCCTGCCTTCGATCCTTCCTCGCCTGGGCGCGCTCCCGCCGCCTTCAGCGCCTCCTCCGATTTTGGCGCCGCCCCCGCGGCACTCGTTCGCGGCACCGTGCCCGACTCCACCGAGCCCGCCGCCGGCGCGACTTTCGCCGCCGGCGCCGGCTCGGCGAGCCCCGCTGCCGCTGAATTGGCGCCGGAGACGCGTGATCGTCTCATCGCCGAGATCGAGGCCGCCTACACCACCTATCACCCGGATGCCCTGCCCGTGCTCGCGCGCTTCCTCGCCCATGCCGATCCCGAGATCCGCACCTTCGCCCGCGAGGCGATCATGCAGGTCGGCCACGCCGATGGCATCGCGTATCTGCGCAAGGCGGCCCAAGAGGCGCACGACCCGCGCGAATCCGCGGCCCTGCTCGACGCCGCGGAGTTTTTGGAAATCCCGCCCGCGCCCCCGCTCCCTGGCACCTTCAAGGTCCGCGGCGGCCCCCGCGGGCGCGACGTCACCCTGCGCACCGCCGGCACCGCCGCTCCGTGAGCGGTCGTCGCGGAGCGCCGCCCCTCGCTTGATCGAGCGGGATTGCGTTTGCCGCGCCCTCCCGCCAAGCGGCTGGGCATGCGGTCGGCATTCTCCTTCTCGAAATCTCGCGCGGCCTGGCTCTGCAGCCTCGCCGCGCTTTCGCTCGGCTTGACCCTTCCGGAGATCCGGGCGGATGAGCAGGGCCGGCGCGAGCTGGAGCGCGCCCGCGAAGGCGGCGCGAAGCCAGCCTACCTGATTAAACTCCTCGACGCCTTGATCGCGGATGAGAGCGAGCCTCCGCAACGTCGCGGCCAGTGGCGCGTGGAACGCGAACGCCTCCGCGCCGAGATCGCCCGCCAGCGCGCGGCCGAGCTCCTCGCGGCGGCGGATGCGGATGCCGATTCGCAGGCGGGGCTCCCCGAGTTGAAAGAGTCCCTCGCCCGTCTGCGCGAGATCCAGCGCGGCCGCTGGGCCGATCCCTCCCGCGACCCGAGTCTCATTCAACGACTCGAGAGGCGAATCAACTGGGCCGAGGTGCGCCCCCTCGCCAACGAGCTCGAGCGCACGCTCGCCCAGGCGCGTGAGCCCGGCCGCGCCGACGCCGAGGCGTTCTACACCCGCGCCCGCGAGCTGCAGTCGGAGATCAACCGCCGTTTCCCCGACTCCGCCCAAGCCAGCGTCGCGCGGTTGAAAGTGATCGACGGCGAGCTTGCCGCCTTGCGCCGCGGGGACCGTGAGCGCTTGGTCGAGCAACTCCTCGACAAGGCCGAGGCCGAGGCGCGCGCCGACCGGGCGCCCGAGCGCGAGCGCTTGGTGCAAGAGGCGGTCCGGCTCCGAGCCCAGCTCGACGCCAAGCTCAGCCCCGCCGAGGCGGCGGAGAGGCGCGCCGCCCTCTCGCGTCGCGTGCAGACGATCCGGGCCCTGCCCCAGGTCCTGCTCGCCACCCGCCTCGAAGCCGAGGCCGCCGCGCTCCTTCGCGCCGGCGACGCCGAGGCCGCCGCCCAGCGGCTCGAGGCGGCGATGACGGAGATCACCGCCGCCTCGAACGCGTATCCCGACGGCGTGGCGCTCGAGCCCGCCCTGCGTGATCGCCTCGCCTACCTCACGCCGCGCCGCGCCCGCCTGGCCGACCTGCAGAAAGAATTTTCCGCGCTCCTCTCCCCGGTGCCGGGCCAGCCGCGGCTCCTGATGATGCGCGTGGAGATGCCCCAGGGCCTGCACGAGCGCGTGGCCAACCTCAACCCGAGCCGCGTCTCCGGCGTCAACCGCCCGGTGGAATCGGTCAGCTGGACCGACGCCATGGCGGTGGCGCAGCGGCTCGGCTGGATCATGGGTGCGGAGGTGCGCCTGCCGACGCAGGCGGAGTGGGTGGCGGCGCTGGCGGACGGGGAGCAGGCGGGCTGGCTGGCCGAAAACTCCGAAGGCTTGGTGCGCGACACCGCGCTCCTCGCGGCCAACTCCGCCGGCTTTCACGATCTGGTGGGCAACGTCGCCGAGTGGTTGTTGCCCGAATCGGGTCGGCCCTCGCCCACCGCCGGCGTGGCGGGCGGCAGCGTGGGCGACTCCTTGCAGGCGGTGCTCGCCGAGCCGGTGCGGCAGGTAAACGGCGCCCGCCGCGACCGCTTGATCGGCTACCGGCTCGTCCTGGTGCAGCCTTCAATTGCGGTCGAAAGGTAGGGCGCGATCGCCGGGCACGCCGCGGCCTGGGCGGCTTCACCGGCGCGGCGCGGCGGCGGCGCGGCCGGCGTAGTCCCAGACCGCGCGACCTTCCAGACTGCCAAAGGAGAGCCGGCGAATCTGGCGTCCCTCCAGGCCGACCGCCGAGGCCGGCACTTCGAGCAGTGTCCACGCGCCGGCCGCAGGCACGGCACCGAGCCTCGCCTGATTCGCCGGCGCCTTGCCGCGGGCGCTGCTCTTCGGGCCCCAGGTGGCGGAGTGGAAATCGCCCTGGGCGCTGGTCCAGGTGAGCGTGAGCTCGCGAGGCGGCGACGCGGGATCGAGCCACACGTGGACGAAGAGCGTGTCGCCCGTGGCGACCGGGAGCGGCGCGTCGCCGAGCTCGAGGATGTTCTCGGCCCAGCCGGTCGCGGAGCCGGTCTCGTGTGCGCGCAGTCCGGAAAACGGCGCGGGCTGGGCGCCGATCCAGGACCAATCGCCGCCGGCCGTCGTGCTGGCGATGGCGCCGGCAGGGAGGGCGTCGTCGAGCCAGAGCGTATCGCCGGAAGGCGGAGGCGGGGGCGTGCTGTTCTTGCCCGACTTACCCTTCTTTCCCGGAGCGGGTTCCGGCTCCGGAGTGGGTTCGGGCTGCGGCTCGGGCTGGGCGGGAGCGTTGACGACCTCGACCGCCACGCTTGGCGAGAGGCGGCTGCGGCCGGCGGTGTCGGTGGCGAGCGCGGCGAGGAAGCGTGTGCCGTCGGCGACCTTGGCGCTGTCCCATTCGAACGTGTAGGGCGGTGTGGATACGGCCGGGCCGACCTCGCGGCCATCGACGAGGAGGCGCACCTGCGCGACGGCGACATCGTCCCAGGCCTGTGCGGAGATTGTCACCAGATTGGTGACAATTGCGGGCGGCGGGTCGAGCACGACGGTGGGCGGGGCGAGGTCCGCCCCGGCGGGCGAGGCCGACCAGAAGACGCCTTGGCTGAGGTTTTGGTAAGTCCCGCCCGTGCCCTCCTCGAGGCGCAGGGCGCGAACCATGTAAACCGCGCCGTCGGCGGGCGCCGGCGCGGGATCGAGGAAGGTGCGTGTGGCGAGCGGGGCCGGGTGGAGCCGGACAAACTCGGCATCGGGGCCGTCGGCGCGATACACGTGATAGCCGAGATCGGCGTCGGGCGAGGCGTCCCAGGCGAGGGCGAGGCCGCCGCCGGGCGCGGGCTCGGCGCGGAGCGCGGCGGGCGGCCGCACCGGGTGCAGGCGCAGCGTGGGGTCGCCGAGGAGCGCGATATGGGGCGAGCCGGTGAGGCCGTTGACCGGGGCGCGGTAGGTGGTGCGGTTGTTTTGGGTGAGGCGGGTGGCGTCGCCGATGGTGGCTCCGGTGGCCATCGGGTGGAGGAACCAATGGGGCCGGCCCGACCAGGCGGCGGCGAGGCCGAGGCCGGGGGAGGCGAGGGAGGCGCGCAGCAGGTTGTCGCGCGTATCCCAGTCGCCGAAGTAGCTGCCCATGAGAAAAACGAAGACCCCGCGCGGCGCCTGCGCGGCGAAGCCGGCCGTGGTGGCCACGCCCTGCGCGCCCGTCCAAGTGCCCCAGCCGGCGCCAAAGGCGAGCAGGTGGTCCTCGGCGGCGAGCGTGGGCAACCACATCCCGGTGCGGCCGGGGTAGAGCGTGTTGAGATTGCTGATGCGCTCGGGGCCCACGAGCGAGGCGAAGGCGGCGTAGGCCCCGACCGAGAAGGACTCCCCACCGGCGAGAAAGCCGATGTGGTCGGCGGCGAGCGCGCGCCGCTCCACCCGCTCGAGCCCGTGGCGGAAGCGATGGTTTTTGTCGAGGTAGCGCCGGAGCAGCTCGGTCTCGCTCGCGGCAAAGGCCGGCAGCCGCGAGAGGTCCACGCGCCCCACGGCGAGCTCGACCGGCGAGGGCAGGCCCTGCGCGTCAAACTTGCCGTCGCCGGGCACGTTGGTGAGGCGCTCGCGCATCTCCGGATCGGCGTTGAGGGTGTGGGTGAAGTTGACGTGCCGGTCGGTCCACTCCCCGTCGATGTCGCCGTAGTAGGCGTCCGCCGGCCAGGCGCCGATGTGGTCGGAGTGGGCGTCGGGCGCGTAGCGGCCGGAGTAGGGCACGGCCACGCGGCCCAGGAGCAGCACCGAGCGCACTTCGCCGGGGTGGGCGCGGCAGGCCTCGAGCACGAGGCTCTTCACCGCGGGGGGCGGCAGGGTGGGCGGCAGATCGTGCCGCACCACGCGCCAGCCGTCGCCCGCGAGGTCGGCCTGCAGGCGGGCGAGCTCGGGGGCGAGCGGCGCCGACTGGGTGTTGTCCACCAGCAGGACGATCACGCCCCGATGCTCGACCGCCGGGAGCGCGATGGCCGCCTGCACGTAGCCGTAGCCGGTGTAGGCGGAGTGGACCTTGGAAATCTCGTATTCGTAGGCGAGCCCGGGGACGACGTCGGCGTCGGTGTGGCTGAGCGCGTGCCCGGGCAAGACCACGGCGGGCCCCCAATCCGCGGCGCCAGCGGCCTTGCGCCGGATGGCGTGGCTGAGCGGGGGCTGCACCAGATCCGGCGCCCAGCGCAGGGTGATGCTCGGGGCCGGCGAGGGGGTGACGCTGGCGTGAGCCTGGACGGCTTGGTGCTCGGGGGGGAGGGAGGCGGTGGCAGGGCGGGGGAGCAGCGCGAGCCCGATCAGAGTGAGGGCGGCTCCTTTGAGGAGAGAGTGGGATCCGGCCCGGGAAAACGTCTGAAGTATGCTGGGGAAGAACATCCTCCAAGGCTACTCCGGTGCCTTTTTGCGGGGTATGCGGAGGCTTCCCCGCGCGTTGGCAGCGCGATCCTTTAGGCAGCACGGGAAGCCTTCCCAGAGCGACTGGCATCGATTCCCAAGCTAGGTGCAAAATCGTCCCGAAACAGCGTGGGACGCGTTTGGGGGTGTCGGCTGAGAAATAGGGTGAAGCTCCCCTATCAGGATTTTTAACCGCGAGGCTCTAACTATCTTTTTAAGACAAAGAATGGGAGCGTGGTTTTTTAACCGGCCGTTAATCAAAATCTAGTGGGCACAGGCAGCGGTGCCGTGCTTTTGCAACTCAGTCGGAGGAAAAATGGCGTTGGAATGAATCCTACAAATGGAAATAGGCCTGAATGGATTCACTAGTAGGCCTGTAATAACCTTGTTAAGAAATTCTTTCAGGCTGTTTCTATAGCAAACCCTTTACGTGGCACTACGCGCGCTGAATAAAGCCGGGGTAATCCACCTAGTCATGCCCTGCATAAGCTCGGGTAACACCGGGAGGATTCCTCATCTTCACCTCCAGCCAGCGAAAATAACCATGAAAACTAACAACATCGCCGCGCTCTCCGCGGCCCTCTCCGCCCTCGCCCTCGCGCCTGCGGCGTTCGGTCAGCTCTATTACGACGCAAACAACTCCGGCGCCGGCACGGGGGCTACTCTGGTTACGAATAATTGGTTATCCTCTGGTGGCCAAGCAAATCGGGTATGGGCGACTGTGGCCACTGGCATCACCGGCGGTGCTAACTCGGCCCACTGGGACAACGCCACAAACGCCAACACCGAAGCCGTCTTCGGCGGCACTGCAGGCATCGTGACCGTGAACGACGTGGTTAGCGTCGGCAGCATCTCTTTCACGACAACCGGTTACACCATCGGCGGCTCCAGCGCCCTGACTGTCGCTGGCAACATCACCACCGGCACCGGAATCGCCGCCACCATCAGCGCGCCCCTCTCCGGCTCGGTGACCAAGACCGGCGCCGGCACATTGACGCTTTCCGGCAACCGCACCGGCTCCACCACCGTCATTGGCGGCAAGCTCACCATCAGCACCCCCGCAGCCTTGCATTCGACCTCCGCCGTCCAGATCGACAGCGGCGCCACGCTCGCCCTCGGCTCCGGTGGTTCCTACTCGGCCGACACGCTGACCCTCGGCTCCGGCGGCGGCACCATCGACTTCAACGCCATCACCGGCGCCCTGACCTTCGCGGGCTACTCCGGAACCGGCGTTGTGGACGTCGTCAACTACACCCACTCCGGCTCGAGCTTCATCCGCTTCACCGGCGTCATCGCGGGCCTCACCAACTCGTTCACGATCGGTGGCGAAGCCGCCGCTTTCGCCGCCAATGGCGACCTCATCCTCGCCTCGGCCATCCCCGAGCCCTCCTCCGTGGCGCTGCTCGGTGCGCTCGGCGCGCTCGGCTTCGCGGCCACCCGCCGCCGCCGCTCGGTCCAAGCCTAAGCCTTTTGGCTAAGTCCCACTCCGCCTAAGACCAATCGGTCCAGGTCCAGCCAGCAACCGGCCCCGTCTCCACTGGAGACGGGGCCTTTCGCTGCTTCGCCGCCCTTCTTCCGCCCGCCTTTTTGCCCATGTCCTCCGGCGATTCTTCCGAGTCCGCTCCGCGCCGCACCCGCTCGTCCGAGCGCAGCTCCAACGCCCGATCCCGGGAGTCTTCCTCGCGCTCGAGCCGGGCGAGTTCGCGGAAATTTGATCCGCGCGCCCCCAAGTTCCGGCTGCGCCTCTGGGTGGTTTACCAAAGCTCGCGCGGATCGGTGGTGCATGTGTTTTGGCGGCGGGTTTTTGCCCTGCTCGTCTTTGCCCTGCTCGCGTCTTGGATGGCCGGCACCGCCCTGGTGTGGGGCACCTGGCGCTACCGCCGCGGCCACGACAACATCGGCTACCACCAGGTGCTGCTCCCCTGGCTCTGGGCGGAAGCGAAGAAAAACGTCGCGCGCGGGCACCTCGACCGCGGCGAGCGGGATTGGCACGAGGGGCGCCATGTCCAGGGCCTTTCCCACCTGCGTGCGGGCCTCCAGCGCGTGCCCGAAGATCTGCCGCGCCGCAAGCTGCTCGGCACCGCCTATCTCGGCCTCGGCCGGGTGGACCTTGCCTTGCAAACCCTCGAAGCGGGCGCCGGCGACGCCATCGACCAAGACCCGAGCTACCTCGCTTTGCTTTTCGGCCTGCTCTTCGAGGTCCAGGACGACCAGCGCGCCCTCGCGCTCGCGCGGCGCCTTATGCCGCCGCGCCCCGACGAAAAGCTTCCGCACCTCTTTGTTGCGCTCCAGGCCGCCACCGCGCTGCACCACAGTGGCGCCTACGACCAGGCGGAAGAACTCGTGGCCGGCTGGGGCCTGCACCGTGCGGCCGAGGGCCAGCTCCTGCTCGCCCAAGGCGACTGGGAGCGTGGCCACGCCGAGCTGGCCGTGCGCCGGCTCGAGCAGGAGCGCGTGCACTTCCCCGCCAGCGACGACCTGCGCGTGCGCCTGATCCGCTTTTACCGCGAGCTGGGCCGCACCGCCGAGGCGCAGGCCGTGGCGCGCGAACGCTTTGAACTCTCGCCCGGCAGCCCCGGTCCCCGCATCGACCTGCTCTACGTGGCTCGTGATGCCAACCGCCTCGACACGCTGCGCGAGGAGACCGAGGCCTATCTGCGCGACTTCGCGGAGGACGAGCGGGCGCTGCAACTGCTCTCCGGCTTCGCCCTCGACGTGGGCGACCCTGCGCTCGCCGCTCGCATCCTCGAGCTGGCGCGGGCCCGCGACACCGCGATCGAGCCTTTCGCCCTCGCGCTCATGCAGGCGCGGCTCGTCGCCCAAGACTACGCCGGCGCCCTCGCCGCCGCCGACCTCGGCGCCGACGCTTCGCGCAAGGCCTCGGTGACCGACTTTCGCTCGATGTTTTCAGGACTACGCGCGGTCGCGCACTACGCGCTCGGTGATCGTCCCCGCGGCGATCTCCAGCTCGCGGCCTTTCTGGGCGGCACGCGCCTGCGTGCCACCGAAGGCCTCTTCCTCGCCCGGCAACTGCTCCAGGTCGGGGCCGATGCCGCCGCGGCGCGCACCCTCGATCAGGCGGCCGCGCAGGATATCTACAACCAGGCGGCGCTTTCCGAGCTGGTCCTCCTCCGGGCGCGCCTGCGCGATCTGCCCGAGCTGCGCCGCCACCTGCCGCGGCTGCTCGCGATGCGCAAGCCCGCGCGCGCCGTGCTCGAGGACGCGCTGGCCGCGCTCGACCCGGCGCAGGATCGCGAACTGATCGCGCGCGTGACCGACGTGCTGGCGCGGCTGCCCTGAGCCAAAGGTGGAGCGCGTTGTCCCAACGCGCTGGTCCCAACGCGCTGGTCCGGGCGCGGCTTAGCCGCGTCAACGCGTTGAGGACAACGCGTTCTACCCTAAGGCAACAGGGCGGGACGCCGAAGCCCCGCCAAGCCGGCTACTTTTTTATTTATGAAAAACCCGCCGCGGACGAGCCGCGGCGGGTTGGTTGGCGAAGCGTGACCTGACGGACGGGCTTAGGCGCGGACGCGGCGGCGGCGCGTGGCGGCGACGCCGAGGGCGCCGACACCGAGGAGGAGCGCCACGCTGGAGGGCTCGGGGATCGCGGTGTAGAAGAGCGTCAGCTCCTGGTTGCTCATCGTCGTCACCACGCCGAGCGAGAAGGAGCCGACGTAGGCGTTGGAGAAGCCGCCGAGGTTGATGTCGAAGTGGTCGGCGTTGAAGCCCGAGATGGTGCCGGCGGTGGCGAGGGTCCAGGCGAAGGAGCCGGTCTCGTCGAAGTTCTGCGCGTCGCCCGGCACATCCGGGCCGATGGAGCTGAGCGAGATCACGTTGATCGTGAACTTGCTGCTCGGGCTCAGGCCGCTGAGGTCGAGGGTGCCGGTGATGTTGACCGTATCGTAGCCGGTGCCGGCCACGCCCTCGGCGTCGAGGATTTCCCAGTCATACTCGCCGCCGCCCAGCCACTCGGAACTGGCGTAGTTTTGCACGCCGGGGCTGTTGCCGGGCGAGATCTTGCCGCTAACGGTGACCTTGCCGGCGACGGTGTTGTTGCCACTCCAGGTGGAACCCGCCGCGACGGTGAGGGCGGTGGAGTAGTTGCCGTTGAAGCTGACGTTGCCGCCGGAGATCGTGTGGTTGAAGAAGTTCACCGTCGCGCCGTTGGCCACGTTGAGGGTGGTGTTGGGCGAGAGGGCCGTGGCGGAGCCGAAGGCGAGCGTGCCGGCGTTGACGTTGGTCGTGCCGGAGTAGGTGTTGTTGCCGGTGAGGATGAGCGTGCCGGTGCCGTTCTTGGTCAGCGAGCCGCCGGAGCTCTGGAGGTTCGAAGCCCAGGTGACGCTCTGGCCGTTGGTGTCGATGTTGTATTGCTGCCCGGCCGCGGTGCTGAAGCGGGCGGAGTAGTCTAAGGTGTTCGACGAGGTGGCGCGGAGCCCGCCGCCGGCGAAGTTGATCGTGCCGGCGGTGCCGATGGCGTTGCCGTTGCCAAGCTGCAGGTAGCCGCCGGAGAGGGTGATGCCATTGGAAAAGTTATTGGTGCGATTGTTTGCCGTCTGATCCGTGACGTTCGGAGCCAGAACGAGCGTTCCTGCGCCTGACTTATTGAGAGACTTCGCATTTGCACCCCGTCCCGTTCCAAAAGTCACCGAATGGTCGGCGCCCACATCAATGCGATAAACTTGTCCAGCCGTGTCCGCCAATCTAGCCGAGTAATCGGTGGTGACGCCATTCTGATAACGCAGTGTGCCGCCGCCGAAGGTGATGGTGCCGGAGCTTCCCAAGGCATTGGCGGAATTCACGGCCAAAACGCCGCCGTTCAAGTTGAGCGCCATGGACCCGGTGACCGACGAGTGAGAGAGGACGAAGGTGCTCGTGCCGGATTTGGTTATGGCCAGCGAGCCCGTGGTGATGGCGCCGCTCAGCGTCACGGTGCCGGAACCATTGCCCGTAAGGGTCAGCGGATTGTCCATCTTGAGCGGAGCGCTGACCAAGTGTGTCCGCGAAGAGTTGTTCTGAATGGTGGGGTTGACCGAATTGAACGCTTTGAAGGTGACCAACTGGGTCCCGGAGACGGTGAAATCGTAGAGGTCTTGGGAGCCGCCAAATCTGAGGCTGTGCAGATCGATGCCGGCGCTGACGACCGCAGTTTTGCGCTCCGAGCCCGTCAGGGCTGCATTGCCGAAGACAAGAACGGCTCCGGAGGAGCTCACGAAGCTCGGGCTAACATTTCCGCTCGTGCCGATGTTGCCGTTGCTGCTGGCCCCACCGACCCAGTTAAAAGTTGTCTGACCATACGACGGAACAGCCGCGAGGGCGGCGAAAGCGGCGGCGAGGGCCGCGGTGGTGCGAGTTTGCGGTTTCATGTGCTGGAGTGGCTACGGTGTAATTCCAGGGAGAAATTCCCCTAAATAAGTGTCCGGTATATTTCCTATAAGATCTTCGTTCCACACCCGCAAGCTAGCCCGGTCAATGAAAATAATGTAAAAAAATGCAAATAATGTTCAATAAATGTGAAAACAGGCCTGATTTTGCTTGGCCACACACTGCCTTTAGGCCTAGTCGGGCCTATTAGTATGGGCTGTCGCCCTATGTTTATCAGGGTCAGCGCCGATCGCCTGATCGCTTGCACCGTTCGGAGCGGTTTAAGACCCACCTGCCGAAGCTTTCGGATCTTTAGCGCGCAGCCGCCAAGAACGAGCCGAAGATCGCAAGCTTGCGGATATCAACTGATTCATGCTTCGCGACCTTCGTGCCCTTGGCGTTGAAAAAGTCTGAAGCCATCGGGTGAGGGTATGAAAACAAGCAGATCTGCCACAAACGACGGCCCGTTCTTTTTGGGCCTTTTACGCGTTTTGTGGTCATTTGCGGCTTCTTCGCGGCTTCGGAGGGTTCAAGAACCGTAGCCACAAGGCCGCGCGACCGCCAAACCCGCCGCGTCGGAGGGGCGAAGGCCGGGAGGCAACGCGGCGGGCCCGCCCGGCCTCGACAGGCCGCGCGGGATCAAAGCCTGGATCCGCCTAGGATCAGTCGTCCTGCTTCTTGTGGGTCTTCGCCTCGAAGAGCGCCTTGTCGGCGAGCGAGACGTGGCCTTCGACCACGCCGTTGTCCAAGGGGTTGTCCACGCGCGCGGCGAGGTCCTTGAACAGGCGGCGCATGTCGATCACGCCGCCGATCAGGAACCAGAAGGTGGACACGATGCCCACGATGCCGGTCACCACCAGGCTCGTGACGAAGAAGTAGGTGCTCCACCAGTGCGCCGGCCAGGGGCGGATCATGTTCCAGATCAGCACGGCGAGGAAGCAGAGGCCAAACTTGTAAACGATGGCGTAGCCCACCACGGACCAGGCGATGATCTTGTCGCCGCGGGTGTATTCGGGGGTGATGCCCACGAGCTTGCCCCACATGGTGCGAATGTTCCACGGCGTCTTGGTCTTGAGGTGCCCCTCGACGTCGTAGATGCCGCGGTGCAGGAGGCGGTCGAGGTTGTAGGGCTTTTTGTAGGTGAGGAGCGAGCCGACGACGTAGGCCACGATGCCGCTCATCATCGCCATGAAGTAGAGCTCGTAGCTGTTGATGGGAAATTTAACCGGATCCATCTTCCAGACGATGTAGGGATTGAGCGGTCCCGAGACGTTTTCGAGGAAGCGGCCGAAGGGATCGGCCCAGCCATGGGTCTGGAGCCAGGGGTAGATCACATCGGCCCAGTTGCGCTGCACGAAGAGGCCGCCGATCGAGATGCCGGAGCCGAAGATGAGCGAGCAGAAGGCGCCGGTGGTGGTGCCGAAGCGGCTGTAGAGGCCGAAGACCATGATCGGGCCGGCGCCGCCGAGCCACATGGCGGTCATGATCGTGAGGAACATGTTGATGTAGTCGAGCTGCACGAAGAACAGCGAGACCACGAAGAAGAACACGCAGACCGCGACCGAGCAGGCGCGCAGCCAGAAGAGGTGTTGCTTCGGGGTGAAGGGCGTCTTCCGCAGGGGCAGGATCACGTCCTGGATGATCGTCGAGGCGGCGTTGAAGACGCGCGAGTCGTCGGTCGAGAGCATGAGCATGATCATGAGCAGGCAGAAGAGGCCCATGAGGCCGACCGGGAGCAGGTTTTTCAGCGCCACCGGCATCATCATCTGGTTGTAGAGCGTGCGGAACTTTTGGAACTGGAGGTTGCCCTCGGGCGTGCCGCCGAGCGTCTCGCGGGCGGTGTCCATGTAGAGGGTGTCCACGTTGTTGGCGCGGGAGAGCGGGGGATCCTCGCCGATCTGGTGGCGCTGCACGGGCAGGGCGGCCATGCGGGCGCCGAGCTCGGCGCGCAGCCCGGGATCGGCGACGGCCTCGGCGGCGACCTGGCGGGTGAGCTCGTGGCGGATCTCGTAGGCCTTGTCGGCGAACTTGGCGTGCGTCATGAGCGTGATGATCATGATGGCCACGAGGAGGCACATGAGGCCGGAGAAGCCGTTGCGCCACTGGCCGAGGATGCCGGCCATCTTTTGCTCGTGGGGCGTGCGGCCGGAGCCGCTGGTGTCGTTGCCGATCCAGCTGGCGCGATTGAGCACCTGGCTGATGATGCCGACCACGAGCGCGAAGATGTTGAAGTCGCGCAGCTGGGAGATGTCGAAGGGGTTGAGGAAGCTCTCGCCGGGCACGCGGTCCATCATCACCGGCGCGATGGTGTCGCCCCAGTTGAAGTTGAGGAAGATGTAGCCGGCGATGATGACGAAGATCGGGTAGCCGATCAGGCCTTGGAAGGAGTCGGAGATGAGCAGCGAGATGCGGCCGCCCGGCCAGATGACGACGAGGCAGAGGCAGAGCACGAGGCCGACCACGAGCGCGAAGGTGGGCAGGTTGATGCCGGCGATCATCACCTTGTGCGGCAGGCCGAGGAAATAGATGAAGAAGTTGGCCGCGACCGCAGGCCCGATGGCGTTGGTCAACATCTCCGAAAGCGTGCGAAGCGAGGCGGCGACGATGCGGAAGGGCCGGTTGTAGCGCATCTCGAGGAACTGGCCGATGGAGAGGGAGCGCGTCTCACGGAAACGGTAGGTGCAGTAGCCCGTCAGGCCCATGATGATGCCGACCGGCACCACGAGGTATTCCCAGAAGGTGAGCGCGTAGCCGACCTGGTATTTGGCCTCCACGAGGGCGACGAGGGTGATGACGCCGAGACCGGCCGTCATGTCGCCGACGGAGATGACGTAGCGCCCGGCCACACGGCCGGCGGCGAGGAAGTCCACCACCCCTCGAACATAGCGCTTCGAGTAAACCGAAACGCTCAAAACGAGCAAAACAGGGAGGACGACGATCAGCCAGTCGATGAAGTGCATGGAGGGGTGGAAGGCGGCGACCGCCCGCGCAGGCCGGGCGGCGGCACAAACGTCCGATGAATTCAAACTCGGAGGAGGAAAGCAATCGCGACAGCGCTCTACCCTAACGCTACAGCACACCTGATGACGCGCCCCCCTCCCGACTGATAGCTCTCACGCCGGCGGCGGCTGGAAGGCGGAGCGCGTTTGTCCTCAACGCGCCGGCTGCGGGCGGCTGCGGGCGCGGCTTCGCCGCGTCAACGCGGTGAGAACAACGCGTTCCACGCCAAATCAAAGCGCCGGGCTTGCCGCTCAGGGGGTGCGCGGCGCGGGTGCTTTGGCCTTCGCCTTTGCTTTGTTCTTCGCGGTCTGCTCCGCGACGAGGCGGCGGTTGCTTTCGCGGTTGGCGCGGACAGTGGCGCGGACGCCTTTCCAGGTGCGGCGGAGCTTGGTCTGGGCGGGGTCGGCCCAGGTGGCGAAGCCGCCGGCGACCATCGCCTCGCCGCGGCGGGCCTCGGCCTCCTCCAACGTGTCGAAGGCGCGCTCGGCTTGGAGCGCCACCACGGGTTTCGCGAGCTCGGCGAGCCGCCGCTCGTGCAGGGCGAGGACCTCGACGAGCGAGCCGTCGAAACAGGTGTCCTTGGTGATGACGCCCGTGAAGTCGGGGACCACGGCGGTATCCATGGTGTAGTGGGCGGTGCCGTCGGTGAAGACGCTGCGCGCCTCGACCTTGTTCATCTCGAGCCCGCAGATACGGGCGGAGATGAGCGCGACGGCAATGCGGTGGTCGGGGGTGAGGTGAAGCAGGACGTAGCCTTTGACGACGCTGCCGTGGCGGCCGGTGAAGCGGCTGCCGCACAGGGCGAGGCCGGCGGCGCGCGCCTCGGCGAGTTTCTTCTCGTAGCGGGCGGACTTCCAGGTGGCGGGGTCGTAAACCTGCGGCACGGTGTCGTTGCGGATGGGTTCCTTTTCGAAGATCGCGACGAGGTAGGGGACGAGTTTGGCGAGGAGCCAGAGGCCGAGGCCGATGTAGAGGAAGGTCATGGCGGAGCCCGCCGCGCCCGGATGTTCAACCGCGAAGGGCGCGAAGGGCCGCGAAGAAGAAAGAGCCTCAGGCGAGGGGTTTGCAATCTTCCGCGGGAGCGTGGTCGCGGGGCGGAGGGGTGCCGGGCGAAGCGCCGCTGAATTCGCTGGAGCAACAGGAGCCGCGCCCGGCGTAGCACTCGGCGCAGAGCGTTTCGCCGTCGAAGCGGAAGGCGCCAAACACGCCGCAGGCCTCGCAGACGGCGTCGGGATAGAGGGTGGGCGGGGGCACGGGAGGGGGACCTTGTTTTCGACGCGAAGACCCGAAGGACGAGCCGAAGATCGCGAAGGGATCAGGCGGGGCTCCCAGCGCGGCTCAGTCGCCGACGGCGTCGTCGTCGAGGAAGATCCACTTCTCGACGTCGAAGCGCTGGCGGTTCAAGGCCTCGGCATACTCGGGCTTCTTCACCAGGCTGCCGGGGCTGTTCATCACCATCTGGATCTTTTCGTTCGGGATGTGGTGCTTGAGGAGCGTGAAGGCCGCCTCGTAGTCGCGGCTGTCGTAGCCGATGCCGAGCTTCTTGTAGGCCTCGTTGCTGCTCAGGGCCTGGCCGGTCTCGGTCATCATGCGGTCGGCGGCGTAGGCGCCAAAGCCGGCGCCGCGGCCGTCGTTATAGACGAGCAACATCGCGCCCACGCCGTAGCTCACGATGTGTTTCACGGCGTGCTTCATCTTGTCGCGGTTCTCGGCCTGACGGAGCGGGAAGCGGTTGAAGAGCGACTCGCTGTGCAGGCGCACCACCGGGACGTCGTGCACGCGCGGGTGGCCGTGGGTCAGGACGACGTAGTCCTGGCTGGTGACGATGTCGTAGTAAACGTGGACGCGAAACCAGTAGGGCGTGGTGAGGAGGTCGAGGATGGGGTCGTCGGGTTGCGTCTTCTTGTGGAGCGCGAGGGCCTCGGGATTGATGGTGACGAAGTAGCGGTGGTCGCGGATGACGCGGTAGCCGCGGACGAGCGGATTCGGCCCCGACATGTAGCGGTCGATGCGGTCCTTGCCGAAGAGTTCGCGAAACTGGAGCTCGGAGAGGAGGATGTCGTTGTCCACCGGCTTCATCGGCAGGAAGTAGCTCGCCGAGTAGATGAAGCGCCGCGCCTCGGGCAGGGCGTGGGGGCGGAAGGGTTTGACGGGCTCGGGCGGGAGGGCGCGTTTGACGGTGGTCTCGTGCGGGCGCTTGAGGATGTGGCCGCCGGCGGCCTTGGAGCTGAGGTAGGCGAGGTTGAAGGGCGAGGGCTCGAACTCGAGCGTCTCGGTGCCGGCGACGACGAGGCCCTGGTCGCGGAGGGCGTTGACCTTGTCGGGGTTGTTGGTGAGCACGATCCACGAGGCGCGGATGCCGAGCAGGTAGCAGATGTGGGAGATGTTCTCGTAGTTGCGGTGGTCCTTCTCGAGGCCCATGGCGGCGTAGGCGGCGAAGGTGGACACCTGGTCGAGCGAGGCCTGCACGAGCATGCGGTCGCGGGCCTTGCCGACGTAGCCGACGCCGCGGCCTTCCTGGAGGAGGTAGAAGAGCACGCCGTTGCCTTTTTCGGAGATGACCTTGAAGGCGCCCTCGAGCTGCTGCACGCAGTCGCAATCGCAGCCGCGGAGGGTTTCGGAGGTGACGCAGCTCGAGTGCAGGCGGGTGTAGAGCGTGGCCGCGGTGGTGACGTCGCCGTGGGCGAGGGCGATGATGTAGTGCTTGTCGATTACGTCCTGGAAGACGTAGGCGCGGAAGAGGCCGTAGCGGGTGTCGAGGACGCAGTTGGCGATGTAGAGCGTGGTGCCGTAGAGCGGCCGCTCCTCAAGCGCGGTGGGCTTGAGGATCGCGCCGGTGGCGTGCTGGAGCTCGCGGACGAGAGGCGCGAACTCGGGCGGGACGGCGCTGGCGGGATCGAAGGAGGCGGCGGACATCGGAGGGAGCGGAAAGAACTACGGACCGACCGGGAGCAGCGCGAACCGGAATTTCCAGGGAGCAAAGGCGAGGGAGGCGCAGATTTTTTGACCACGGATGGCACGGATGAGCACGGATTCAGACGGTTTTATCCGCGCTCATCTGCGCTATCCGCGGTTAAATGGATCGCTTTCGGAAGAATACAGAACCGCGGATTTCGCGGATGGGCGCGGATAGGCGGGCCCGCCGTGGTTCCATCCGTGCCATCCGTGGTTAAATACTGAATACGGGAGGGGCCCGGGGTCAGTGGCTGACGTGGAAGGGGAAGATTTTGAAGAACGAGAGGAAGAAGACGGCGGCGAGGATGTAGCCGAGCGCGGGGAACTCGCGGGGGCGGCCGGCGAGGAGGGCGAGCAGCGCGGCGGAGACGAGGCCGAAGCCGATGCCCTCGGCGATGCTGAAGGTGAGCGGGATGCCGATGATGACGAGCGCGCAGGGGATGCCGACGCGCAGGTCGTTGAACTCGATCTCGACCACCGACTGGAGCATGAACACGCCCACGAGGATAAGCGCGGGCGCCGTGGCGGCGGCGGGGATGGCGAGGAAGAGCGGGGTGAGGAAGAGCGCGAGCAGCATGAGCACGCCGACGGTCACGGCGGTGAGGCCGGTGCGCCCGCCCGCCTCGACGCCGGAGGAGCTCTCGACGTAGGTGACGACCGTGCTGGTGCCGAAGAGCGAGCTGAGGATCGCGGCGCAGGAATCGGCGACGAGCGCGCGGCCGGCCTTGGGCAGGCGGCCCTGGCGGTCGAGGAGCCCGGCGCGTTTGGTGACGCCGATGAGCGAGCCGAGGTTGTCGAAGAGATCGACGAGCAGGAGCGTGAGGATGAAGGGCAGGGCCTTGAGCAGCGCGGAGAAGTCGGCGAGGAAGGAGAGGTCTAGCTGGAGAAAGATCGGCGCGAGCGAGGGCGGGGCGGAGACGAGCCCGGAGACGGGCGGGAGCGCGGTCACGTTGCCTCCCTTGCCGTCGGGGACGAGGAGGCCGGCGAGGGTGATCGCGACGATGCCGAGGAGAATGGCGCCCGGCACGCGGCGCACCACGAGCACGGCGGTGAGGATGATCCCGGCGAGGGCGAGCGCAACGGGCGGCGAGGTGAAGTCGCCGGGGCCGACGAGCGTTTTGGGGTGGTCCACGACGATGCCGGCGTTTTCGAGGCCGATGAAGGCGAGGAAGATGCCGATACCGGCGGTGATGGCGATTTTGAGCGAGTAGGGGATGCAGTGGATGATCTTTTCGCGGATGCCCGTGAGGGAGAGCACGAGGAAGAGCACGCCGTTGACGAAGACCATGCCGAGCGCCTGTTGCCAGGGCACGCCGGCGGCGATGCAGATGGTGAAGGCGAAGAAGGCGTTGATCCCCATGCCGGGCGCGAGGGCGAGGGGGAAGTTGGTGAGCGCGGCCATCAGGAAGGTGGCGATGGCGGCGGTGAGCGCGGTGGCGGCGGTGAGCGCGGCGCGCACGGCGAGGTGGGACTCGGCGGCGGGGTCGGAGCCGATGGCGGGATCGGCCCCGAAGCCGTTCATGAGGATGGAGGGGTTGACCGCCAAGATGTAGGCCATCGCGGCGAAGGTGATGCAGCCGGCGACGATCTCACGCGGCACGGTGGTGCCGTTTTCGCGAAGTTTGAAGAGGCGTTGAAGCATGGGAGGACGCGGATTTTTGACGCGAAGACGCAAAGATCGAGCCGAAGGTCGCGGAGGAGACGGGGAAGGGGGCGGCGGGGGAGTGGGCGTCACCGGAGGAGCAACGATGGGCGGGCGGCACCGCCCTCTCCTTGTTGGAATGACTACGCTTCGAGTTTCTTTCGCATGCGGAAGCGCTCAAACTCGACCCCGTATCGGGTAACGCGCTCGACCTCGCGGAGGGCGAATCCCAGCTTCGCGAACAATCCGCGACTGATCCTGCTCGCTTCGGTGTCGAGGAAACGTGCGCCCTGCGCGACGGCGCGCGCCTCGAGCCGGCCATAGATCTCGGTCGCGAGTCCGCGACGCCCGAAGGCGCTGGCGGTGTAGAGGAACGCGATGTGGTCGGCCGGATCGAGCTGACCGAAGGCCACGGCCCTTTGCTCCGATTCGGCCACCAAGGTCGTGCCGCGCGAAAGACGTGCGGAGAACTCCGTGAGATCCTCGGGATAAAGCGCCCAAGCGTCCACCTGTGCGGGCGTGTAGGCTTGGGGGCCGATTTCGCGCACGGCGTCGCGATACAGCGCGGCGAGCGCCTCGGTGTCCGCTGGGGTGAAATCGCGAATCCGCATTCGACCCCGTGCCTAGCAGCGGGAGGCGACGGAGGGAAGCGTCACGATTCAAAGAGCGGGAGCTGCTGCATGCCAGGGACGGTGACGAGGCCCTTGTCGGTGAGGCGGAGCGCGGCGTGGAGAACACGCGACGGCGGAGCGGAGGGGGCGTGGGCTTGCGCCTAAAGTATGGCAGCTCGGTTGCGCGAAAATCAGGGCGCGAGCGGGAGGGATTCCGGCGTCTCAAGCTCGAGCAAGGATTCTGGCTCCAGGTCTGGCTCGCTGATTTCGAGGAGGCCGGATTGGCGGAGGCCTTTGGCGTCGGGCAGAAGGAAGTAGCCGCCGACGTAGTCGCGTCCGTCGCCCAAGGGGTCTTTGAGGAACATGCCGCGGAAGCTTTGGTTGCGGACCATCCGGGTGCCGGTGGCGTTGAGGATGGCGGCGGAGCCGGTGACGAGGCCGGTCCCGGTGTTGAGCTTCACCGAGACGCGATTGGGGTTTTCGGGCGAGCCTGCCTTGGGAGCGCGCAGTCCGGTGGCGGTGGGCGTCAGGCTTTGGGCGACGGGTTCGGAGAGCCGCTCGAGGCCGCCGCCATGGAGGAGAAAATTCGCGCGCCCTTCGTCGTTGGCAAAGGGGTTGAGCGCGGGTGCTTTTTTGCCTGTCGGGGGCAGCGGTGCGCCGAAGAGCAAGAGTTCTTGGATAAAGCCATTCGGGTAGGCGTTTGCCTTGCGGCTTTCGTCGCGCGCCCAGACCCATTCGCCAATGAGACGGGGGCCGGGTGCGATGTCGTGCACCAGCTGGTATTCACCCAGCGCGAGGGTAAGGCCCTTGGCATAGAAGAAGGGCTGGCTATGCCGGTTGGAGAGGGCGAGGGCTTGGGTGAATTTCTGCCCTAGCGCGGTTTCGCCGCTGAGGCGGGCGGTGCCGTCAGGGGCTAGATTCACCTGAACGAAACCCGCGCCGTGCGGGCCGTCCTCCTCCCCGGGCGCGAGCAAGGCCGTATAGCGACCCGCATCCGGGTGAGGTTGGTTTCGCGCGGACCAATAGGAGGCCAGGCCGGTGTCGCGCGTGGTGTCGTTGGAGATGATCTCCCAGTCGTGCAAGAAGCCGACGAACAGCTCCATCCGATCATGGTCGAGATTCCAGCGGGCCGTCATGTCGATGCGAACGCCTTGGTAGCTGACGCGGGTTTCGGCGTAGCGGGCATAGTTGGTGAAGCCGTCGTAGTAGTTGATAAGGACCGGGGCGCTGAGGCGGGCCCGGAATGATCGGGTGAAGAGCGGGGCGCGCCATGTGCCGGTGATGTGATCGCCGCTGCGGGTGATCTGCCAGATGCCGGCGAGAGGCCCGCCCCAGATGTCCATCAGGCCGGTATAGCGGGCGAAGGGGCGCTTGTGGGCGTCGCCGGCGACGCGGATTTGGATGGTTTCGGTGAAACTCCCTCCATCGTTCGATGCCGTGAGCCGAATGCGGGTGCTGCCAGGCTGTTCGACGCGACCGTGGATCGTCTGGGTGTCGGGATCGAAGTGGAGGCCCGGCGGCAGATCGCCGACCTCCCATATGAGATTCTTGCCGGTGAGCGGCAGGTGCAGGAGCACTTCGTCTCCCGGCTCGAAGTGGCTGAGCCTTGGCCAGGCGGGGCCTTCGCGCACCGGGCGGGCCACGGTGGTGCGGAAGCTGACGGCCTCTTTCCACGGAGAAAGCGGTCCGGTGTTGGCGAGCAGGATGCGAAGGCGCGTCTCGTAGGTCGTCTCCGGAGAGAGGTTCGGCAGGCGGATCGGTGCCGAGAGGTCGAATGAGCGATTGGTCCAAGGGGCCGAGGTGCCCGTGGCTCGGTAGGAGATCTCGCGCAGAAGCAGGTGGCTTGGCCAAGCGCCGCGGACCGGCAGGTCCTGGACCGCAAGCTCCGCTTGGTTGTCGCCCACGGAGGTGATCGACAGGGAACCGGCGTCGGCTACCGGAAAAGCGGAGGTGGGGGCGAAGTGAATCTGCCCGTTCACGAAAGACACGAGCTGCGCGGTCTCGGGATCGAACACGAGCGGGGCGTTGAGCGGAAAGTCCGGCGGCAACACGCGGGCATCGGAGTAGTCGTCGCCCATCTGGAGCAACGCCCCGGTGAGCGCGGCGACGGCCGTGCCGGGAAAGGTGAAGCTGGCGGGCGCCTGAAAGACGGGCTCGAGCCACTCGTCGTAAATGACGCCGCGATGAGCCAGCCGTGAAGGATGGAGCCCTTGGATGAGTTGCTCGTTTGAGCTGGTGAAGGCGGAGACGGGGATGGTGCGCTCGACGACGAGCTTCAACGCCGTGCCTTCGACATCGTAGCGGCGGATGGTTTGCGACCTCGCGTTGGAGGAGGTTTGGTTGTTCGTGAGGGTGAACAGCGTGGTGCCCGACGCCGAAAGACAGCTCGCTCGGGCGTCGAGGGCGGGCAGCACCAGATCGGGGGCCGTGCCGGCGGCGTTGCGGCGGGTGAGCGTGTGATTACGGTCGAGAATCCACAGTCGCCCATCGTCGGCGGGCCGAACCGCGCGGGCTTCGCCGACATGGTTGATGATTCGGCGGATCTCGAGCGTCTCGGGATCGAATTCGCCGAGCCGCCAATTCGATCCAAGGATGTGGAGCGGAGCGGTCGCGCTCACGCAGGAACTGCGCATGAGGGTGGACACGTCGAGCGTCGCGGAGGGGAGAACGACGCAGCGGGAGATCTCTTTTGCTGCCGTGTCGAGGACGAAGAGGAAGCGGCATGATTCGCCGAAGACGGAAACCACGGGGCCGACGGCGAGGATGCGAGGTGTGCCGGGACGGAGGACGGCTTCGGCGACTTGGGGCGCACGGGTGGCGATGAGGATCGAAACCGGCACGGAGCCATCCGCGGTGACGAGTCGGAGAGCGGCCGCTGTCTGACCGACCGGCAACTCAAGGGCGTCGATCACGATGTCCGCGCTACCCGGACCGATGCCGCTCCGCGTGTGGACGATGATCGAAGGGTGGTCGCTCACCAGTTCCCATTCGGTGTCGGGAGCGGTGGTGGTCACCGGCAGCGAGAATGCGCGCACGCGGGCGCCGGCAAGCGTGGCGACCTGACGAGGCAGACTTTCCACGCGGGCGTGGGCGATGGCGAAGCTTTGGACCGTCCCCTGCACCGTGCGGTCGCCGAAGACGGCATCGACGCGCCAATGATAGACCGCGCCGGGCTCGAGCGCGGAGGCTAGGGTCAGCTTGGCTTCGGTGGGCTCGCCGATCAGCAGGGACGGATCGGGCTCGGGAGCGGATATCCCGGCGGCATCGAGTGAGAGAAAGACGCGGTAGTAATCCGCACCCGGCAGCGAATACCAAGAGAGCTGGTCGGTGGGCGCGGCGATCTGGCCATCTTGGGGGATGCGGGCTTGCTTGCTTGGCAGGGCCGCAAGCGCGGCCGGCAGAAAGATGGCTCGAGGCAGATTGGGGCGATCATCGAGCGCGAGCAGGTCCCGGCCATCGTCGGACAAGGCCACGGGGAGAGGGTTATAGCCGTCGGGTCGGCGGAAGAGCGACGTGGGGAGACTTTCTTTCGTATCGATGCGGTAGATCGTGTCGGCGTTGGCGCCGACTCCGTTGTTGGCGAGCAGGGTGAGCACCAGCGGATTGGAGCCGGCCAATCGAGGAGCCTCCTCCGTAACGTCAATTCTTCTGAATCCCAAGGTGGCCACCGGCACGTCGCGGCGCAGGAGGAGCCGATGCCGGCCTTCATACCATGGTTGGAGCTGCGAATCGGCGTGCCCCAAGGCCAGGGGGACGCCCACTTCATTCAATATGCGCCCGTTGTTATCGAGGGAGAGGCGCCGCAGCCAAATGTAAGACCCCTGTAGGCGCTCGATCACCCACAGCTCGGCTCGGCTGGGATGCAGAACGAGATCGTCCAGCGTGGCAGGCTGCGACTGTGCGGGAAAGCGGAAGGTCTGCACCAGAGCGCCCGACGCGAGGGAGACGATGTCTATGTCACTCTGGTGGTAGCTGAAGGTCTCTGAATAATACCCCAGGGAGATGGCCGCCCCGTAACGGATAAAGTAGAGCAAGCCGTTCCGTTCGCCCGCGAACAAGCGTTGCGCGGAGGCGCTCGTGGCGGGCGGCAGGGGGAGGTGGTCGAGCGGTGAGAGGTCGCCGGGGGAGAATCGGAACAGCCTGGGCAAACCGGCGAGGTGCACGTGAATCGCGGTCCCGTCTTCCGAAAAGGAGAGGGAGCGGCCTACATGGCTCAGTGCGAAGCCGAGAGGGAGCGGCAGTCGGGCGCGTGCGAGCACGTTCTGGTTGGCGGCGTCGAGGAGCAGGACAGTATCCCAGTAGAGCGCGTAGATCTTGGACCTGTCTGGCGACAGAAGCGCCTTGGGTATGTTGAAGCCGGCGATGCAGAGTCGCTTGACCGTGAGAGTGACGGTGTGCGCGCCCGCAGTGAGCGTGACGTGTGCGCTTAGTTCCGCACCCTGGTCATACCCACAGGAAACAAGGAGGGAGTGGTTGCCGGTGGAGTCGGTCGAGACCGTGGTGGTGAGCCAGCCTGAGGAGTTGTTGGAAGCGGTGAGGCCTACCGGCGGAGAGTCGGGGTCCGAGCTGATAATTGGTAGCTCCAGCGTTGTCGGGGGGCGGTCGGCAAACGTGGCGACTTGGACGAGATCCACGCCTACGGAGAACGAGTGGGCGAGGAGGCTGCCCGGTAGTTGACCGAGGCACAGCAGTGCGAAGAGCGGAAGGAGGAGGGACCTGAAAGACGGCGACACGGGCCGGATAAGAGGTAAGCAGGAATACTCACGCAAGCCGTCTCTGCCCACGCGTTGCAAAGGCCGCCCTCTCCTCCGCTTTACGCCGGCTCGAAGAGCGGGAGCTGCTGCATGCCGGGGACGGTGACGAGGCCTTTGTCGGTGAGGCGGAGCGCGGGGATGACCGAGAGCGGGAGCAGGTTGAAACCCATGTAGGGCAGGGTGCAGCCGGCGGCGGACCAGGCCTTTTTGAGCTTCGTGGTTTGCCTCGCGACCACCGGGGCGCGCTCGTCGCTGAGCAGGCCGGCGATGGGGAGGGCGACGGAGGCGAGAACCTTGCCTTGGTTGACCACGCAGACGCCGCCGCGGAGCGTGCGGAGCGTTTCGACGGCGAGTCGCATGTCGGGCTCGTTGGTGCCGGCGACGATGAGGTTGTGCGCGTCGTGGCCCACCGTGCTCGCAACGGCACCGGAGCGCAGGCCGAAATCTTTGAGCAGACCGTGGGCGACCGCACCGGAGCGGCCGTGGCGCTCGAGCACGCTGACGAAGCAGAGACCGTGGGCGGCGAAGTGCTCGGCCCAGGAGGAGGCAGGCTCGAGGCGCAGGCGCTCGTGGTGGACGATGATGCCGGGCAGGCCGGTGCGGATCACGTTGGCGGTGACGGCGCGTTTTGGGAGCGCGGGGGTGAGCGGCGCAGAGCGGGCGGCGGGCGGGAGCTTGACCGTGGCGTAGGCCTTTTTCGGATACGCGAAGCGGGTGGAGAGGGCGCGGTCGAGGAGCGGAGTGATGCGGCGGTTTTTGACGACGAGCTGGCCGCCGAACCAGGTGGTGTGGGGCTTGAGGTCGTCGTCGAGCAGGACGAGGTCGGCGCGGCGGCCGGGGCCGAGGCCGCCGATCTCGCCGTCGAGGCCGTAGCGGGTGGCGGGGTGGAGCGAGCCTGCCGCCCAGGCGGTGGTGGCGGGGAGGCCGGCGGCGCGGGCTTGGCGCGCCACCCAGTCGAGACCGAAGAGGAAGAGGTCGTCGGCGTCGCGGTCGTCGGTGCACACGCAGATGCGTTTGGTGGAGGCGCCGAGTTCGGTGACGGTCTTGATTGCCTCGGGGAGGGAGTGCCAGGGGGTGGAGGGATTGCCGCCGCGGAGGAAGACCCAGACGCCGTTCTCCAAAAAATCGTCGGCGATGTCGCGGTCGATGGCCTCGTGGGTGTCGGTGATGCCGGAGGCGGCGCCGGCGGCGACGAACTCGCGTCCGTAGATGTGGCCGCAGACGGGGCGGCCGCGGCGAAGGGCCTCGGCGAGGATGGCGTGGGAGCGGCGGTCGCCGTGGGCGACTTGGACGAAGTCCATTTTTTCGCCGAGGGCGAGGGCCTCGGGCCAGCGGTCGAAGAGCGCGCCGATCTTGGCGGGGGTGAGGTCGCCGCCGGCGGTTTCGAACTTGGGAGAGGTGGCGGGGACGGTGCTGGGGACGGTGAGGTAGATGTTGAGCGGGGCCTGGCGGGTATCGCGGAGCATCCATTCGACGCCCTCGGCGTCGCAGACGTTGCCGATCTCGTGCGAATCGCAGAAGAGGGTGGTGGTGCCGTTGAGCAGGGCGGCCTCGGCGTAGGCGCAGGCGGTCATCATCGAGCTCTCGATGTGCACGTGCGGGTCCACGAGGCCCGGGGCGAGGAGGGCGCCGGCGGCGTCGAAATGGGGGACGCGCGGGGTGGCGGAGGCGGCGAAGTGTTTCTTGGCGGTGCCGGCGGGCTGGGCGCAGGCGATGCGGCCGGCTTTGATCCAGAGCTCGCGGTCGGGGAGAATGCGGTCGGTGTAGGTGGAGAGGAGGCGCGCGCCGGTGATGACGAGGTCGGGCGCGGCGCGGCCCATGGCGACGGCGGCGAGCGTGCGGGTGAGTTTGTGAAGCGGGGCGACGGAGAAGCGGGTGAGGGGCATGAGAGGGGGCCGCGCGGGGCGCGGAATGACGAATGACGAATGACCAATGACCAATGACGGGACTAGGCGGGGCAGGATCTTAGCAGGCTGCGGGCCATGGGGGGCTTGGCGCTTGGTTCGAGATAGTCCAAAAGTCGTTGCGGGGTCCTTTGTCTTGGTTTCCCCTTTGTCTATGCTCAAGCCAGTCGAAGAAGTCATCGCCGAGGCTGTTCGCGCGGGAATCGATCTGGAGATGGTGGAGCATAATCTGACGCTATCACCGGAGGAGCGCGCACGGCAACATGACGCTGCTTTGCGGACGGTGCTGGAACTAAAACAATGCGGGGAGGAGATGCGTGCAAGAGACCGCGAGGCTGCTTGAACTGCTGGCGGGGGGGGACGTGGAGTTTGTGGTGATCGGCGGCTATGCCGCGGTGCTGCACGGTTCGTCCTACGTGACGCAGGACCTCGATATTTGCATCGTCTGCTCGTCGGAGAACATAGAGCGGCTCCGGCGGCTTTTGAAGGACCTGGACCCGCGTCATCGTATGACGGCGCAGAAGCGCTCGTTTTTGGAGGCGCCGCCTCCGGGCACCGAGCTGAAGAACATTTACCTGCGCACCCGTCTGGGGGTGCTGGATGTGCTTTCAGAGGTGCTGGGGGTGGGAGGCTTTGAACGCCTGAATGCTCAGGCGCGAGAGATGCGACTCGGTGGGAAGCCGGTGCGCGTCATGTCGATCCAAGATCTCATCGCTGCGAAAGAAGCGCTGGCCCGGGACAAGGATTTGTTGGTCGCCAAGGAGGTGAGGGTGATTGCGCTGCGCGAACAAGGCGGCCTTGGCGCGTTTCCCCTTCCCGAAAAGTGAGAGGGCAAGTTCAGCCGTGCAGCGCGAGGGCGTGGCGGAGGGCCGGGCTGTGGATGGTGGGCACCACGACTTGGAGCGCGGTGGTGAGGCCGCCGGTTTCGGGGAGCGGGACGGGCAGGGCGAGGGCGGGCAGGCTGCCCATGCTCGCGGGCACCGTGAGGCCGAGGATGCGCGACCGCATCTCGACCGTGCACTCGGCCTTCGTGATCGCGGGACAGGGCGAGCCCGGGAGCACGAGGTAATCGTATTCAGAAAACAAGGACGCCCAGGCGGCGGTGATGGCGTCGCGGTTGGCCTGGGCGCGGGCGATGTCGGCCCCGGTGAGCGTGCGCGCGCGGTCGATGCGCGTGCGGACGTTGGGGTCGTAGCAGTCGCGGTAGCGTTCGTAGAAGGGCGCGTGGAGCCGCCAGGTCTCGGCTCCGCCGAGGATGGCGTAGAGCTCGGCCGCCGGGGCGAAGAGCGCGCGAAGCTCGGCGGCGGTGGATTCGGGCAATGGCTCGGCGAGGCGCGGGGCGGCGGCGAGAAAGGCGCGCTCGACGGCGGGGTCGAGGCCGGGCAAAGCCAGCCACGCCCCACGTGGCTGGCGGTTTAAGTTGGGAGATGAAGTTGAAGGGGGGGGCGGAAGCAGCGCGTCGAGGAGGGTGCGGAGGTCGGCGGCGTTGGTCGTGAAGAAGCCGGGGGTGTCGAGCGATTCGGCGAGGGCGACGCCGTCGGCGATCCAAGGGTGGCGGGGCGTGAGGCGGAAGCCGTAGAGGCCACAAAAGGCGGCGGGCACGCGGATGCTGCCACCGGTGTCGGTGCCGAGGGCGAAGGGGACGACGCCGGCTTTGACGAGCAGGGCCGAGCCGCTGGAGGAGCCGCCGGTGCTGCGGCCGGGGTGGCCGGGCACTTCGCAGTCGCCGTAGTGCGGGTTTTCACCGGTGATGCCGTAGGCGAACTCGTGCATGTGCGCCTTGGCGGCGAGCGAGGCGCCGGCGGCGCGGAC
>JAUWBD010000089.1 GCA_030605125.1 Verrucomicrobiota bacterium | reverse complement strand
AAATAGGTGCGGGCGAGCGTCTCGACGTCGGGCCAGTCGGGCGGGATCGGCCCGCTGGGCAGATAGACGCGGTGGCCAGGCAAGCGCTCGGTCTCAACGCAGGCGCGCAGGAGCCGCGCGGCGTCGTCGATCCAGACCCAGGTGTAGCACTCGGCGGTGGAGTAGCCGTTGTCGGGGCTGAACCAGCGGCGCATTTTCGCGGGATTGCGCGCGATGAAGGGAAAGCGCACCGACACGCCCTCGAGGGCGCCCGCGGATTGCTCGACGTGGTAGGCGAGCAGTTGCTCCCCGATGATTTTGCTTTGGCCGTAGGCGTTGCCGGCGCGGGTCGGCGAGGTGCCGTCCAGGGGCAGGGGAGGGATCTGCCGGCGCCCGGGCGGTAGGTAGTCGTTGCCGGGACCGACGGCGCCGACGGGGCCGCCGGAGATCGCTTGAATCGACGAGGAAAACACGACGCGGCGCACGCCGAGCTCCCGCGCGGCCTGGAACACGTTCATGTTCATCGCGGTGTTTTCCGTGAGCACGGTCTGTGCGTCGGCTTTGTTGGCGTTGCTGTGGTTGGCGAGGTGGACGAGCGCGTCCGCGCCGCGGAGAAATTCGTAGGCCGCTTCGCGACGGCGAAGGTCTGTGACGTGCCACTCGACCTTCGGGTGGCGGGCGGGAGCGGTGTCCACGGAGACGACCGTGTGGCCCGCGTCGGCGAGAAATTGGACGGTGTGGGAGCCGAGATAGCCGGCTCCACCGGTGACGACAATGCGCATAGGGGGGACGCGGACTCTCGCCCGAAGGGCGCGCGCGAGGCAAGCGACGGCTGGGCGCCGGGCGCGGTTTCGGCGGGCGGGCGTCGCCGCGGGGCTGCGCGTGTTTTTGGCAATTTACGCGACGCCTTTGCCCTAGGCCCCCCGGCCCCGGGGGCTATTCATCGTCCGATGTCGTTTCCTCGGATCATTCAGGGTGGTATGGGTGTGGCCGTCTCGGGCTGGCGCTTGGCGCGCGCGGTCGCGGCGCGCGGCCAGCGGGGGGTGGTGTCGGGCACCCTGTTGCCGGTCGTGCTGGCGCGTCGCTTGCAACTGGGCGACGCCGACGGCGAACTGCGGCGGGCCTGCGACGCGTTTCCCGACCAGGCCCTGGCCCGGCGCGTCTGGGACCGCTATTTCGTGGGCGGAGGCAAAGCCGCGGGCGCGCCCTTCGCGGCGGTGCCGATGCCTTCGGCGACGCCTTCGCGGCTCTGGGTGGAGCTGGCGGTGCTGGCGAATTTTTGCGAGGTGTGGCTCGCCAAGTCGGGCCATTCGGGCCGGGTGGGCGTGAATTTGTTGGAGAAACTCCAGACCGGCACGCTGGCCTCGCTCTACGGGGCGATGCTTGCCGGGGTGAACGTCGTGCTGATGGGGGCGGGGGTGCCGCGCGCGATTCCCGGGGTGCTGGACAAGTTCGCCGCGGGCGAGGCGGCCGAGCTGGTGCTAGACACGACCGGAACCGCGGAGGGCGGTGCGGTGCGCATGCGTTTCGATCCGCGCGAGTGGCTGGCGGAGCCGCCGGCGAGAATGGAGCGGCCGGATTTTTTCGCGATCGTGAGCTCCGCGGCGCTCGCGACCACGCTGGCGCGCAAGGCGAGCGGGCGGGTGGATGGTTTCGTGATCGAGAGCCCCGCCGCCGGTGGGCACAACGCCCCTCCGCGAGGCGGGGCGGTCGCGGCCGACGGGCAGCCGGTGTATGGCCCGCGCGACGAGCCGGAGCTGGAAAAATTCCGCGCGCTCGGGCTGCCGTTTTGGCTCGGCGGCGAGCGCGCCTCGCCGGAGCGGCTGGCGGATGCGCTGGCGCGCGGCGCGGCGGGGGTGCAGATCGGCACCGCCTTCGCGTTTTGCGCGGAGTCGGGGCTTTCGCCGGGGATCAAGGCCCGGGCCTGCGAGCTGAGCCGGGAGGGGCGAGTCCGTGTGCTCACCGACGCCTTCGCCTCGCCCACCGGGTTTCCTTTCAAGGTGCTGGATATGGAGGGGAGCCTCTCGGAGCCGGAGGTTTACGCGCAGCACGAGCGCCGCTGCGACCTCGGCTATTTGCGCGAGGCGTTCGTGAAGCCCGACGGCGAGATCGGCTACCGTTGCCCGGCGGAGCCGGTGGAGGAGTTTGTGGAGAAGGGCGGCGAGCGCGCGCAGGCCGAAGGGCGCAAGTGCCTCTGCAACGGCTTGCTCGCGGCGGTGGGGCTGGGGCAACTGCGCCGCGGCGTGGCGGGCGGTCCCGCGGGCGGAGCGGACTGGACCGAGCCGGCCTTGATCACGGCCGGAGCCGAGGCCGCGGGCATCGCGCGTTTCCTCGCGCCGGGGGCCGGCGGCTACTCGGCGGCGGACGTGCTGGACCACGTGCTCGGGGGCGGCGCGGCCTGAGCGGCGGAAATGGGGTCGGCCTCCACCACGGGGGCTGAGCGTCTCCGGGTAGGGGAGCAGGGCGGCTCCCTCGCTACCGGCGAGAGGGCGCATGCGACAGACTGCGGGATCGATGAATCCCGCCGGCAGCATTCCAAGCACTCTTCCCAGGCGGCCCCGCGGCGCGGTCGTGGCGCCCGAGTCTCGGGCGATCGGCGTGGCGTCGTCGGCGCGAGGGCCGGGTGCGCGGCCGGGGCTTTTCCTGCTCTGGGTGGCGATGGCGATCGCGGGCGCGGCCCACTTCGCGCTGATCTGGAATCACTTTTATCGCGGCGTCCCCTACCTCTTCGACGCGGGCTGGTATGGCGCGTTGGCGCACCGCAACGGGCCGGTGTTGGAGAATCCCTCGGCGGTGGTGTTTGGCGCGATCGGGGAACGGTTTTACGCGACACATTTCTCCCCGGGACTGTGGCTCCTGTCGCTGCCGAGCTGGCTGCTGCCGGTCTCGATGCCGGTGTGGCTCGGCGTGCTCGAGGGCGTGAAGCATGCGGCGATCGCGGGGGTGGTGTGGCTGCTGGTGCGAGAGCTGCGGACGGCGGGCGCGGCGGAGCGGAGGGCAAGCGATGGCGCGGGCGCGGCCTGGGCGGCGGGGGCGGCGGGGGCTGCGTTGGTGTTGTTGGCGGCCTTCAACGGCGTGCTGCTCGCGTGCAATGTGTTTCCCCATTTCGAGACCTGGCTGGTGCCGCTGGGGCTGGGCTTTTTGCTCGCGCTGCATCGAGGCCATATGCCCGCGGCCTGGGTCTGTCTCGCGGGCGCGGTCTCGATCCGCGAGGACATGGGGTTTCATCTTTGCGGGCTGCTGCTGGTGATGGCGGTGCTCCGCGGCTGGCGCCCGTGGACGGCGCCGCGCGAGGCGGAGACGAAGCGCTGGCTGGGCTTTGCGGCGGCGGGTTTCGCGGCGAGCGTGGCGGCCCTGCTCATCATGCGGCTCGGCTTTCCGGGCGACCGGGCTTTCGCGCGGGTGTATCTGGGCGAGCCTTTGTTTGCGCACATCGACGGCGAGATGTTGGCCGGGCGTCTGCGGCTTTATTGGGAGGAGAGGGCCTACCTCTGGGCGCCGGCGCTGGTGTGTGGCGCCTGGGCGGCGTGGCGTCGGAGCTGGTGGCCCCTCGCGGGCTATCTGGCTTTCGTGCCCTGGGCGCTGCTGCACGTCTTGGCGGCCTCGGTTTACGCCGGCGCCCTGGCTTCGTATTACGGTTTCCCCTACGCGCTGGCGCTGCTCTGGCCCTTGGCGGGCGCGCTGTATTTCGCCCGGGGGGAGCGCGCGGGCCCGACCCTCGGCTGGGCGGCCGCGCTCGTGCTCGTCTCCATCCTGGCGTTCGCGCGGGGGAACGATCTCGGCGCGGCGGTGGACCGGATGCGGGCGCCGGCGCTGGGCACCCGCGAACCGATCGAGACGGTGGTGAGGCACCTGGCGGAGGCCGTCGAGCGGAGCGGGCCGGTCGTGGTCTGCGACGCCGTGGCGGCGCAGGCGCCGCGGTTGTTTGACCGGACGAACCTGTTTCACCAGGCGGAGGGGGAGCCGCGGATCGTGGCCTACTACGCGAACGGGCGGCAGGTGAAGGATGCGCGGGATCACGCGGGCGGGCTGCCGCATCTGCACCGCGTGGCGGGGACGTCGATCTTGGTTGCGGCGCGGGAAGCGCTGCACTGGCCGGGGCTCGTGGCGGAGCGAAACGATCAAACGGAGGCGGGGCGATGAGCGTGCGTCTGGCGATTGTCACTCCCTTGGGCAACGAGGCCGATTCCGTCACCGCGTTGATGCGCGAGGTGGCGGGGCGGATGGGGCCGGACGATCTTTGGTTTGGCGTGCTCGACCGCGTGTCGCGCGACGAGACCCGGGCGCTAGTCGAGGCGCATTCGCGACGCGACCCGCGTTTCGCGGTGGTGTGGGCGCCGGAGAACCGGTGCGTGGTGGACGCCTATTTTGCCGGTTACCGCGCCGCCCTCGCGAGCGGCGCGCGCTGGACCCTCGAGATGGACGCGGGGTTCAGCCATCCGCCGGAGAAGATACCGGAGTTTCTCGCCGCGATGGAGGAGGGCTACGAGTTCGCGGGCGGCACGCGCTTCGCCCCCGGCGGCGGGCACGACAGCCCGATCACGCGGCGCGTGTTGAGCTACGGCGGCACGCTGATGGCGCGCGCGCTGCTGGGCAGCCGGATGAGCGACATGACTGGCGGCTTCGAGTGTTTCGCGCGGCCGGCGCTCGAGCACGTGGTGGCGCGCGGAGTGCGCAGCCGGGCGAATTTTTTCCAGACGGAGATCCGCCACATGATGCACGCCTATCGGTGGACGGAGGTGCCCTTTCTCTACGTCAACGACCGGCCCACGGTCGGCCGCAGCGCCGTGCGCGAATCGCTGCGGATCCTCTTCGAACTCGCCCGCTCCCGATGAACCCGATCCCCGACCACCACCCCGCCGACTCCGACACCATGATCGTCGTCACCTCGATCCAACCGCCCACCGGGTGCATGCGGCGGCTGGCCGAGGCGGCGCGGCGCCATGGGCTCGCGTGGGTGGTGGTCGGGGACCGCAAGGGGCCGGCGAGCTTCGATCTGGCCCCGGCGGAGCTGGTGTCGATCGCGACCCAGCGCGAGCTGCCCTTTCGCCTGGCGGGTTCGTTGCCGGAGCGGCACTACGCCCGCAAGAATCTGGGCTATCTGCTCGCGATGGCGCGCGGTTGCACGCGGCTCTACGAGACCGACGACGACAACGCGCCGCTGGCCTGCTGGGAGCCGCGCCCGAGGGAGGTGGAGGCGCGGCGCCTGTTGCCGCACGAGCCCGGCGGCTCGGGCTGGGCGAACGTCTATTCGCTTTTCACCGACCGGCCGATCTGGCCGCGCGGACTGCCGCTCGACCGCGTGCGCGACCGCCTGGCGGATCGCTATGCGCCGGGGCCGGAGACGGTGCGGGTGGAGGCGCCGATCCAGCAGGGACTGGCCAACGGCGCGCCGGACGTGGATGCGGTGTGGCGCCTGGTGATGGATCACGACTTCACGTTCGAGGACCGCGCAAGCGTCCTGTTGCCCGCGGGCGTCTGGTGTCCCTTCAACAGCCAAAACACCTGGTGGTGGAGCGACGTGTTTCCGCTGCTCTACCTGCCGAGCCACTGCTCGTTCCGGATGACGGACATCTGGCGCGGTTTCGTGGCCCAGCGTTGCCTCTGGGAGCTCGGGCACGAGCTGGAGTTTCACGCCGCCGACGTGCACCAACTGCGCAACGAGCACAGCCTGCTGCGCGATTTCGAGGACGAGTGCGTGGGCTATCTGCGCAACGAGGAGATCCGTGTGCTGCTGGAAAAACTCACCCTGCGCGCGGGGCCGCGGGAGCTGGCCGGAAACGTCCACCGTTGCTGGGAGGCGATGGCGAGCGCCGGATTGGTGAAGGGCGCGGAGATGCCGCTGGTGGAAGCGTGGCTGGAGGACTGCGGCGAATTCGCCCCGGCATCCGGCGAGCCGGTGTTGGCGGCATCCGGGGAGCGGGACGGGGCGTGAACGCGGCACCGGCGGCGGGCCCGGCGGCCCGACCCGCCTCAACGGTTTAAAGATTCTCCTGCTTCGGTGAGCGCTCGGAGCGCTTGTCGGCGGTGAGAGGCTCGCCGCGTTTGGCGGCGGCGTCGGCGCGCTTGGAGGCGGAGCCGGATTTTTGCGACGGCTGCTCGGCGGATTGTTGTCGAGGGGCCGAGGTGGTCTGGGGGCGGGCGGGCGTATGGGTTTTCATCCGGCCAAGATAAGACCATCGCGGCGTCGGCGCCTGCGGGCGTGGGACGGCGCGCGGCGCGGGGGAAGGCGCCCCATGGGGAGTCCTCCGCGTTGCTCAGGCCGCCGTCCCGGAGGGCGGTGACGCGGGCACGGAGAAAACCTCGGCGAGCTGCGCGGTGGCGTCGGCGCGCAGCCAGACGTCGGGCTGCGCGGGGTCGAAACAGTCGATCACGCGGATCACGTCGGCGAAATCGCCGGCGTCGGGCTCCTCGGCGAGCAGGCGGTTGGGCGCGGCCTCGAACCACCCGCTGTCGATGAGGTTGCCGCTCTTCTGCGGGAAGTAGGCGACGTAGAGCGTGTCGTATTCGACGAGGTCGTTGAAGAAGTGCGTGCCGAGGGAGACGTCGGGGATGAGACGCTCGTGCATGGCCACGATCTCGCAGATCGCGGAGGCGTGGTTGATCTCGGCGAAGGAGACCGGGATGCCGAGGGCGGGGCTGGAGGTGCCCCAGCGGCCGGGGCCGACGAGGAGCAGGCCGCCCGTGGCCTCGTCGTGCCGGCGGCAGAGGCGGCCGATCACGCGCGCCACGGCGTAGCGCGTCTGTTCGGGGAGGCGCGCGTAGGCCTCCTGCACGATGTAAATCACGCGGGCGAGGCGCAGCTCGCGGCTGACGCCGATAACGGCGCCGCCGGCGCTGAGCAACGGCCGGCGGGCGAGATTGGCGGAGGGCTCGGCGAGGCCGGCGGTGACGCGTTGAAACTGGAAGGTGCGGCACTGCAAGAGGTGGATGCGGTGGCTGCCGTCGGAGAGAAAGTTGAGCGCGAACTCGGTGTCCACCGGCGCGCCGAAGGCCTCCTCGAGCACGGCGAGCATGCGGCGCAGGTCGGCGGGCACGGGCGAGTCGCGGAGGAGGCCGTCGAAGGTGACCCAGGGGTGGCCGTCGTCGGCCTCGGTGCAGTAGAGGTCGAGCGGGAGCTCCGCGCCTTTTTCGCGCAGCACCTCGTGGAGCGGCAGCGAGGTGAGGCGGCCGGTGGAGAGGTCGAGGCAGTCCATGCGGCGCTGCGCGTGTTCGCAGGCTTCCTCGAAACTGGTCTCGGGGCGGCGGTGGAGGGCGTTGAGCGCGACGAGGCGCGTGTAGTCGTCGTCGCTGCGATCGACTGCGCGCGTGCCGAGGCCGAAGACGAGTCGGACCACGCCGGCGCGCGGATCGATATCGGGGTGCCAGACGTAGGGGTTGAGCGAGAGCCCCACGCCGGCGGCCTGCGGGAAAAAGTAGCGCCCGTGCGGCGCGCCGGAGACGCGCATGATGAGCAGCGCCATGCGCTCCTCGCTGTTCAGGAGCCCGCGGCGCTTGCGGTAGAGCAGGGCCTCCTCGCCGAGCACGCTGGCGTAAACTTCGCGCACGGCGTCGAGCAGGGCGGCGAGGCGCTCCTCGCGCGTGCCTCGGTTTACCACGAAGATGCTCTCGTATTTGCCGGAGAAGGCGTTGCCGCGGGCGTCCTCGAGCACGGAGGAGGAGCGCACGATGTAGGGCGACTCTCCGAAGTAATCGAGCATGCTCTCGAACTGCTCGAGGATCTGCGCGGGGAAACGGCCCTGGCGGATGCGGGCGCGGCCTTCGTCGAGGTCGCTGAGGAAGGTCTCCTCGCGTTTTTGTTTTTCGCGCAGCCACCAGACCTCGTTCTCGATGAGGAAGCTCACGAAGACCTCGGCGCCGACGAAGAAGGAGTCGTGCACCTCGAGGCGGGCGGCGAGGTCGGGGGCGCGTTCGCGCAGGACGGCGCGGGCGACGAGCATGCCGAGGGTTTTGCCGCCGACGGAGCCGATGCCGATCATGCGGCGGCGGATGGCGATGAAGTCCTCGAGGGTGAGAAACTGCTCCACGAGCGGGGCGATGCCGGAGCGGTGGACGGCGAAGGCGAGGCGAACGCGCTGGAGCAGGGCGGGGCGGGCGCCGGGCGCGGCGCGGCCGGCGCGTTCGTCGCGCAGGAGGCCGTCCACCTCGTCGAAGAGGCGCTGCCAGTAGCCGCCGCGCACGTCGCTCTGGAGCTTGGGCGCGCGGATTCGGGAGAGGATCTGCGCGAGCATGGCGCTCTCGCGCACGGGGATGAAGTCCTCGCCGCGCCAGAGGTGGATGGTGTCCATCGACTCGTCGGCGTGGTGCGGGACCTTGATCGGGCGGACGTAGAGCCGCTCGTCCACGCGCACGATATCGAGCATGAACTGGGTGGTGCGGAGGATCGGGCCCACGCCCTGCTCGGCGTGGCGGGCGCGCTGGAGGGCGAAGTAGGTGACGGTCTCGAGCCGCCAGAGGCGCGGGCAGGTGAGGCGGAAAAAGTTGCCCATGCTCTGGTCGGAGGTCCAGGCCTCCGCCAGGTGGGAGAGGTTGTCGAAGATGTAGAAGGCGCCGCGGCCGGCGGCCTCGATGACGGCGTGCACGCCGCGCACGAAGCGCTCGAAGCCCTTGGCGGGATCGATCGAGTGGACGGTGGTATGCGCGTCGGCCTCGACGAGGGCGGGGTCGGGGCCGAAGCGGAAGTAGTGGAGATCGCAGGCCGAGGCGCGCGCGGCGGCGGCGTAGGGGAGCACGAGCGCGCGGTATTCCTCCCACTCGTCCACGAGCCACACGATGTTGTCGCCCGCGGTGATGCCGTGCATGACGGCGTCGAGCCGCGGCAGGCCCGTGGTGAGCGGGCAGGGGCGGGGGGCGGGGTGGGGCGGGGGCATGGGGTTTAGTTTTTATCGCGAAGACGCGAAGGACGAGCCGAAGGCCGCGAAGAAAACCCCGGAATTGTTGACCGCGGATTGCGCGGAAGGGCGCGGATAAAGGAGCGGAAGGACTTCTGTCTTATCCGCGCTATCCGCGAAATCCGCGGTTAAGGTTTGAGCGATGGATCGGACCGCGGAGTGAAGCGGAGTTTTTAACCACGGATGGCACGGATGGGCACGGATTTTAAAACCGAAGCGATCGGTTTGAATCCGTGTTAATCCGTGAAATCCGTGGTTAAGTTTTTCCCGTCAGACCACGCCTTGCTCGATCATGGCGTCGGCGACTTTGACGAAGCCGGCGATGTTGGCGCCGAGCACGTAGTTGCCGGGCTGGCCGTATTCCTCGGCGGTTGCGCGGGCGCTCTCGTGGATGTTGACCATGATTGCGTGCAGGCGGCGGTCCACCTCCTCGCGGGTCCAGCTGAGACGGAGCGAGTTTTGCGACATCTCGAGGCCGGAGGTGGCGACGCCGCCGGCGTTGGCCGCCTTGCCCGGGCCGTAGAGGACCTTGGCGGCGAGGAAGGTCGCGACGGCGTCGGGATCGGAGGGCATGTTGGCGCCTTCGGAGACGAGCGTGCAGCCGTTCTTCACGAGCGTGGCGGCGTCGTCGCCGTTGATCTCGTTTTGCGTGGCGCTGGGGAAGGCGCAGGCGCAGGGCACGTGCCAGGGGCGCTTGTCGGCGTGGAAGGTCGAGCCGGGGAACTGCGCGGCGTATTCGGAGATGCGGCCGCGGCGGACGTTCTTCAGGTCCATCACCCAGGCGAGCTTCTCGGCGTCGATGCCGGCGGGGTCGTGGATCGTGCCGGCGGAGTCGGAGAGCGTGACGGGCTTGGCGCCGAGCTGGAGAAGTTTCTCGACGGTGTATTGGGCGACGTTGCCGGAGCCGGAGACGGTGCAGACCTTGCCGGCGAGGGATTCGCCACGGGTCTTCAGCATCTCCTCGGCGAAATAGACCGCGCCGTAGCCGGTGGCCTCGGGGCGGATGAGCGAGCCGCCCCACTTGATGCCCTTGCCGGTGAGCACGCCGGAGAAGTCGGCGGTGATGCGCTTGTATTGGCCGAACATGTAGCCGACCTCGCGGCCGCCCACGCCGATGTCGCCGGCGGGCACGTCCACGTTGGGGCCGATGTGGCGGTAGAGCTCGGTCATGAAGCTCTGGCAGAAACGCATGATCTCGGCCTCGCTCTTGCCCTTGGGGTCGAAGTCGGAGCCGCCCTTGCCGCCGCCCATGGGAAGCGTGGTGAGGGAGTTTTTAAACGTCTGCTCGAAGCCGAGGAACTTGAGGATGCCGAGGTTGACGCTCGGGTGAAAGCGGATGCCGCCCTTGTAGGGGCCGATGGCGCTGTTGTATTGCACGCGGAAGCCGCGGTTGACCTGCGGGCGGCCGGCGTCGTCGAGCCAGGCCACGCGGAAGACGATCTGGCGCTCGGGCTCGACGATGCGCTCGAGGATGCGGGCGTCGCGGTATTTGCGGCGGCGCTCGATCACGGGCCCGAGCGATTCCAGCACCTCGTGGGCGGCTTGGAGAAACTCGGCTTCGCCGGCGTTGCGGCGGGCCACGATGTCGAGGACTTCAGCGATGTAGGGATTCATGGACGGTGTCAGGGGGGAGGGTTTTGCGCGGGAAAGCATCGCTTAAGGAGCTGGGCGGGTCTGCGCGGGAACTGGCGGGGGCGGCGCATCGGTTGAATATTGTTCATGTAAGGGATGGGCCGGAATCAGGCGGGCTGTGTGCGAGGCCATGGGCGGGGCGCCCTGTCGCGGTCGGGCGGCATAACATTGTTGTCCCCGGCGGCGCGGCCCGCCCATAAAGGCCGCTTTTCCCCTCGTTTCCCGTGTCCGCCACGCCGCTTCATCACCAAACCCTCGCCGAACTCTCCGCCGCTCTTGCAAGCGGTTCGCTCAGCTCGGTCGCGCTCACCGAGGCCGTCATCGCCCGCACTCGCGCCGTCGAGGACCGCGTGCAGGCTTTTAACTCCTACGACGCCGAGGACGCTCTCGCGCAGGCCCGCGCCTCCGATGCGCGTCGCGCGGCGGGGCAGGCGAGGGGGCCGCTCGACGGCATCCCGATCGGCCTGAAGGACGTGATCGCGGTGAAGGACCAGCCGCTCACGGCCTCGTCGAAGATGCTGGGCAACTTTGTCAGCCCCTACGATGCCACCGTGACCACCAAGCTCCGCGACGCGGGCGTGGTGCTCTGGGGGCGGCTCAACATGGACGAGTTTGCGATGGGCTCCTCGACCGAGAATTCGGCGACCAAACCCACGGCCAACCCCTACGACCTCTCGCGCATCCCCGGCGGTTCCTCGGGCGGAAGCGCGGCGGCGCTGGCGGCGGGCGAGGCGCCGGCGACGCTCGGTTCCGACACGGGCGGCTCGATCCGCCAACCGGCGGCGCTCTGCGGCGTGGTCGGCCTCAAGCCCACCTATGGGCTCGTGTCGCGCTACGGGCTCATCGCCTACGCGTCGTCGCTCGACCAGATCGGGCCCTTCGCGCGCACGGTCGAGGACGCGGCGATCTTGCTCCAGGTGATCGCGGGGCACGACGAGCGCGATTCGACATCATTCAAGGCCGAGATCCCCGACTACCGGGCCGCGCTCGTGGCGCCGCGGGAGTGTCCGCTGCGCATCGGCATCCCGAAGGAATACTTCGGCGAGGGCCTCGATCCCGAGGTCGCGGCGGCGGTGCAGGCCGCGGTGGAGTTTTATAAGTCGAAGGGCGCCGAGGTGCGCGAGGTGTCGCTTCCGCACACGCAGTATGCGCTGGCGGCCTACTACATCATCGCGACCGCCGAGGCGTCCTCGAACCTCGCCCGCTACGACGGCGTGCGTTACGGCCATCGCAGCGCGGAGGCGGAGAACCTGCTCGATCTCTACTTCAAGTCGCGCGCCGAGGGTTTTGGCTCCGAGGTGAAGCGTCGCATCATCCTCGGCACCTATGTGCTGAGCTCGGGCTACTACGACGCTTACTACGGCCGCGCGCAGAAAGTCCGCACGCTGATCCGCGAGGATTTTATCCGGGCCTACGGCGAGGTGGATGTGATTTTGACGCCGACCTCGCCGACGCCGGCGTGGAAGCGCGGGGAGAAGACGGAGAACCCGCTCTCGATGTATTTGGCGGATATCTACACGATCGGCGTAAACCTCGCCGGCCTGCCCGCGATCAGCGTGCCCTGTGGGTTCACCACGGGAGGCTTGCCGATAGGTTTGCAGTTGATCGGGAAGCCCTTTGCCGAGGCCGAGCTATTGGCCGCGGCGCACGTGTATGACTCGGCGCATGATTGGGTAAAGAGGACGCCGGTGCTGTGAGTTTTGAACCACGGAGAACACGGAGGACACGGAGATGGAGAACGAGGAACTGACCGAGAAGATCATCGGCGCCGCGATCGAGGTGCACCGGGTGCTCGGGCCGGGCTTGTTGGAGTCGGCTTATGAGGCGGCGCTCGCGCACGAATTGACGCTCCGTGGAGTTCGCTATGAGCGGCAGAAAGAGATGCCGGTAAATTACAAAGGCTATCTGATCGAGGTGGGCTACCGGCTCGACCTCTTGGTGGAGGACCAGGTGGTCGTGGAGTTAAAGGCCGTTACGGAGATGCATCCGATCTTTGAGGCGCAGCTCATCACCTACCTGAAGCTCTCCAAGCGCCGCGTGGGCCTCCTCATCAACTTCAACGTGCCGCTCCTCAAGGAAGGCGTCACTCGCCGCATCGTCTGAGCCTCCGTGCTCTCCGTGTCCTCCGTGGTTTAAACTCTCTCTCCTTTTCCTCCCTCTTAAATGACCTACGAAGCCGTCATCGGTCTTGAAGTCCACGTCCAGATCAAGACCCGCTCCAAGATGTTCACCCGCGTGCCCGCCGGCTACGGCGAGCCCGAGAACACGCTCACCGACCCCACCGTGCTCGCGCTCCCCGGCGCCCTTCCGGTCATGAACCGCGCCGCGGTGGACGCCATCATCAAGGCCGGCCTCATGCTCGGCTGCGAGATCGCGCCCGTCTGCAAATGGGACCGCAAAAACTACTTCTACCCCGACTCGCCGAAAAACTACCAGATCTCGCAATACGACCGGCCCATCTGCGTCGGCGGCGCGGTCGAGATCGAGCTGCCCGGCCCGGCGCGCAACATCATGGGCGAGCACAAATCCATCCCGCTCACCCGCATCCACCTCGAGGAGGACGTCGGCAAGCTCAACCACGGCGCCGGCGGCTCGCTGATCGACTACAACCGCGCCGGCACCCCGTTGATGGAGATCGTATCCGAACCGGCGATACACAGCGCCGAGGAGGCCTACGCCTACCTCACCTCCGTGCGCAACAGCATGCTCTACGCCGGCATCTCCGACTGCGACATGGAGAAGGGCCAGATGCGCTGCGACGCCAACATCTCCATCCGCCCCGTCGGCTCCACCGCGCTCGGCACCAAGGTCGAGCTGAAGAACCTCAACTCCATCTCCTTCGTGCGCGACGGCATCGCTCACGAGGTCGCCCGCCAGATCGCGGTCGTGAAGGCCGGCGGCACCATCGTGCAGGAGACGCGCGACTACGACGGCCTCACCGGCACCAGCCAGTCGCTCCGCTCCAAGGAAATGGCGCACGACTACCGCTACTTCCCGGATCCCGACCTCATGCCGGTCAAGGTGGACGCCGAATGGAAGGCGCGCCTCGCCGCCGAGCTGCCCGAGCGCCCCTTCGACAAGCAGCGCCGCTTCATGGCCGCCGCGCCCGAGGGCTACGGCCTGCCCTACACGCTCGCCAGCGTGCTCATCCCGGACCGCGCGCTCGCCGACTGGTTCGAGACCGCCGTCAAGGCCGCCGGCCCCGCGCTCGCCCAGCCGGTGGGCAACTGGATCGCGAACGACCTGCTGCGCGAGCTCTCCGCCTCCGGCACCGCCCTCGCCGACGCCAAGGTGACCCCCGCCGCGCTCGCCGAACTGGTTAAACTTATCGACGCCGGCACGCTCCTGCAGAACGCCGCCAAGGAGGTCTTCGCCGACATGTTCGCGACCGGCGAGGCGCCCGCCGCCATCGTCGCGCGCAAGGGCCTCGCCGTCGCCCAGACCGACACCGGCGAGCTCGAACAGTGGTGCCGCGACGCCATCGCGGCCAACGCCAAGGCCGCCGCCGAATTCAAGGCCGGCAAGGAAAGCGCCATCAACGGCCTCAAGGGCCCGGTGATGAAGGCCGCCAAGGGCAAGGTGAACCCGAAGCTCGTGGACGAGACCCTCCGCCGCGTGCTGGCCGCGATGTGACCCCTCCTCGCGCCCCGGCCGGCTTCTAAAAAACGGCCGGCGGGCGCGTCGTTGACAAAGCCCGGCCGGCCCGGTGTGTTGACCCTTTTCCATGTCGATTGTCATCTGGCTCCTCACCTTTGTCTTGGTCCTCTTGTCGGTCTTTCTCGTGCTCATCGTGTTGATGCAGAAGTCGAAGTCCGACGGCGGCGTGGGCGCCGCGCTCGGCGGCGGCATGACGGAGGCCACCTTCGGCGCCGACACCGGCAACGTGCTCGCGACCCTGACCCGCAACTGCACCATCGCCTTCTTCGTCATCTGCTTCGGCCTCTACCTCCTGCACATCCGTCAGCACCGGGTGGACCGCGGCGGCGTGAGCCTGCCCACCATCAACGTGCCCGAGGCCGCCCCCGCGCCCGAGGCCGCTCCCGCCACCGGCGAGCCCACGCTGAGCCTGCCGGCCATCGGCGGCGAAGCCGCTCCGGCCACGGAACCGGCCAACTAAAGCTCGGGTCCATACCGCGCGTGGCCCGCCACCGCATCCTTCCTTCCCGGCAGACGGCTTCCGCCGTCTGCCTTTTGTTTGCCCTCATCGCCGGCCTCGGCCCGGCGCCGCTCGCGGCGCAGTCGCGCCTCAACCGGCCGCCGCCGCGCTACATCCAGCTCACGCCGCCCGATCAAAACGCGGGCGCCGAGATCCTGCGCTCGATGCGCGCCGTCGGGCCCGAGGGCGGCTACTACCTCGAGTTCGAGCTGCGGGTCTTGCCGCGGCGCGGCGGCGGGGAGACTAGCGTGCCCGGCCGCATGTGGGGCTCGCGCAACAGCGAAGGACCGGTGACGCGCATGGCGCTTTCCCTGCCCGCGAAGGGCGGGGGCACCGCGGAGAAGCGCGTGCTGGTGCAGGGCGGGCCGCGCCCGGCCGCCTGGCAATGGCCGGCGCCGGACGGCTCCGCGACGATCGCGGTGGACGAGGCGGCGTTGTTCGAACCGCTCGCCGGCACGGACCTGTCGGCCTTCGACCTGCAGATGCCCTTCCTCTACTGGCCGGACTTCGTTTACGAGGGGAAGACCCGCCTGATGGACAGCCCGGTGGAGACGTTTTTGCTCTATCCGCCGGCCTCGATCGCGGCGCGGCGGCCCGACCTCGCGGCGATGCGGGTGTATCTGGATCCTCGATACCACGCGCTGGTGCAGGCCGAGCAGCTCGGCGAAAACGAGCGCGTGCTGAAGTCGATGCGAGTGGTCGGGCTCAAGAAAATCGGCGACCAATGGATCGTGAACGCGGTGGAGCTGCGCGACGAGAAGACGCGCAACAAGACGCGTTTCGTGGTCACGGCGGCCGCGCTCAACCGCGACTTCGCGGGCGGTCTGTTCGATCCGGGCAGCCTGGCCGGGCCGGTCGGCGCCCCGGGCAACCTCACCCGGCTGGAGTGAGGCGCGGGGGCCGGCCCCGCCTCAGCCGCGGGCGGGCGTGGCGGGCTGCGTCGCGCTGCGCCAGGGCATGCCGGGCAGCACGGCGAGGGCGATGAGGAAGAGCTGGCTCAGGCCGAAGAACACGAGGGCCCAGAAGCCGCGGTCGGTGAAGCCGTAGCTGTGCAGGCCGACACCGAGCAGGTTGGTGCCAAACCAGCTCCAGCTCGTGACGATGTTGCCGAAAACCGCGAGGGCCATGAAGGCGCGCGGGCCGGCGATCCGTCCCCAGCGCACGTGGAGGATGAGCGCGTTCCAGAGCACGATGATCAGCGCGCCGTTTTCCTTCGGGTCCCAGCCCCAGAAGCGGCCCCAGGACTGGTCGGCCCAGATGCCGCCGAGGATGGTGCCGACGAGGCTGAAGAGCGTGGCGAAGCAGATGGTGCCATAGACCATGCGCTCGGTGGCGGCGCCGGTCTCGGGGTCGAGCCCGCGAGTGAAGGCGCCGCGCAGGATGTAGAGCGCGGCGAGGAAGCCCGCGAGGTAGGTGGCGCTGTAGCCGATGGTGATCACCACGACGTGCGTCGCCAACCAGAAGTTCGAATCGAGCACGGCGCGCATCATTTCCAGAGTGTCGCCGCTGAGCGAGAGGTGGTGGGCGATGATCAGGCCGGAGAAGCCGATGATGCCGCCGACGGCGCTGGCGAGGCCGCGCGGGTAGATCTTTTCGAGGACGAGGCAGAGCGCGACCGAGCCCCAGGCGACGAAGAGCGCGGAGGAGTAGAGGTTGGTGACGGGCGGGCGGCCCTCGAGCCACATGCGGGTGAGGATGCCGGCGCTCATGAGCACGAAGCCGAGGACGAGCAGGTAGTAGGCGGAGCGGCCGAGCGTCTCGGGCCAGCGCAGCCAGGAAAACACGGCGAGGAGCAGCGCGGCCACGAAGATGACCATGCCGGAGTAGAAGGGCGCGGCGGCCTTGAAGCGCGTCTCGGCGTTCACCTTGGTCATCTGGTCGGCGAAGCGCCGCTCGATCTCGGGGCGGAGGTAGCCGAGGATGGTGTTGAACTCCTCGGCGCGCCCTTCGCGCCAGGTGTAGGCGAGGCCGGCGTAGCTGAGGGCGTGGTGCTCCACTTGGCCGGTGCCGAAGGTCTGGAGCAGGACGGTGCCGGTCTTGCGCCAGGCGGCGTCGTCCTTGTCGGCCTCGTCGGGCGGGATGGGGAAAAGGTAGGCGTTTTCGGCCATGAAATTGAACCGCGAGGCGAGCTGCATCACGCGGTTGGCGGCGGCTTCGTCGTGCGGCTGGTTTTGCTGGCGGAGGCGGATCGCCTCGACGGAGGCGGCGAGGTTGTCCTGGAAGAGGCGCAGTTCCTCGAGCGGGGCGTCGAGATCGGGCGGGATGAAGGAGACCTGGAGGCGGATGTAGAGACCGACGTTGTCGCGCAGGGCGATGACGGCGCGCTGGAAGGGGGTGCGGCGCTGCGGGTCGATGGGCTGGGCGAGGGCGGCCTGGCGTTCGAGTTCGTCGAGGCCGGGGCTGAGCTGCTTGTAGGAGAAGCGCTTTTTGCCGGCGCCCTCGGATTCGCTGAGCTTGAGGAGGGCGAGGACGTCGGGGTGGACGATCTCGAAGACCTGGTGCTCGTGGGCGCGGCGGTCGTGGAGGAGCACGTCGGCGATCCAGGCGGAGGGGTCGAGGCGGGAGCCGTCGGCGAGGCGCACGGTCTGGCGGCCCTGGAACTGGAGCAGGGTGGTGCGGGCGACGGTATCCAGCGGCTTGATACGCCCGCCGACGAGCACGGGCAGGCTGCCGAAGGCGTGGTGGTCGGGCGCGCCCTCGGGCACGGAGGGCGTGCGCAGGGTCGAGGCGAGGTAGGCGACGCCGAGGAGAAGGACGAAGAGGGGGACGAGGCGCTTGAGCATCGGGGAACGGGAAGAGGGTCGGAGTTTTTAACCGCGAAGATCGCGAAGGACGCGAAGAGACGAACTCACCCCCGCGCGAGCCAGGCGGTGACGGCGGGTTGGCGGAAGGCGCGGGCGAGGGCGAGGAGGGCGGCGGTCGTGATGACATGCACCCCGATCACGCACCAACGCAGGATCGCGTCGTAGATGTCGCCGCCCATGAACCCGTAGGCCACCACGCCGCCGAGGATCACGAGCGACACCCAGGCGTAGGCCGCCAGTAGCGAGGCGGTCCAGGCGCCGCGCTTGGCGAGGCCGAGGAAGAGCGCGGCGCAGACCAGGAACTCGACAAAGAGCACGCTCAGCCCGATCGCGGCTGGGGTGCCTTCGGCGCCGGTGGTGATCCACAGGCCGATCATGGCGGAGAAGACGCGCATGGAGACCACGAGCCCGGCCGCGATGATCGCGCCGGGGGCGGTGTCGAGCGAGGGCGCGGAGGCGTCGGCGCGGCCCTTGGCCCCGCGGCGGGCGGTGAAGAGGGCGAGGTGCCAGCCGAATTGCCAGTAGAGGCCGACCGACATGAGCAGGCAGCTCAGGTAGGGGATGACCCAGGAGGGGTTGCGAACGACCTGGAGGATCGTGGTGCGGTCGTTGTTGTCGAAGCCCGCCTGATAGAAGGTCATGCCGTCGTGGCGGAGCGGGTTGTTCATGAAGATCAACACCTCGCGGTCGTTGACGCCGTCCTCGGTGATGAGGCGGATGCGGCTGGAGAAGTTTTTCGGGATCTCGGTGCCGGCGTAGCGTTCGTGGGTGAACTCGAGCAGGGTGATCGAGTAGGGCTTGTATTCGCGCTCGAAGCGGAGGGAGAGCGCCCATTCGCGGCCGGCGTAGGAGAAGCGCTCGGGCTCCACCAGCATGGGCGAGAGCAGGTAGGTGCCGAGGCTGCCTTCGGCGCCGATGATCTCGACGGTCACGGCTGGCAGATTGCGCTTGTTCTGCTCGTAGGTGACGGGGAGCGGGGCGAGGAAGAGGCGCGGGCCGAGGCCGCGGTCGGCGCCGTGGGGCGTGGTGCGAAGGTTGGGCGGGACCTCGGCGACCATGCCGAGCGTGGCGTTCGGGTAGTAGAGCCGCGGCACGACGCGGAAGGGCAGGGCGGGCGAGGTGATGTCGCGGTCGATGCGGGTGAGGCGTTTTTCGGGCACGGCCGTGACGTGCTCCTCGACGGGCGAGGTGACGTCCACGATGGCGAGCTCGTTGAAGCGCCAGCTCTCGGAGTAGTTCTTCGTTTCGCCCTCATCGAGGCGCATCTGGTATTCCTCCTGGAAGCGGCCGGTGAAGAACTCGCCGAGGAGGAGCAGGATGAGGCCGAAGTGCACGAGCTGGATGCCGGCTTTCTTCCAGGTGAAGGCGAAGCGCTTGGCGTGCGCGGCGACGAGGTTGAGGAGCAGGAGCGCGCCGATGAAGTAGCCGCCCGGGAAGATGGGCACGGGGATGCCCTTGATGTCCTGCAGGACGATGAAGCTCTTGAACCACTTCTCCTGCACGGCCCAGATGCCGAGGTGCACCTGGTCGATGGTGGCCAGGAACACGAGCAGCGCCGAGAGGGCGAGGAGCGCGACGGTGAGCTGGAGCGAGACGAAGAAACGGACGAAATCGCGGTAGAGTTCGCGCATGGAAAAGAGCGGGCGACGGAGGAGTGGAGACGGGGAAACCGGCGGGCGGGCGGGGCGCGCTCAGGAGGCGGGCCGGAGGGTGCGGACGAAGGCGAGGAACTGGTCGCGCTCGCGGGCGACGAGGGCGTCGGGCCCGGTGAGCTTGAAGAACCAGGTGGCGCCGGCGTAGGGCACGATGGCGCCGAGCACGCGCTGGGGCGTGGCGGGCGGGGTGGCGGGGCCGACGAGCTCGATCACGTCGATGTGGAGGTCGCCGACGTGGAGGTGTTGCAAGGCGGAGCCGAGCTGCGCGGCGGTGATGGGGCCGAGGCCGAGCTGCTGGCGCCAGCGGTTCACGTTGGCGAGGTTGCCGCCGACATCGCCGGGGAAGGCGGTGATGGCGAGCTCGGCGCCGCCCGCGGGACCGTCGCCGGGGATGAGCAGGGTGCCTTTGCGCATGGGGCGCGCGGGGCGGGGGGTCCAGGCGGGGGGGGGGGTCCCGGCGAGTGCGGGGCCGCTGGCGGTGTGGAGGGGGGTGTTGGGCATCCTGGCGACGGGTTCGGCCCGGCCGGGGTGGGGGGGGTGGCCGGGCGGGAGCTGCGCCATGTC
>JAUWBD010000053.1 GCA_030605125.1 Verrucomicrobiota bacterium | reverse complement strand
CCACAAGGAGCGGGCGAAGCGGATGTCCTTCGCCTCGATGCCAAGTTGCTCGAAGGTCTCGTAGGGCACCCAGGAGCCCATGCGGCCGATGCCGCTGGTGAAGCCGTGCTGGTCGCTGCCGGGCACGAAGCCCACTCCCGCGTCGCGAAACAGGCGGTAGGCGGCGCGCAGGAGCTGGAGGGCGGCGGGCAGGTTGGACGCTCGCACGCGCTCCTCGGTGCAGCCGTTGATCTCGAGCGGCACGTCCCACTCCGCCGCGGCCCGCGCGATCTTCTCCACGTCGAGCAGGAAGAAGCGTGAGATCTCGTCGGCCGAAAAAGCGCCGTCGCGACGCGGGGCCAACTCGGTCACCCAAGGCTCGATGCGGCGCTTCACCAGCCGGTGGTTGACGGAGAGGCGAAAGGGGTGCGCGAGAAAGGCGGGCTTGCCCTTTGCCTTCACGAAGCGGCCGATCTCGGCGACGCGCTCGACAAAGAGGTCGGTGTTTTCCGCGAAAGCGGAGTCGTCGCCGCGAAAGGCCTGCTCGACGATGACGAAATCCGAAAGCGCGAGGACCTCGTCGGGGACCTCGGCGAGCCGGCACTTGGGCGGAGCCTCGGGGCCGAAGAGCACGCGCAGTCGCGGAAAATCGGACGCGAGTTCCTGCACTTCACGCCGATACTGCGCGAGGCCTTCAATGCTCGCCGGGTAATAGGTGAAGCGGCTCTCGGGCGTGCTGCGCGGCCAGTAGAACTGGAGGTGATCGGTCACTCCCAGCACGCGCCGGCCGGTGAGCTGGGCGTGGTCGAGGTGATCGCGCAGGGTGACACCCGGTGCGCGCTCCTGGCCGGCGTGGTAATGGAAATCGAGGTTTTGAAGATACATCAAAGAGCGGCCTAAGGCTGCGTCACGCGGAGGCGGAGGAAACGTCGCGCGCCCTCGCCCGAGGAGAGCGGCACGGCGGCCGTGACCATCTCGCCTTGCACGGCGTGCTGCTGCGTGACGCCCGCGGAGGTCCAGTCGCCGGGCGCGAGCGAGGAGGAGGTTTCCACGACGTAGGTGAGCTGCGGCTGGGCGCGGAGGTAGGTGACGGTGAGCAGACTGGCGGCGGTTTGCGTCGCGAGGGCCGGCGCGGACTCGGCGGCGGTGGGCGAGCGGCCGAGGGCAAACTCGAGGAGATTCGGCAGGCCGTCGCCGTCGGGGTCGTCGGTCGGTCCGCGCTGGCCGACCGGCGGAGGCTGCGGCAGGCCCTCGATCCACTGCGCGAAGGTGGGCGGCGGAGTGACCGCCATCGCGGGCGCGGTGAGCTTGAAGTCAAGGATCTGCGCGTGGTGGGAATACTGGCTGCGGAAAAACACCACGCGGAACTCCACCGCCGAGGTGATGTTGGCGTAGGCGGCGGTGTTCGGCAGTTCGAAAACCACCTCGCCGACGGTGCCATCCGAGGCGGTGCTGCTCGTTTCGAACAGTTTTTGATTTTCGGCGAAGCCGCCGATGGAACTGAAAACCGCGAGGTGGCGGGGCGCGTGGTAGGTGAGGCGCGTCCAGTTCATGCGGAACTCGGCTTGGCGGAGGTCGAGGCTTTGGCCGGCCTTCGGGGTGATCGTAAACTTCCAGTCCTCGCGGTCGGTGATGGCGGACGCGAGGGTGGAGTTGTTGGGCGAGCTTGTGCCTTGGGATACGGAGAAACGCAGGCCGTCGGTTCCGGCGTGGAGCCGCACGCCGCGGCCGTCGGTGCCCTCGTCGCCGCTGAGCGCGGTGCCGCCGGTGGATGAGAACGTCGCGCCGATATCCCAGCCGGAGAAGGTGAGGCGGGAGTCCACGCTGTGGGCCTTGGTCCAGGGGAGGTTGGACGCGCCGGAGAAGGCGCCGCGGAAGTCGCTCTCGACGAGCACGCCGGGACCACCGGCGACCTGAAGACTAAAGATGCGCCAGGAAGGGTCGCCATCGCTGTCGTTGACGCGGAGGTAGAGGTAGTTCGCCCCGCCCGAGGTCGGGGTGCCGCTCACGCGCCAGCGGTAGGGATCGCCGGGCACCGGCGCGGAGGTGAGCCCGGGCGCGAGCAAGGAAGCGATTTCGACGATGCGCGGGCCGGCGCCGGCGCTGTAGTTGCCACCGGATACAACGATGTCCTGCGAATAAGGCTGGAGGTAGGTGGCGAGTGGCAGTTGCGCCGGCGTGGCGAACTGCGGCACCGAGCCGAGCGGCGAGTGCACGGAGCGCAGCGTGGCGAGGTCGGCGGCGGTCTGCGTGACCGCCATCCACTTCACCGCCTGGTCGAGCGGTTGATCCATGTATTCCAGATGGCCCCACTGGCCGAAATTGGCCCAGCGGCTCACATCGACGAAGAGGGTGTTGCTCGCGAGGCCCTTGGCGAAGGCGGCATTGAGCTGCGCGCGGTAGATCTCGGCGAAGCCCGGGTGGCGGTTGAGCGATTCGATGAAGTTGGTGACGCCGGCGTTGTCGGGGATCTCGTTGGTGTAGAGCGAGGGTCCGCCCTCGTAGGCGACGAGCGGCTTGCGCGTGCCGAAGATGCCTTGGACGAGATCGGACAGGCCGGAGTCGAAACCGCCGAGCGTGCCGGTGGCGTCGGGACCGCCACCTTGGGCGGACGAGCCGGAGAAGAGGCGACGCTTCCACTCGGCAAAGGCGGCGAGCTTTTGTTGCTCGAAGCGCGTGGAGGTCCAGTAGGTGTGGCTGGTGCCGACGCTGACGGGCTGCCCGGAGGAGTTGGCCGTGAGAAACCACGGGGTGGACGAGTTGAAGTTCCGGCGCGCCTGCTCCTGCGCCCAATCTTGGATGCCGTTGCCAAAGTAGGTGGTGGGTGCGGCGACATCGGCCGTGACGGCGGGCGTGAGGCCGGCGCCGTGGTTGCGCAGCTCCGTCAACATCTGGGTGTTGTAGGTGCTGTTGGCGGTGAAGAGACCCGCGACGCGCACCACGCGCTCGTGTCCGCCGAAGACGTTTTGGAAGAGGCGAAAAATTTGGGCGACGCGACGGCCCACGAAGACGTTTTTCGGAAGGCCCTGCTGCGCGACCCACTCGCCCTGACGAAAGTCGGGATGGTTGTTACCCGGCTGCCAGACTTCGTTGGAATACTCGACCCACACGCGGAGGTTCGGGTCGAGCGGCGGATAGACGGGGTTGGCCTGCGGAGAGGTGTAGGGCATGACGCCGTCGGAGCCGTAGCGGATGAGCTGCGCGAGCTTCGTCACGTAGTCGTCGGTCGCCATGTGCGGCACGCAGACCCACATGTCTTTCTGGGTATCGTTGCACAATCTGACCATGAGTTCGTAGGCGATGCCGGTGCGGCGCTCGGTCTCGCGGTTGTTGGCGGCGGCGCGCCGGTTGAGCACGCCAAGCTGGTGGCGATGGCCGGGCAGGCGGCGATCCACCCAGTCGCGCTGGGGGCTGCTGTTGGTATGCCCCCAGTCCATGAAGCGCAGGTGGTTCATCCCTTCGATCGTGCGAAGGAAGGCCGGATGCCAGAAGTGACCCTCGAGGCTTTGCTGCTGGGGGTCGGCGGGATCGGGCAACCAGACCTTGATGTCGGTGATCGGGTTGGCGGGATCGACGGCGCTTACTTCGAGGTAGTTGTTGTCGAAGGGCGCGGAGAGCCGGTAAACGCGGCGGCCGTCGGTGAGCATGCCGGTGGAGGAGCCGTTGCCGGAGACGAACTGGGCGTTGTTGAGCCGGATGTCCGCGCGGCCCTTCCACGTGACGGTCCAGATGCCGAGGCCGGTGTCGATCCGGCTGGGCCAGCCGGCGGGCTTGGTCGGCCCCATGCCGAAGGGCCACATCAGCGCCCGGAGCAGCTCGCCCTGGTTGACGAACTGCGGGTAGCCGTTGACGTCGAACTGCGGGTCGCGCGTGCCATCGCTCCGGAAATAGAGGGCGGGAGATCCCCAATTGCTCGACGTGGAGCGCTGCCAGTCGCGGCTCGTGAGCATCGTGTTGGCGAAGGGCGTGGAGGTCCAGTCATTGAAGCCGCCAAGGCCGAGACCGAGGGGCGCCATTTCGGTGGGTGCCGCGGCGAAGCCGAGCCGGGCGAGCAAGAGCAGCGCGACCAGCCAGAAGGCCGCGAGGCGAGGGGTGGGCGTCATGACGGGGAGAGGTTTTGGGGAGAGCCGCGAGGGGCCGAGGGGAACGACGGCGAAGGGCTCCCGCCGTGGTGGGCGGAAGCTCCGTCGCCAGTTTCGCCCCCGAGCCTCGCGTAAGCTCCCGGCGAAAACCAATCCGGTGTCGGGTGTATGATAAACCTACCGCGCTGTTTACGCACGGCTCACGAAAAAGACCCGCCTCGCCTCTTGCGGGCGAAGGCGGCGGGTTAGCGCACCTCGATGCGGACGAAGGCCGCAGCGGCTTCGCTCGGGGCCAGCCAGGTGCGGAAATGCTCGCCCGACACTGCATCGAACTGCTCCTCGCTCACGCCGGCATCGGACCACGTGACCAAGTCGAGGCTGTGCTTCAGCACGTAGGTCATCTGGGCCGCGGCGCGTCGGTAGCTGATTTTGAATTGGAGCCTGCCGTCCATGGCCGGCATGACCGCGTAGCTCAGGCCTTCCGCCGCGTCCGGCAGCGTCGGATCGCTGCCGAGCGCGCGTTCCAAAAGATTCGGTCGCGAATCGCCGTCGGGATCGTCCAGCGGGCCTCGCTGCGACTCGGGGATCGCGCCCCAATCGATGCCCGCCGACCAAAGCTGGTAAGCGGTGAGGTAGGGCTGGCCGGGCGAGGAGTAGAACTCCCAGCCCGCGGGTTTCTCGGCCGCCCAGGCCTGGTCGGGGATGCTCCAGCGCAGCCGGTGGATGGGCTGCGGCCCGGTGTTGTTCTCAAACTTGGTGAGCTCGCCCGGCCGGAAGGACTCCACGACCACCGATTCGGCGGTGAGGTGGACGGTCGTCATGTGGAAGGAGTTGTTGCCGCCGAAGGTTTCGCCGCCCTTGGCGGGGTCCACGAACCACAGCCCCATCTCGCCGCCTTTCCGGCCGCCGGGATTGGAGCGGCTCGCGGCCCAGCCGCCGCAACCGATGGCGACGAGGCCCTGCGGATCATGGCACGCGAAGTGGCCCTTGTATTCCCAGCCGACGATGGCGTGCGTCTGATTGTCGCGGGCGACGTTTACGGTGAAAAACTCGTCGAGATAGTTCTGCGTGAGGCTCGCGGGGAGCGTCCACGAGATCGGCGTGTAGGCGCGCTTCTGGAGGTAGGTGTTGGGCGGCTGCACCGGGGTGATTCCGATGGGCACGGAGCGCGAATAGAGATGGTCGTGGCACTCCTTCACCACCTTCACGCCGTTGCGGTAGAGGATGGGATACCAAAACTCGAGCAGGCCGCGGTTCTTGTAGGTCATGTTGAGCCGATTCGTGCCGAAGAGACCGCGATGCCAGATCGGCAGGATGTGCGTGTAGCGCTGGCCGGCGGCGGGCCCGCCCGTGGGCTCGAGCAAGTTTTTCAACCAAAGATCCTGGCGCACGTCGGCGTGCTGCGTCTCGAACCACGGCCACTGCTCCGTGATCAGCTTTCCCTGCCAGTCGCGCAGCCCGACCTCGGGCGTGCCCTCCCAGTTCTGGTTGTTGTCGAGAGCGATGAGCAGGAGGTAGTCGCCGAAACTGAGTTTGCCGAAGCCGCCCTTGCCATAGCCTTCGCGGCGGTGGGCGGGATCGAGGTTGGGGTGGTCGGGGCGAAATTCGCTGTAGAAACCCTGGCTGCCGTAGGGCCAGTGGAAGAGCAGCTGCATCCAGTTTGCCGCGATAAATTTCGGGTAGCTGGGCGTGCCCGAGGTCATGACGCAGGCCGGCCAGCGCAGGTGATGCTGCGCGCCGGTCTCGTGGTTGCCGAGGACGGCGACGTGAGGGATGATGAGGTTGGAAAACGTCTGACCGTCGATCGTGTCGGAGTAGTGGAAGTAGCCGCTGCCGACGCCGTAGAGCGTGTGCAGGTAGGTGGCCCAGCGGGTCGCGTTGGTGCTGTTGATCTGGCCCTCGCAGTTCACGTAGTCGCCGCCTACTACAAACAGGTCGGGCTTCTGGATCGCGGCGAGCCGGGCGTTGGTGTGGGCGGTCTCGGTCCAGGTGGGCTGCTGGTGGTCTCCCGTCATGATGATCTTGAGCGGGCGCTCGGCGAGAGTCGCCGGCATGGTGCGGAACCGGAAGATCTGGCCGCCCTCCCTGACCCTGAACTCATAGACGGAGTTCGGAATCAGGCCGGTGAGCAGCACCCGGTTCACCTGCTCGGCCGGGCTGCGGTTCCAAAACACATGCGATTCGCCGTCGGCCGAGCCCCACGGCGAGACGGCCGGATGCACGCGCCGGTAGTGGAGCCGCGCGTTTAGCGACGCGGGCGTCTCCGGTCGGCGGTGCCAGTTGACGACCATCGCCGTGGTGGCGTCGTAGTTCTCGTCCGGATACCCGCCTTTTCCGGTCGCCGGGTCATACATGCCGCGGTGGGTGCCGTCGGCAAACTCGGTGTAAATCCGGAGCGCTTCATAGACGCCCAGAGGCGGAAGCGGATCGGAAGCGAGAGCCCACGAGGGACAGACGAGGCCGACGAAAATCAACAGGGCGCGAAGCGCGGATGAAGTGCGAAACATGACGCGAGGCGGGGACGAGCAGGAGCTGGAGCGAGTCGGGCAACGAAAAGCGCGCCTCCGGAAAAGAGGCGCGCGTCGCTTGAGAGGCGAAGGGATCGAAGAGGCCGGAAGGCCTCGGCTCAGTTCCGCGTGCGGAGGCGGCGCCGGGAAGCGCCGACGAAGCCCAGGGCCAACACGCCGCCGAGCACGGCCACGCTCGCGGGCTCGGGAATCGGCGCGGCGGTGAACTGGATGTGGCTGAGACCGTAGCCCGTGCCGCCGGCGTTGCCGCCGCTGGGGATCGCCCCGGTGTATTGCTGCATCAGGATCGTGAACTGGCCGTCCAAACCGGCATCGATATCCAGCCAGCGAGCGACGACACCGACCGTGGCTCCGCCGGTGTTGATCGCGACCTGAAAGGGGTTGTCCTCGAAGGTGACCACGTTGGCGCTGTCCGCGGTGTGCGCGGCCGTGGCCGAGACGGCGCCCTGCAGCGTAACGAGCGTCCAGCGGTTGGTGTATTCCGTCGTGCCCGCCAGACCACGTGTGAACGTGCCCGCGAAACCGTAGAGCTCGTCGCCTGTGGTGCTCAGGTTGGAGAACGTGTAGGTGAACGTCGAATCGGCGTTGTTCAGGTTGATCGCGGAGCTGGGGCTACTGGCGTTGCCGAAACTGACGTGCCCGCCGAAAGTGTCGCGCGCATCGGTGCCAAGCGCGGGGGTGCCCGATTGGTTGCCGTAGGCGGTGCCGGTCGTGGTGTGCGCCACCGTCACCGTGTAGGGCGTGGCGGTGTTGGTGAGCGAATTGGTCAAAAAGCCCGAGGTCGTGCCGCCGGACCGGGTGGAGTAGGTCGTCGTGTAGGCGGGGAGCGTGCCCAAGCCGTCGAAGTCGTTGTAGGCGACGACCTGCTGGGCCGAGGCGGCGCCGGCAAATCCCAACACCGCGACGGCGAGGGCCAAGGCGCGGGAGGAGCGATCGGTTCTCAAGGTTCTGTTCATGGCGAAGTTTTTGGAGTTATCGGGGTTAGTTGAATGCGCGGGCACCGTGGCTCTCCGCGCACGATCTTTTGGTATGCGGCACCGGCCGCCGGCGGCAAAAGCTTCGCATTGCACCCGTTTGCAATGAGCGCTCGCTCGCCTTCGCCAGCGGACCGTCCACAGATTCCGCTAAACGGATGGCCCTTTCCGCGTGCGTTTCCCACGCTCCGAGCGCCTCGCCCGCACGAGACCTACCCCCGAAAAATGGAGAACGAAATCGTCACCATGAAAGACGTCGCGCGCGTGGCGGGGGTGAGCTACTCGACCGTTTCCCGCGCCTTGCGAAATCTCCGCGGCACCAACCCCGAGACCTGCCGGCGCATCCAGGCTCTGGCCAAGCGCATGGGCTACCGCCCGGATCCCGCGCTCACCGCGCTCGCGGCCTACCGGTTTACGAACCGGCCGACGGCGCGTTTTGAGAAACTCGCGATTCTCGTCAACGGCACCGGCTCCGTCAGCCGCTTGGACACCGAACGAATGAACGGCATCCGCTCACGGGCCGCCGCCCTCGGGTTCGAGACGGAACCCTTCGCCTTGCTGCCCGACGAGGTCAGCCAGCACCAAGTCAGCCGAATGCTCCACGCCCGCGGCGTGCGCGGCCTCCTGGTGATGGCGCTCCCCTGGCAGCCGACCGCGTTCGAGTGGGATAAATTCGTCGTCGTGGGCTTGGGCGAAAACGCGATGCCACTCCAGGTAAACTACGTGCGCTACGACCACGACCACGCGGTCTCCGTCACTTACGAGGAACTGCGTCGGCGCGGCTACACCAACATCGGCTTCATGAACAATCAGGCGTCGGAAGCGCGCAACCGATACCTCTTTCTCTCCGCCTACCTGAAGTGCCGGTTTTTGGACAACGCGCCTCCCGCCCCTCCGCTGCTCGTCGGGCCGGACTCACCGCCGCTGCTCAAGTGGATACGCGCCCACCGTTTCGATGCGGTCATGACGATCGACCGGCACATGCAGCGCCACGTGGAAGGCACCGAATTCGCCTCGCCCGAGCGGCTCGGGATCGCGCGTTTCCACTCCCCCTGCCACACCGACCAATTGGCGATCGCGTCATATGTCGTGGACGAATTTCACAGCGGGGAAGTGGCGGTGGACTTGGTGCAAAGCCTGATGAACAAAAACCAGGTGGGCATCCCCGCGCTCCGCAACCGCTGCTCGATCACCCTGCGAGGCTACTGGAAAGATGGCCCCAGCCTACGTCCCGCGCCGCAGGCTGCGGGCCAAGACGCAGTCTGACCACGCCGACGCCCGCGCCGCTTCCACGGCGGCCACGGACGGAAACAACACCGGGCCTTCAGCGCGCGTGCCTCGCGATCAACTCGCGCGCGACAAACTCGCCCTGCTTGCACCGCGCAGCCTCGTCGTAGTGCACGTGGTCGATGAACGAGCCCGGCACGAGCGGCAGGCAGAACGCGTGCAGGTCGATCACGCCGACGCCGGCCGCGCCCATGATCTCGACGGCGGCGGCATTGTAGGCCGCGACGTCGGCCGCGAAACGGTGAAAGGCGTCGAGGCGGGTGTTGTGCACCTCGTCGATCACCGGCGGCATCAGCAGCCAGACGAGCGTCTGGTCCATCGCGGCGGCCTCGCGGATGATCGCGGCGAGGTTTTCCCGATAACGATCGAGAGGCACCTGCTTCGCGCCGGTGGCGGGCACGGTCTTGATGTCGTGGAGACCCGCGCCGACCAGCAGCACGCCGGGCGGCAGCGGATCGGTTTCGCGGCGCAGGCGCAGGTAGGACAACACCATGCCGGAGTCGCCGCCGTTGGCGCCGCGCGGGATGTCGAGGTTGTCCTCCGCGCGCTCGCTGCCCGAGTCGCGCTTGCGGTCGTAGTGGAAACGACCAGCCAAGGCCGGCTCCAGATACGGCCCAAATTGGACGGTGATGCTGTCCCCGATCACGAAGACCCGCGGCAAGGTCGCCGCGGGACGAGGTTCCGAATTCATCGGGATAGAAATGGGTGGAGCGGGCGCCTCAGCGACTTTTGGGACGGGAAAACGTGAACGCGTCCAGCTCGGCGCCCTTCTCGTTGACGACCCGCACCTCGCCGGTGCCATCGGGGCGGATGGTCACGCGCAACAGGTTGTGGGCGGAGAGGGCCTTGGCCAAGTAGGGGCGCTCCGGATACACCGGGCGCGGAGACACGCCCCAGTTGCCGTCGCCGACATAGACGACGCCCTCGGGGTGCGGCTTTCCTTCGCGCAGCGGGTGCGTGCGCTTGTAGGTGTGGTCGTGGTGCTCGAAGACGAGGGAGGGCGGATCGGCCTCGATCAGCGGCACCCAGTGCTCGCGCACCTCGCTGCTCCAGCGGTTGTTGAAGTCGCGGGTCGAGGGCCAGGCCGGCACGTGCCAGACGGCGAAGCGATGCAGCACATGGCGGCGCTCGGCCAGGGCCTTTTTCAACCACTCCGCCTGCGGGCCGGGGATCGGCGTGGAGTGGGCGGTGTCGAGGAAGAGGAAGGACAACCAGTCCCCGAAATCGAGCGCAGCGTAACCGGTCTTCGGATACAGGCCCTCGAAGAGCGCGTAGAAAAACGGCGCCGCGCCGCGCGCCCCGTAGCCGCCGCGCACCTCGTGGTTGCCGATGCAGACCAGCATCGGCACGAGGTCGCCGGCCGGCGTGCGCATGTGCGCGTGCCAGTCGCGGAGGTAGTGCCACCAGCGGTCGAGGTGGACGCCGTCGGCGTAGGCGAGGTCGCCGCCGACGACCGCGAAACGCGGCGACCAGGAGGAGGCCATGCGGTGCAGCGTGGGCACGATGGGCGCCGTGCCGATATCGCCGCCTTCGGTGAAGACCAGCGGCGCCTCGAGCTTCGCCGGCGCGGTGAGGAAGCTCTCCACCGAGGCGGAGTCGCCAACGCGAAACCGATAACGGGTGTCGGGCGCGAGACCCTCGAGCCGCACACGTTGCACATGGACGCCGGTCCCCTGGCGGAAGGTGCGGGTGGTCGAGCTGGCGCTGCGCGCGGCGGACTCGTTTTCACCCTCGGCCCAGTAGCGGATCGTCACCGGGTCGGGTGCGCGGGTGCTCGCCGCGACATGCGAGTCCACGGCGATGCGCTCGCCGGCGCGGGCGGCGGAGCCGAGGCGCAGGCGCCCCCACTGGCGGCCCCGCTCCGCGGCGGGAATCGCGATGGAGGCGCGGGCGAGGCCGTCTTTGTCGGCCGCGAGCATGGCCGAGCCGAGGCGACGATCACCAGACCGGGCTTCGATCTCCTCGCCGGCGCGGGCTCCGGCGGCAACGAGGCGCAGCTCAGAGGTGCCGGCGATGGCGCGGAGATCCTCCGCGTGGGCGGCCTGCGCCGACCGCGAATCGACCAGACGCACCGTGTGGAAGGCGCTCGCGTCGGCGCTCGTCTCCACGCTTGGGAACCACGCATGGCGCGTGCGGGAGCGGCCGGGGTCGAAATCGTTGACGATCGCCTGCACGCGCAAGGTCTCGCCCGCGGCGGGTTTTCCGCCCACGGCGGCGAGCGGCACGAGAAACTCCAGCACGCGACGCCCTTGGGCGTCGGTGGCGCGGGCCGGTTTCAGTTTCGAGGAGTCGATGTTTCGCGCGCCCGGCCCGCTCACCGAGAACGACTCGTCCGCGAGCCCTGCGATGATCTGAATGTGCGCCCCCTCGGCGGGCCCGACAAAAAGCTCCACGCTGTCACCTGTGAGAGGGGAATTGCGCCGGGTGGGCGGCACGAAGTGGTCGTCGCGCACAGTGAGCGCCACGGCGAGCGCATCGGGGGTCCAGCCGAGCCGCAACTCGGCCGAAAAATCCTCGGCCGAGGCACCGGTGGCGTCGGGCACGGGAAACAGGGTGACGCGGCGCGCCTGCGCCGGCCAGTCGGCGAGGTCGCCGTCGGCCTTGATCGCGTCGAGGCGGGGAATCTCGCGCACGTGGGCGCCGGGATCGGCGGTCGATTCCGCGCCCGAGACGAGGGGAAGCTCGGCGCCGGGCGCGATCCACTGGATCGTCATGGTGCGAGCCGGGTCCTTGTCCCAGGTGAGGAAAAGGGTGTCGGGCGTGGCGTGGAGCAGGGCCGGGAGAGCGAGCGCGAGCAGCGGGGGGAGACGGAGCGGGGACATGGGGAGTTCGACGAACGGGGTGAAGTCGCCAAGTCCACCGCAGGTGGCCGGCGGCTTCGACCGCGAATGTCTTTTATTTTAAAACGAGCAGAGCCGCCGTCACTCCACGCCAGGCCTCGGCGGCAGCGTGGTGCCTTCGTTCCATTGACCGCGCAGGAGGATGGTTTGCATGGCCGCCGGCACGCCGACCTCTCCGCGATGGATTTGCACCACCACGTTGTCCACGGCTGCGCGCCCCAGCGCTTCTCCCGCCTGGTTTACGCCGCTCGTCTCGTCGCGGTCGTCGCAAGTGAGGTCGATCATGCCTACGTCCGCCGGGATACGGGCCAGATCAGCCACGATCTCACGCACCTCGCGCGGGTTCACCACGAGCAACACGTCCGGGCGATGGCGCTCGAACCACGGCCGCACCGTGTCGCGAAAGCCCGTGAAGTCCGGCGTGAGACAGGGCGGGATCTTCGCGAGATTCTTGTCCAAAAGCTGAATAGACAGAAAAGTGCTCAGGTAGGCGGAGCGCGTGTGGCTGTTGAACGGCAAGGGCAACACGAGCCCCGGGCGACGATAGCCGCGCGCCAGCAGCTTGCCCACCGCGACTTCCATGGAGTGACTGTAGTGCGTGATCACCTGGTGCAGCTCCGGCTGTCGGAGATAACCGCCCACCGCCGTGCACGAGAACGTCTCGAAGGGGAAATCGAGCGCACCGGAAAAGTTGAGCTGCGGCGCGACGATGATGCCGCGGATGGAGCGCGCCCGCAGCGACGTGGCAAGCTTGCGGGCCGGAAGCGTCTCGGGCTCCCACTGGAACACGTCGATCTTGTAGCCGAGCTCGTCCGCCCGCCGCTGCATGCCGCGATACCAGTCGCGGTGGTAGGGCACGGTCTTGAGCAGCTTCATCATGAACTTTTCCGTGACCAGCCCGAGCACCGCCTGCTCCGATTGGCTGCGCCGACCGTGCAGCCGCGCCATGAGCGTCGAGACATAGGCGTCAGGCCGATAGCCCATCTTCTTCGCCAGCGCCTGGATCTTCAGCCGCGTGGCCTCCGGGATCTTCGGGTGGTTGTTAAGCGAATACGAAACGGTGCTGATCGCTACACCCGCGCGGTCGGCGATGTCCTGCATCGTGGCGGCGCGGCCTGCTCTGGTGGAAGTGCTTCGGGACATTGTGGAGGTCGTGGGGGCCGGATTTTCCGGTGAAGGATATCACCAGCGGGCGGTTTGCGAGCCGGGAAGTGGCGTCGATGGCTGTGACCACTCCCCCACCCCGCCCCGCGATGCTCACCCACCCCACGAAAAACGCTCGACCCGCCCGCCGCACCGGCCGCCTCGCCGCCGCCGCGCTGGCGATCCTCCTCCCGTTCACCTCGCCGCTGTCGGCCGCGCCCTCGGACGGTCAGTTCAAGAACAGCTGGATCCGGCTCTGGACCCAGACCGGCGCCGCGCCATCGCCCGAATCCACCGTCTATTCCGACGGCGTGAACACCCAGACGACCCACGGCCAGGCCGTGCAGTTCACCGTCCACGCCGAGTATCACCTCGACGCCGCCGACAAGGGCGACAGCCGCGTCTTCCTTGCGATCGACCCGCTGCTCAACTGGCCCGACATCAAGGAATCCGACGTCGGCCCGGACGGCACGATCTACGTGATTGCCAAGGCCGGCCATCGCGAGCAACCCGAGACGCTCCACTACCGGCTCGACGGCCCGCTCCAGGCCGGGACGAAGACGCAGTCGTGGACCTGGACGATCGATTCGTCGAAAATCAAAGACTACGTGGACGCCGAGATCCGCGCGCAGTTTTTCATCCGGGAGGCGCACTGGCCGTCCGGCGAAACGATCGACGCCCCCTGGCGCACGATCATCCCCGGCCCGGTGATGGTGAAATCGCACGCCTTCTACGACCTGCGCACCGCCAAGCCCGGCAACCTCTTCCACTACGCCGACCCGGTCCAGATCCGCGTCTTCTCCCAACAAGGCGCCATCGCAGGCGAAGCCAAGACCCTCGACTACACGCTCACCGACGCCGCCGGCAACGTGAGCACGGGCTCGCTCGCCTTCACCGCCGCGCCCGTCGGCTCCGCGGCCATCGTCACGATCCCGGTCACGCGTCGCGGCACGTTCTTTCTCGAGACCAACCTCGCCGGCTGGGGCGAGCGCAGCATGTATTTCGCGCGCATCCCCAACGTCCGCTCCATCGTCGGCCAAAACACCGAGACGAAGTTTTCCGTCACCCGCATCAACACCGCGATGGAAAGCGAGATCGCCCACCGCATCGGCTTCAGCTGGGTGCGGCATTTCTTCAACTGGGCCGAGGTCCACCCGCGCCCCGGCGTCTTCGAGTTCGCCCGCTGGGATCGCGTGATCGACGCCAACCTCGCGCACGGTCTCAAGCCGTGGCTCATGCTCGTGTATCCGCCCCACTGGGCGCAGCGCAGCACGGTGGACGACGCGAACCTCAAATACCAGATCTACGACTTCGATCCCGCCGCGCTCGAGGACCTCGTCGTCACCGCCTCCGATCGCTACCGGAACAAGATCTGGGGCTGGGAGTGGCAAAACGAGTCCATCATGGGCAGCCTGGTGAACGACCCGGGCGCGAAGTATTTCGAGTTCGTCGAGACCGCCTCCACCGCCTCGCGCGCCGTCGCGCCCCACCTCAAGATCCAACTCGCCGGCGGACTCTGGCCGCGCTCCTTCCGCCAGTCGCTGCTCAACCTGGGCATCCTCGACCACATCGATGTATTGCCGATCCACTACGCCGACCAGTCGCGGGTGATCGAGGCCGAGGACGACCTCGCCTCCATGGGCGAGCTCGGCCGCGTCGAAATCTGGGACAACGAAACCGCCACGCAGCAAAACCAGTGGAACCGCCCCAGGAGCCACGCCCTCACCGAGACCAAGCAGGCGAAATACGTGCTCACCAACGTCGTGGACTCCGTCTCCACCGGCGTGAAAAACATCACCTACTTCGGCGGCCAGGTGGACGCCACCGGCGACTGGAGCTACCTGCTCGACCTCAACACGCCCCGTCCCGTGGCCACCACGCTCGCCGTGATGATCGCGAAGCTCCACGGCACCACGCCGCTCGGCAAATTCACCTTCGACGACGGCGGCATCGGCCACCTCTTCGTCGATCAGTGGAATCGCTCCATCCTCGTCCTCTCCTCCGGCGTCGGCCCGCGCGACTTCACGATCAACGTCAACGCCTCGCAGATCAAGGTCACCGACTATCAGGGCAACGAGACCACGCCGGCCACGGTTAACGGTCGCCTCACGCTCGCGCTCACCGACATGCCCGTCTTCGTCGAGGGCGGCACCGTCAGCGCGCTCAAGTCCTACCTCGGCCTCAAGATCGGCGGCCAACGCAACGTCAGCGTCATCAACCAAGTCACTGCCGTCGAGGGCCAGCCACTCAAGGTCGCCGTCACGCTCCACAACACCCACGCCACCGCGCAGCAGGCCGAGGTGAAGCTCCGCAAGCGCAACACCACGCAGGCGCTCCTCACGCAAACCCTCCCGCTGGCCGCCGGCGAGCGCCGCGTCGTCGAGTTGCTCGTGCCCGGCTACGTCGGCAGCGGCAACGAGCAGTGGCTCGCCGACTTCAAGTTCCTCAACACCTACTTCCCGACCACCGAGTCCGGCTTCCTCGTCAACTGGGTCAACCCCGCCAAACTCGGCAACCAGCTCGCCAACGGCGACCTCGAGCTCGGCAACACCTGGGGCCTCCAGTCCTACTCCTCGATCCAGCCCACCGGCGGCGCCCTCGGCACGCAGAACAACTGGCTCCTTCACAGCGGCCGCCCCGTCGGCGAGTGGATGGTCGCCTTCCCGCCGCGCATCCCGGTGACGCCCGGGCAGACGCTGCTCTACTCCGGCTGGATGCTCGCCGAGGGCCTCGACCAAGGCGGCAGTTCCATCGAGTGGCGCGACGCCAACAACCAAAACGTCCCCGGCACCAAGCTCGATCTGCCCAAGGTCTTCGAGACCGCCAACGACGGCCACTGGCACTACCTCGCGGTCAACGCCACCGCGCCCGCCGGCGCCGCGTTCATGCAGGTCGTTCCCTCCGCGAAGAAACTCACCACGAGCGGCTTCCTCCGCGCGGACAACCTGCGCGTCACCTTCAACGACACCGGCTCGCTCTTCGCCACCGAGGCCTTTGCCATCGCCACGCCGCCCACGATCGACGGCAACCTCGCCGACTGGAGCAAAACCAACCCCATCCCGCTCCTCGGTCGCAATCAGGTGCAGTCGCACAACAGCAACTTCACCTGGACGCCTGCCGAGCTGAGCGCCGTCGCCTACACCCGCTGGGATGCCAACGCGCTCTACCTCGCCGTCGAGGTGATCGACGACACCCACGCCACGCCCTTCGGCACCGATCAGGTTTACCGCTCCGATTCCGTCATCCTGGGCATCCAGCCCGTGCCCCTCGGCAACGGCACCAACGACCGCGGCTTCGCCCTCCACCTGAGCGCGCGCCCGCCCGGCGGCGGCTCCGGCCAGTTCACGCTCTACCGCCCCGCCGACCGCGCCGGCGGCCTCAGCAGCGGACAACTCGCCGAGGACTCCTCGATCTACGACCTCGCCATCGTGCGCAGCGGCACCCGCACCACCTACGAGATCCGCATGCCCTGGTCCGACCTCGGCGGCATCGACCCCGCGCTCGGCACGCGTATTGGTTTCTCGATACGCGTCACCGACAACGACGGCGCCGACCGCATCGGCTCCGTCACCTGGGGCAAGGGTCTCGAGCCGTGGGACCCCTCGAGCTTCGGCACGCTCACGCTCACCAATCCCAACAACGTCGCCCTCACGCCCCCGTCCTCCGGCCCCGGCGGCTACGCGGGCTGGATCGCCGGCCACGGCCTCGTCGCCCCGGCCAACGCCCCCGCCGCCGACCCCGACCACGATGGTCTGAACAACCTGCTCGAATACGCGCTCAACACCTCGCCCACCTCCGGCACCTCGGGCCGCAACGCGCTGCCCCCGGTCGCCGCCGGCGCGGGCGACGCGCTTTCGCTCACGTTCACCCGCGCCCGCGCCGAGCTCACCTACCGCGTGCTCGCCAGCTCCGACCTCGTCACCTGGACCACGCTCGCGACCAATCCCGGCACGGTCGGCTCGCCGGTCACGGTCAACGATACCAACACCAGCTCCGCGCAGCGTTACCTCGCGCTCACGATCTCCGACGGCTCCGCCTTCGCGCACACCATGCCCGAAGGCCGCCGCCGCTTCACCTTGCCCAACGGCGCGAACACCCCGGTCACGTTCCCGCTGCTTGATCGTTGGAGCTCGAGCTTCGTCGGCAAGTCGCACGGCCTCATCACCGCGCTCGGCTGGAACACGCTCGACAACTCCACCGCCGGCTGGTCGCCCGGCGCGCTCTCCATCGCCGCCGCGCCATCGCTTGTGCGCATCGCCTCGGGCAACGCGACCAACGCGTTCTTCCCCGTCGCGACCGGCACCGCCAACACCGCGACGCGCGTCTCCGTGACCAACTCGAGCCAAGACCTGCGCAACCTCGGCATCGCCGTCGGCACCGACCGCTACGAGATCGTGCCCGCCGACACGCTCGCGACCCTGCTGCCCACGGGCACCTTGCAGTCCGGCACCTTCTCGACCGCCGACGTCCTCAGCGCCGGCGAGCTCAACTGGGACGGCACGATCATCCAGCGGCAGTATTACCACAACGGCACCGAGTGGCGCCGGTCCGACAACACCGCGTCGAACCACGTGCTCGTCCGCCCCGATATCCACTACTCGATCCTGCGTCGCGGCCCCACGACCACCTTCGTGCTCTTCGGCCGCGCGCCCGTGACGCTGAGTTCACCGACCGGAAACTAACCAAGCACCGCCTTCACGTCCGAGGTAGGGCGCGACCGCCGGGCGCGCCGCAGCGGAGTGGCGATTTCTCAGTCGCCGCCCACGCGGCGGGCCCGGCGGTCCCGCCCTACCTTTCGATTTTCTCCATGTCCTCCTACGGCCACTTCGACTCCACCCAACGCGAATACGTCATCACGCGCCCCGACACGCCGCGCGCCTGGTCCAACTACCTCGGCTCGCGCCGCTACGGCGGCATCATCACCACCGGCGCCGGCGGCTACAGCTTCACCCGCTCGCCCGCCGAGGGCCGCATCCTCCGCCATCGCTACAACTCCGTGCCGATGGACTTGCCCGGCCGCCAATTCTACCTGCGCGACCTCGACTCCGCCGACTTCTGGTCCGCCGCCTGGCAAGCCACCGCCAAGCCCCTCGACCGCTACAAGACCGAGACGCGTTTCGGACCCGGCTACGCCACCATCACCAGCGACTACGCCGGCATCCGCGCCGAGAGCACCTACTTCATCCCGCTCGACGCCGAATTCGAATACTGGCGCCTCCGCGTCACCAACACCGGCAGCACCCCGCGCCGCCTGCGCAGCTTCGCCTTCTGCGAATTCACGACCGAGTGGAACCTCGTCAACGACACCCTCAACCTCCAATACACCCAATACATCGGCCGCGCCGCCTTCGACCCCGCCACCGGCTTCATCGCCGCCAGCTCCTGCGGCAGCCTGCCCGAAGACGCCGGCAACTTCGCCAACCGCGACCAATCCCGCCACTGGTGGATGACCCAACGCGTCGCGCCCGTCACCGGACACGATTGCGACCGCGACGCCTTCATCGGCCCCTACGGCGGTTTCCACGCGCCCGCCGCCGTCGTCGCCGGCGCCTGCACCGGCAGCCAAGGCTACTCCGACAACACCTGCGGCGCGCTCCAGGCCGACCTCACCCTCGCGCCCGGGGAATCCGCCGACGTGTTGATCCTCCTCGGTATCGGCCAATCCACTACATCCGGCGCTCGCGTCGTCGCCGACCACGGCACGCTCGCCGCCTGCGACCGCGAACTCGCCCGGCTCAAGGCCCACTGGCACGGCCTGCTCGACGGCTGCCGCGTGCAGACGCCCGACGCCGCCTTCGACCACATGGCCAACACCTGGGGCGCCTACAACGCCCTCATGACCTTCGAGTGGTCGCGCTCCTGCTCGCTCGTTTACACCGGCGACCAACGCGACGGCTACGGCTTCCGCGACACCGTGCAGGACTGCCTCGGCGTCACCCACCTCCTGCCCGGCGAGGTCCGTTCGCGCCTGCTCCTCATGCTCTCCGCGCAAGACGCCACCGGCGGCGCGCAGCCCGAGGTGCGCCCCTGGAGCCACGCGCCCGGCCAGATGAAGCCCACGCCCGCCTCGCACTATCGCTCCGACGACTGCCTCTGGTTCTTCAACGCCATCCCCGCCTACGTCGCCGAGAGCGGCGACACCGCCTTCTACGACGAGGTCGTTCCCTTCGCCGACACCGGCTCCGCCACCGTCTTCGGTCACCTGCGCCGCGCCCTCGAGTTCAACCTCGAACGCTCCGGAGCCAACGGCCTGCCCTGCGGACTCGCCGCCGATTGGAACGATTGCCTCAAGCTCGGCTACCGCGGCGAGTCGCTCTTCGTCGCCTTTCAGCTCCGCCTCGGCCTCGACCTCTACGCCAAGCTGGCCGACGAGAAACACCTCCCCGCCGAGGCGACCTGGGCGCGCGAAAAACTCGCCGCGCTCGACGCCGCGCTCCAGCGCATCGCGTGGGACGGCGCGTGGTTCCGCTGGGCCATCGCCGAGGACGGCACGATCTTCGGCACCAAGGACTACGCCGAGGGGCAGGTTTACCTGAACACCCAAGCCTGGGCCATTCTCTCCGGCGCCGCCACCGCCGAGCAGGCCGGCACCGCGCTGCGCACCGTGCGCGAACGCCTCGCCTCCGAGTGGGGCGTCGCCATGTGCGCGCCGCCCTTCGTGAACACGCCCGTCGAGGTGATGCGCGCCGTGCTCTTCAATCCCGGCAACAAGGAGAACGGCGGCATCTTCTCGCACACTCAGAGCTGGGCCGTCCTCGCCGAGATCGCCGCCGGTGACGGCGACCGCGCTTACGAGTATTACCGCGCGTTTCTCCCCGCCGCGCAAAACGACCGCGCCGACCGCCGCGAGATCGAGCCCTACGTGCATTGCCAAAGCACGCACTCGCAGTTCTCGAAAAAACTCGGCGTCTCCCGCGTGCCCTGGCTCTCCGGCACCGCCTCGTGGGCGCACTTCACGGCGCTCAACCACATCCTCGGCATCCAGCCGACCACCACCGGCCTGCGCATCGATCCGTGTATCCCGAAAGCCTGGCCCGGCTTCACGGTGACGCGCCGCTTCCGCGGCCTGACGCTTCACCTCGAGGTGAAGAACCCTCGCGGCGTGAACCGCGGCGTCACGCGCCTCGTGATCGACGGCGAAGTCATTGACGGAAACACCGCGCCCATCGCATGCCTGCACGACGGCGCCAAGATCCTCGCCGAGCTGGGCGCGTGACCTTCTCCCGTTCTCGCTCCCACGTTCGCTACAGGTCCGCGGGAGCGCGCCCCGCTTGATTTTCACTGGACGATAAAACGCCGCCGAGCTTGGCGAGCCCACTCATCGGCAGAAGCTGCGGTCCCCGATGCGCCCGAGCCACCGTATCCGCCCCAAATCCGGTGAAGGATTTCACCAATCAGCCGTTTGCGGCTGCCTCGCTCCGATCGGACTCTGCCGCGTTTCCCCGCCCTATCCCCCTCGCTCATGATTTTCTCCCGGTCAGCCCGTTTTCTCCTCGCCCTCGGCTTCGCCGTCGCGGGCTTCTTTTGTGGTCGCGCCGCCGCCCAGTCGCCCGCCACGACCAAGACCAGCGCGGACTGGGCCGAGATCGAATACCCCAGGACCGCCGATCCTGCCGCCCCGATCGACATCCAGCTCACCTACAAGGGCGACGCGCCCGGCAAGCTCGCCGTGGACCTCTATTGGATGAAGGCCGACGGTGGCTTCGGCGGCATGCTCCGCTTCGGCCAGCGCAAAGACGCCGTCCCCGGCCAGACGCAGACCTTCCGCTTCACCCCCGGAACCAAGGACGGCATGGCCTCCTTCCACGCCCTCGCCTTCCTCAGCCCCGACGGCGAGTGGAACAACCGCCAGAAGCAAATCCGCGGCCACGATATCCCCGTGGGCTCCGCGCCCGCACAGACCGCGAGCACCCCGGCCCCGGCCGCTCCCGCCGCAACCACACCCGCCCCCGCCAGCACCTCCGCTCCGGCCGCCGGCGCCGGCACCACCAAGACCACGGCCGACTGGGCCGAGATCGAGTATGTCAAAGAGGCCGCCACCGACGACGCCATCGACATCAAGCTCACCTACAAGGGCGACGCGCCCGGCAAGCTCGCCGTGGACCTCTACTGGATGAAGGCCGACGGTGGCTTCGGCGGCATGCTGCGCTTCGGTCAGCGCAAAGACGCCCTCCCCGGCCAGACGCAGACCTTCCGCTTCACCCCCGGCACCAAGGACGGCATGGCCTCCTTCCACGCCCTCGCCTTCCTCAGCCCTGACGGCGAGTGGAACAATCGCCATAAACAAATCCGCGGCCACGACGTGAAGGTGAAGGTTCCCGCCGCGCCCGTCGCCACCGGCGGCAGCGTGAAGCAGACCGAGGGTTGGGCCGAGCTCAGCCACCCCGACCGCGCCACCGTGGGCGCGCCCTTCGTCGTCACGCTTCACTATAAGGACTCCGCCGCCGGCAAACTCGCCGTGGACCTCTACTGGATGAAGGCCGACGGCGGCTTCGGCGGCATGCTCCGCTTCGGCCCGCGCAAGGACGCCGTCGCCGGCCAGTCGCAGGAGTTTCACTTTACCATCCCGGCCAAGGACGGCATGGCCTCGGTGCAAGTCACCGCCTTCGTGAGCCCCGACGGCGACTGGGCCAACCGCAGCAAGGTGATCCGCGGGCCCGCCGTGCCGCTCGCCGCCTCCTCCGGCACCTCCGCCTCCGCCAGCGGCGCCGCCGCCGCTCCGGCGATCCCGGCCGGCGTCGAGTTCAAGAAGAGCTGGCTCGAGATGCGGTTTCCCCCCGGCCCCTTCGTCAAAGGCGACAGCTTCAAGGTCACCGTCCACTACTACCTCGATCCCTCCGAGAGCTGGGGCGCCGGCACCAAGCTCACCCTCGGCGCACACGGCCCGTGGATCGACAACCCCGACGGGAAATACTCCACCAAGCGTGAGCACAAGGCGATCCCCGGTCTCACCGGGGATCGTTTTGCAAATATCCAGCCCGGTCGCGGCACGCACGAGTTCACCTTCACCGTCCCCGAGCTGCACGAGTTCAACAACCTGCTCTTCATCGCCCGCTTCCTGATGAGCGACGGCAACAAGCCCTGGCCCTGGTATGTGCGCAAGCCCGGCCCCGTCCTCGAAAAAACCAACCCCCACTACGACCTCCGCACCGACCGTGCGGGCAACCTCTTCACCTACGAGGAGCCGCTGCACCTGCACGTCGTCTCCCGCGCCGGCGCCGAGGCCGGCGCGCGCAAGACGCTCGCCTACACGCTCACCGACAGCGCCGGCGCCTCGTCCACCGGCCAGCTCGAGTTCACCGCCGCCGCCGTCGGCTCGCACGCCGTCGTCACGCTGCCGCCCACCCGCACCCGCGGCACCTTCCTGCTTGAGGCCGAGGTCGCGGGCTGGGGACGCCGCGAGATGGTCTTTGCCCGCGTGCCCGACCTCGCGCCGATCACCGGCTCCCGCCCCGCCAACTTCGGCGTCACCAACGTCACCACCGCCGCGGAAAACGTCATCGCCCGCCGTCTCGGCTTCGGCTGGGTGCGCCACTTCTTCCCCTGGAACATCGTCCGCCCCGGCCCCGAGCACTACGCCTTCGACGAGTGGGACGGCATCCTCGCGACCAACCTCCAGCACGGCCTGCGCCCTTGGCTGATGCTCGTTTACCCGCCCGCCCACGCGCAGCAGGGCATGCCGCGCAACATGGGCTACGTGCCCTACCCCTTCGAGCCCTCCGTCCTCGAGTCCACCGTCACCACGCTGACCAAGCGCTGGGGCGACAAGATCTGGGGCTGGGAATGGCAAAACGAGATCGTCCCCGGCGACCTCGTGGCTGACCCCGTGACCAACTACACGCAGTTCGTCGAGGTCGGCACGCGCGCCGCCAAGGCCGTCAACCCGCGCCTCGGCATCCAGCTCGCCGGCGGCCTCTGGCCCCGAAACTTCCGCAACGATCTGCTCAAGCGCGGCGTCGCCGAGCACATCGATGTATTGCCCGTCCACTACGGAAACTACGACACCATCGCCGACGCGCGCGACGACCTCGCCGCCGTCGGCCACGCCGACCGCGTGCGCGTCTGGGACAACGAGACCGCCAAGGGCCTCTCCACCTGGGGCATGCCGCTCCGCGAGATGATCCAGTCCACCGTTCAGTCGCAGTGGATCATGGACCGCTGGGCCGACCAGCTCTCCGCCGGCGTCGAGCACATCACCCTCTTCGGCGGCCACACCGAGCCCGCCGGCAACTGGAGCTACCTGCTCGACGAGCGCACGCCCCGCCCCTCCGCCGTCACCGCCGCCGTCTTCATCGCCAAGCTCGCCCACGCCAAGCCGCTCGGGAAGTTATTCTTCGACGACGGCGCCCAGGGCCACCTCTTCGAGCGCGACGGCCGCGCCATCCTCGTCGTCTCCGCGCCCGCTCGCGCCCGTTCGCACTCCCTCGCCGTCGGCTCCGCCACCGTCACCGTGACCGACCACCAGGGCAACGAGGCCACCCGCCCCACCGCCGACGGCACGCTCTCGCTCGAGCTCGACGCGATGCCCGTCTTCGTCGAGGGCGCCAGCCTCGCCCACCTCCAGGCGCAGCTCGTGCTCCGCGCCGGTGCCTCGGATCGTCCCCTGCCCGCGCCACAGATCACCGCCATCCGCGAGGCCGGCCTGCGCGTGCCCGTGCAGTTGGCCAATCCCTACGAGCGCCCGCTCGAGGTCCGCCTCGCCCTCGCCACCGCCGGCGCCCCCGCGCCCGCCCTCCGCGAGAGCCTCACCCTCGCGCCCTCCGAGCGCCGCACGCTCGAGCTCGAGGTGCCCGGCGCCGCGACCGCCGCCGGCGGCGCGTCCTCCGCGCAGAGCTGGACCGCCCGCGTCGAGTTCCCCGGCGCGCGCCTGCCCGCGGTCGAACGCCCCTTCTCCGTCTCGTGGATCGATCCTTCGCTCCTGGGCAATCTGCTCAAAAACCCCGGCTTCGAGGAGGCGAAGCAGCACTGGTTTGTTTCCGCCAAAGGCTCGATTCTCCCTGCCGAAGGCGGCCTCGGTCTCGGCCAAAACGTGCTCCAGTTCGCCGGCTCCGACGGCTGGATGGTCGCCAGCCAGGAAATCCCCGCGCCCGCCGGCCAGCCCTTCCTCTTCACCATGTGGGCCCACCCGCAGGGCGTGAAACAAGCCGGCGGCAACATCACCTACCTCCTGCCCGACGGCAAAAAGATCGAGCGCTACATCCCGCACATCTTCCAGACGCCGTCCACCACCCCGTCGTGGATGCTCCTCAGCTACCGCGGCACCGTGCCGGCCGACGCCACCGCGATCCAGTTCACCCCCGTCGCCAACGGCGGCACCATGCGCGTGGACAACGTCCGCGTGACGCTCTTCGACGGCTCCAACTTCGCCGCCGAGGCCCCCGCCGCCGCCACGCCTCCGCGTATCGACGGCGACCTCGCCGAGTGGAACAAGGCCCACCCCATCCCGCTGCTCGCCGTCAACCAGCTCGTGACGCGCAAGCCCGGTTACCAGTGGTCGCCCGAAAACCTCTCCGGCGTCGCCTACCTCCAGTGGGACGAGCGCGCGCTCTACCTCGCCGCCGAAGTGATCGACGATCGCGAGTCCGCCCCGCACACCGGCGAACGCACGCCCGAGAGCGACGGCCTCACGCTCGCGCTCCAGCCCTCGCGCCTCGGTCGCGACGCCGACGACCGCGCCTTCGCCTACTACCTCAGCCCCGCCTCGCCCGGCGGCGGCAGCGGACGCCACACGCTCTATCGCCCCGCCGCGCGTTCGGGCGGCCTCGCCTCCGGCCACCTCGCCAAGGATTCCTCCGCCTACGAGATTGCGATTCGTCGTGACGGCACCCGCACCACCTACGAGGTGCGCCTGCCTTGGTCGGAGCTCGGCGGCGTGACCCCGCGCCTCGGTGCCAAGCTCGGCCTCTCCCTCGCCCTCCACGACAACGACGGCGACGGCCCCGCCGCCAGCATGGTCTGGGGCGAAGGCCTCGAACCCGCCTGGGCCCCCGCGCAGTTCGGTGTCCTCACCCTCGTCCGATGAACTTTACCCCGCCCCCGCCCTCCCGGCCGACGACGTCCGGCCGCGGCCGCCCCCGCCGCCGCGGCTTCGCCCTCATCGTCACCATCGTCCTCGTCGCCTTCCTCGTGCTCATCCTGGTGGGCCTGGCCACCTTCACGCGCGTCGAGACGCAGGTCGCGGCCAACAGCGCCGAGCTTTCCCAAGCCCGCCAAAACGCCCTCTTCGCGCTCAACGTCGCCGTCGGCGAATTGCAAAAATACGCCGGCCCCGACCAGCGCGCCACCGCCACCGCCGACATCGATCCCGCCTCGGTCGCCGCCGGCGGCGGCACCGCGAAGTGGGTCGGCGTGTGGGGCAACAGTGCCAACCCGCAGACCGCGCTCTCCAGCACGCCCGCCCGCCTCCAGTGGCTCGTGAGCGGCAACGAGCGCACGGCCTTCAACCCCGCCAGCGACGTCTCCTACGCCGCGGCCAGCTTTGGCCAGATCACCACCGCCCCCGCCGCGCCCGCCTACACGCCCGCCTCGGCCGTCGCCGGTCTCTCCGCGTCGTCCACCGCCACCAGCGGCGGTCTCACCGTCGGCGGCGATCGCGCCGTGCTGCTCGTGGGGCCAAAGTCGGTCGAGTTTGCGGACGACAACGCAGCCCGCTCCCGCGCTGTCATCGCGCCTTTGGTGGACATCGAAGTCGCGCCCGAGAACGTCCCCGGCCTCGGCTCCGGCGGCGGAGATGTCGCCGTTGGCCGCTATGCCTGGTGAGGTGGCCCCCGTCGGTTGGACTGGTTGAGCGGTGTTTTTAGTTATGGTTGGGTTCTCTAACGGAAAGAAGATTCAGGGAGGGGCGCAGGGGAGGGAGCCGCTTGCGGCTCCCTCCCCGCCCGCTCGGGCCGCCGTTAGGCGGCCTGTTTGGTTTGGTGGTGGGCGTGATAGATCTCGCTTGGGGTGGAACCGCCATGGGAGGAGTGCGGCCGGCGGTCGTTGTAGAAGGCGAGGTAGGCGCTGATTTGGGCGTGGGCGTCGACCACCGACTCGTAGCGTTTCAGGTAGACCTCCTCGTGCTTGAGGCTGCGCCACAGCCGCTCGACGAAGACGTTGTCCAGGCACCGGCCCTTGCCGTCCATCGACAGCCGCACGCCGAGGGCGAGCAGCGGTTGGGTGAAGTCGGCGCTGGTAAACTGGCAGCCTTGGTCGGTGTTGAAGATCTCCGGCACGCCATGCGCCGTGATCGCCCGCCGCACCGCGCGCACGCAGAAGGCGGCGTCGAGCGTGTTCGAGAGTTCCCACGCCAAGACGTAACGGCTGTGCCAGTCGATCACCGCGCAGAGGTAGACGAAGCCGCCGGCCACCGGGATGTAGGTGATGTCCGTCGCCCAGACCTGGTTGGGACGCGTCACCGCCAGCTCCCGCAACAGATACGGATGGATCGGATGCGACTTCGCCGCCTTCGACAGGTTCGGCCGGCGATAGATCGCCTCCAATCCCATCGCCGCCATCAGACGACGCACCCGCTTGCGGTTCACCCGGTGACCCTGCCGCCGCAGCCAGCGGGTCATCTGCCGGCTCCCGAAGAACGGGAACGCCAGATACGTCTCGTCGATCACCTGCATTAAGCCAAGGTTCTCGTCCGACTCAGGCTCCGGCCGGTGGTAGTAGGTCGAGCGCGGCAGCTCGAGCAGCTCGCACTGCCGCTTCACGCTCAACCCGGGATGCTTCGCCTCGATCATGCCGCGACGCTCCTCAACTCCCAAGCGGGCCAACTTTTTTTTTAAGCCAATCCAGCTCCATCTGCAGCTGGCCGATGCGCGCATACAGCTCCTTCTCCCGCTGCGCCGCCGCGATCTCGTCCTTCACCTGCGCCGACGGCTTCGCAAACACCTCCGGCAGTCGCTCCGCCACCTCCTTCTTCCACTGGCTCACCTGCACCGGGTGCACCTCGTGGCGCTGCGCGATCACGTGGATCGGCTCGATTCCCTTCAGGGCTTCTAGCCCCACTTGCGCCTTAAACTCGGCGCTGAACGAACGACGTTTCTTCGACATGTTGGACTTCCTTTGTGTTTAACTTCGCCCCCTGTCCAACTTTCGGGGTCCACCTCA
>JAUWBD010000253.1 GCA_030605125.1 Verrucomicrobiota bacterium | reverse complement strand
CAGTTCTTGTTTCGTCACGTTGATCGTCTCATCGTTCCGCTTCGGGCGGGTCATGGTTTTTCTTTCGTTCGGTGGTTTAGGTTTCGTCTCCCAACCACCTACCATGGCCCGCCTTTTTGCTGAACTTCGGAGACACTACCGTGGCGCCGCGTGGCGAACGGGGGTGCGGCAGGGTAAAGTGCAACGCGGAAGTCCCGGCGGACAAACGGTGTGCGCGGTTCCCTTTTCCGGTCCGGGCGAGGGGAAAGTCCCGGCGCCGGTGCCGGGACTTTCCCGGCGGCCGCAGCGATGCGCGGGTCTTGAGGCGGCGAGGGCGGCAGGCCAGCCTCGGCCGATGCTTCGTCAAGGTATCCTCAATCCCGCCGTCCTTTCCCTGCTGGCCCGCGTCCGCCACACCAACACGCTGGTCATCGCCGACCGCGGCTTCCCCTCATGGCCGGGTTTGGAGACGGTGGATCTCTCGCTGGTGGACGACGTGCCCACCGTCGCGCAGGTGCTGGCCGCGCTGCGGCCGAATTTTGTCATCGGGCGCGTGTTTGCCGCGAGCGAGCTTCACGGCGCCAACGCGGCCGCCCCCTTGGCGCGGCACCTCGCCGCGCTGGAGGGACTGGAGCTCGTTTTCGAGCCTCACCTCGATTTCAAGAAACGCGTGCCGGGCGCGGTGGGGCTGATCCGCACCGGCGACACCGTGCAATACGGCAACGTGATCCTCGAGTCGGCCTGATCGCGCGGTGGCGGAGCCCGCACGGCCGCCGCCGCGAGAGGCGCGGCTACAGCCGCTCGGCGATGGCGACGGCCTTGAAGAGGGCGGAGGCCTTGTTGATCGTCTCTTGAAACTCGCTCTCGGGCACGCTGTCCGCGACGACGCCGGCGCCGGCCTGGATGTGGATCATGCCGTCCTTGATCAGCGAGGTGCGCAACATGATGCAGGTGTCGCTGTTGCCGTCGTAGCCGAAATAGCCGAGCGCGCCGGCGTAGAAACCGCGCTGCACGGGCTCGGTCTGCGCGATGATCTGCATGGCGCGGATCTTCGGCGCGCCGCTCACGGTGCCGGCCGGGAAGGTGGCGCGCATGAGGTCGAAGGCGGTCTTGTCGGGCGCGATGCGGCCCTCGACCTGCGAGACGATGTGCATGACGTGCGAGTAGCGCTCGATCACGAAGCTCTCCGGCACGGTGACGGAGCCGTATTGGCAGACGCGGCCGATGTCGTTGCGCGCGAGGTCCACGAGCATCAGGTGCTCGGCGCGCTCCTTCTGGTCGGCGAGCAGGTCCTTCTCGAGTGCGAGGTCCTCGGCGTGGGTGGCGCCGCGCTTGCGCGTGCCGGCGATGGGGCGGATCTCGACCAGGCCGTCGGTCAGGCGCACGTGCACCTCGGGCGAGGCGCCGACGATGGCGAAGTCGCCCGCGTCGAGGATGAACATGTAGGGCGAGGGGTTCACCGTGCGCAGCGCGCGGTAGAGCTCGAGCGGGCTGCGGTTGAAGGGTTTTGAGAAACGCTGCGAGGGGACGAACTGGATGATGTCGCCGGAGCGGACGAACTCCTGGCCGTCCACGACCGCCTTCTCAAAGGCGGCTTTGGTGAAGTTGCCCGCGGGCACGGCGACGGGGCCGGGCTCAAGGAGCGGCGCGGGCGCGAGCGTGCTGGGCTGCGCGAGCAGGGCGTGCAGGGCCTGGAGCTCGACGACGGCGCGCGCGTAGGCGGCCTCGGGCGCCTCGCCGGGGGCGAGGTGGGCGTTGACGCAGAGGCGGAGGGTCTGCTTCGCGCGGTCGAAGATCAGGAGCGAGTCCGACAGCATGAAGTAGAGCAGGGGCGTGCCGAGCTCGTCCTTGGCCGGGGCGGGAATGGTGGGCTCGATGCGCGTGGCGTATTCGTAGGCGATGAAGCCGACCGCGCCGCCGGTGAAGCGCGGTAGTCCCGGGATGGATACGGGCGTGTGGCCCTTGGTCTCGGCCTCGATCAGCGTGAGCGGATCCTTCGGGGTCGGCACCTGGCGGTCGGGCCGGCCGGGCTCGCGGATGGTGGTGGTCTCGGGGCCACAGGCGAAGACCTTGCGCGGACGGCAGCCGATGAAGCTGTAGCGCGAGAGGGTGTCGCCGCCCTCGACGGATTCGAGCAGGTAGGAGGGCCCGTGCGCGCGGAGCTTGGCGTAGGCGGAGACGGGCGTCTCGAAGTCCGCCATGAGGTCGGCATAGACCGGGATGAGGTTGCCCTGCTTGGCGAGGCGGGCGAAGTCGGCGGCGGAGGGGAGGATGGTCATGGTGTTAACCGCGAAGAGCGCGAAGAGGCGCGAAGGAGGAGATCATTTTAACCACGGAGGGCACGGAGAGCACGGAGAGGAGCAGAAGAGTTGGAAAAGGATTTCTCCGTGCCCTCCGTGCTCTCCGTGGTTCAAGAGATCACTCCACCGTGACCGATTTCGCGAGGTTGCGGGGCTTGTCCACGTCGCAGCCGCGGGCGAGGGCGATGTGGTAGCTGAGGAGCTGCACGGGGATGGTGGCGAGGATGGGCAGAACGGCGTCGTGGCAGTCGGGGATGCGCAGGGTCTCGTCGGCCAGGCCCTCGGGCAGCTCCACGCTCTCGGGGGCGATGGCGATGATCAGGCCCTTGCGCGCCTTGATCTCCTGCATCGAGGACACGACCTTGTTGAACAGCTCGCCCTTCGGCACGAGGAACACGCTCGGGCACTCCTCGCTGATGAGCGCGATCGGGCCGTGCTTCATCTCGGCGGCCGGGTAGCCCTCGGCATGGATGTAGGAGATCTCCTTCAGCTTCAGCGCTCCCTCGAGCGCGATGGGGAAGAGGTCGAGGCGGCCGAGGAAGAGGAAGTCGTTGAACTTTGAATACCGCTTGGCGATGTCCTCGATCTGCGGGGCGAGCTTGAGCGTGCGCGCGGCGAGATCGGGCACCTGCTTGAGGCCCTTCACGAACTCGACGCCTTCGGAGAAGCTCATGTCGCGCATGCGGGCGACGTAGAGCGCGAACATCGCGGCGATGAGGAGCTGGCTGGTGAAGGCCTTGGTGGAGGCGACGCCGATCTCGGGGCCCGCGTGCTGGTAGATGCCGCCGTCGGATTCGCGGGCGATGGTGGAGCCCACGACGTTGCAGATCGCCATGCACTTGTAGCCCTTGCGCTTGGCTTCGCGGAGGGCGGCCAAGGTGTCGATCGTCTCGCCCGATTGGGAGATGACGAAGAAGAGGGCGTCGCGGTCGAGGGGCGCGTTGCGGTAGCGAAACTCCGAGGCGTAGTCCACCTCGACCGGGATGCGGGCGTAGCGCTCGATCAGGTGCTCGGCGACGAGGCAGGCGTGCCAGCCGGTGCCGCAGGAGGTGAAGACGAAGCGGTCGATGATGCGAAAGTCGGCCGGGGTGAGGTTCAGGCCGCCGAAGTTGGCGGTGGACCCGTCGGCGGAGAAGCGGCCGCGCATGGCGTTTTCCAGCGCCTGGGGCTGCTCGAAGATCTCCTTCAGCATGTAGTGCGGGTGCTCGCCCAGCTCGGCGTCCTCGACGGACCAGGTGACCTGGTCGATGACGGGCGAGACGTCGGCGAGATCGAGCGTGCTGAGGGTGAAGCCGGAGCCGGTGACGTGCACGAGCTCGCCATCCTTGAGGTAAACGACGTTCTGGGTGCGCGAGACCAGGGCGGAGACGTCGGAGGCGATGAGGTGCTCGTTTTCGCCGACGCCGAGGATGAGGGGCGAGCCCTTGCGCGCGGCGACGAGTTCGCCGGGGTGGGCGGGCGAGAGCACCGCGATGCCGTAGGTGCCCTCGACGTGGAGGAGGGTCTTGCGGACGGCGGTGAGGAAGCGGGAGGAGGCGTCGGCCATGGGCGCGGACGCACCCGGGGCGGGCGCGGGCGCGGCCGGTTCCTTGGCCAGATGGTAGGCGATGAGGTTGGCCAGCACCTCGGTGTCGGTCTCGGAGGCGAAGGTGTAGCCCTTGGTGAGGAGGAACTTCTTGATCGCGACGTAGTTCTCGATGACGCCGTTGTGCACGAGCACCACCTGGCCGTCGCTGGAGACATGGGGGTGGGCGTTGGCGTCGGTCACGCCGCCGTGGGTGGCCCAGCGGGTATGGGAGATTCCCGTGGTGCCGGTCAGGTTTTTGCCGGAGGCCAGTTTGGCGAGGTTTGCGACCCGCCCCACCGACTTCACGTTTGTGACACCGCCGTCTTGCAGGACAGCGAGGCCGGCGGAGTCGTAACCGCGGTATTCAAGGCGTTTTAAGCCTTCGAGCATGATGGAGGCCGCTTTTTGCCGACCGACGTAACCTACGATTCCGCACATGAAGTTTTTATGGGTTTTAGCTGGCGAAGCTACGGGTCGCCGCAAAGTTTCCGCAAGGCTTTAGGCCAAGCACTCACAATGACCCCACAAAAGAACGTATTGGCGGTGATCATGGGCGGCGGACGCGGCACGCGTCTGCACCCCCTCACGATGGAGCGTTGCAAGCCGGCCGTTCCGCTGGCCGGCAAATATCGACTGGTCGATATCCCGATCAGCAACTGCATCAACAGCGACATCAACCGCATCTTCCTGCTCACGCAGTTCCATACCGCGTCGCTGCACCGCCACATCCAAAACACGTTCCACTTCGACCCCTTCGGCGGCGGTTTCGTGGACATCCTCTCGGCCGAGCAGACCGAGAAGACGAGCGACTGGTATCAGGGCACGGCGGACGCGGTGCGGCGCAATCTCCAGCA
>JAUWBD010000177.1 GCA_030605125.1 Verrucomicrobiota bacterium | reverse complement strand
CAGATCGCGGCGAACAAGCAGTTCCGCAACCTCGCGGAGATCTGGCTCGGCGGCGACCACTACAAGTGGCGCGCCCTCCGCTCCGCCGGCGTGAGCGAGGACCTCATCACCGGCTCCGCCAGCTCCGACTACGACAAGTTTCTCGCCTACTGTCGCGTCGTCCCCTCGCTCGTCCGCAACCCCCTCCACCACTGGTCGCACCTCGAGCTCCGCCGCTACTTCGGCATCGACCTCCTGATCAACGAGGCCAACGCGCCCAAGATCTGGGAACTCGCCAACGCCAAGCTCGCCACGCCCGCCTTCACCACCCACGGCATCCTCACCGCCAACAAGGTCGCCGTCGTCTGCACCACCGACGACCCCGCCGACTCGCTCGAGCACCACGTCGCCATCGCCAAGAGCGGTCTCAAGACCCGCGTCTATCCCACCTACCGCGCCGACAAGCTCATGGCCGTGGGTGCCCCCGCCGTCTTCAACGGCTGGTGCGACCAGCTCGCCGCCCGCGCCGACACCGACATCAAGAGCCTCGCCGCCCTGCTCGAGGCCCTCGACAAGCGCCACGCCTTCTTCCACTCGCTCGGCGGCCGCCTCTCCGATCACGGCCTCGAGAACCTGCCCGACGCCGACTGCACCGAGGCCGAGGCCAAGGCCATCTTCGAGCAGACCCGCTCCGGCCGCCCAGCCACGCCCGAGCAGACCGCCAAGTGGGTCTGGTATGTGATGGTCTATCTCGGCCGCCTCGACGCCAAGCGCGGCTGGACCAAGCAGCTCCACCTTGGCGCCCTGCGCAACAATAACAGCCGCCTCCTCAAGCGCCTCGGCGCCGACGCCGGCGTGGACTCCATCGGCGACTTCCCGCAGGCCCGCGCCCTCTCGCGCTACCTCGACACCCTCGACCGCGACAACGCGCTCCCGAAGGTCGTCCTCTACAACCTGAATCCGGCCGACAACTACGTCTTCGCGACCATGATCGGCAACTTCCAGGATGGCACCATCCCCGGCAAGATCCAGTTCGGCAGCGGCTGGTGGTTCCTCGATCAGAAGGAAGGCATGGAGTGGCAGATCAACGCGCTCAGCTCGCTCGGCCTGCTCTCGCGCTTCGTCGGCATGCTCACCGATTCGCGCAGCTTCCTCTCGTATCCGCGCCACGAATACTTCCGTCGCATCCTCTGCAAGCTGCTCGGCGAGGACGTGGAGGCGGGCCTCATCCCCGACGATCCGGCCGCGCTCGACGCCCTCGTGCGCGACATCTGCTTCGGCAACGCCAAGGCCTACTTCGGCCTCGGCCTCGCCGAAAAAGATGAAGGTTGAAGTTTAAGTTGAAGCCCGGTGGACGCGGGCGTCCCGCCCGCGTTTCGGTGCCCTACGGTAGGGCGGGACCGCTGGGCCCGCCGCGTTGCCTCTCTGTCTGTGCCCACTCCGCCGCAGCGCTCCCAACCCCCCAAACGCCTCCTTCTTCGCGCCGCTTCGCGATCTTCGCGGTTAAAAATTCCGACCAAGGCTTCCGTGCCCTTCCGTGTGTGTCACGGTCGCTTCGCTCGGGACCGTGGACAGCCCTTCCGCGGCCTGTCTTCCTTTTCGTGTCCTTTTCGTGTGTTTTGTGGGCATTCTTCCGTGATCGTCTTCACCGCCGCCGCCAGGCCCGCACCACCTTGATCGGCTGCGGCAGCCAATCCGCGCCGCACACGATCACTCCGGCCTCCGTGTCCGCGCCCCACTTCGCCAGCTCGGTCTTCGCCGCGAGCAGCTCCTCGTCGGCGCGGTCGCCCTTGAGCGCGAGCAGCCGTCCGCCGACGCGCAGGTGCGGGAAACTCCAGCCCGCGAGCACGTCGAGCGCCGCCACCGCGCGCGAGGTCACCACGTCCGCCGCGCAGGGTTTTACGACGTGCGCCTTGCCGCGGCGCAGCTCCACCCGCGGGGCGAGGCGGAAGCGCGCGATCATCTCCTGCAAAAACACGCAGCGGCGCTCCAGCGGCTCGACCAGCACGACGCGCAGATCGGGCCGCGCGAGGGCGAGCACGAGGCCGGGCAGGCCGGCGCCGGTGCCGATGTCGGCGACGCTTTCGCCTTCGCCGATGGCTTCGGCGAGGGCGGCGCAGTTGAGCAGATGGCGGTCCCAGAGGCGCGGCACCTCGCGCGGGCCGATGAGGCCGCGCACCACGCCCGCGGTGGCGAGTTGTTGGCCGTAGTCGGTGAGGCGCGAGAGGATTTCCGGCGAAAAGCGCGCCACGGCCTCGGCGGGCGGCGGCGGCAGGGGCTCGGGTGGGGTGGGGGACTTGGCGGCGGGATCGGACGACATCGCTGCCGAAGCTCTCGTGCCGCTTGCCGCGACGGAAGCGCTTTCTGCGACTGACACCTTTGGAGTGCGGAGCCTCGGCTCCGCTATGGACGGGCGGGCCTTGGCCGCCCGCAACAACTACGTGCGGCCACGTAGGCAGTGTTGGCCTTTCGTCGTGCTCTAGGCAACTGGGTAAGCAGCATTCAGGCGGGGGGATGGGGCTGGTCGCCCTAGCAGTGGGATGCAACGGCTTGCGCCATCCTTTACGCATCTTTCAGGCGATTTCCCCTCTGCTGCGTGGAAATCGAGATTGAAATCGCCGGGGAAAGCCGATGGAACCATCGATCATGCCCCTTCAGTCATCCCCGCTCGTCGCGTCCGTCTCCCGGACTCGTGTCGCCTGCAAGGCAGCTTCCGCGGCCCTCTTCGCCGCTTTCCTCGCCCTCGGAACCGCCGCCACGGCGCAGTCCGTGGCCACCACGCCGGTGGGAGCGATCAACTATACAGTTAGCGCCTCTAGTGATTCGCCTTCTCTCAATTTTCTGGGATTCCCTCTTCTTTCGCCGCCAATTGGCAGTGCCAAAGTTGTCTCGATCTCTGGCAGCGTAGTGTCCGTAAGCACTAACGCTCTGAGTGGCGTGACTCTTTCCGGCCCTGCCTATTTGCTCGTAGAATCAGGAGTCAACCAAGGTCTTTCGGTTGATATTTTATCTGTTAGCGCGTCGCAGGTTAATCTTGCTGAATCGGTTGCTGACATGATCTCGGCTGAAGATACCTTTTCAATCCGTTCGCATTGGACTATTTCTTCGCTTTTCGGAGCATCTAACTCAGTCGGACTAGGGGGAGCATCGACTATTTCGAATGCTGACGAAATTCGTATCTTCAATCCCGTAACTCAGACTTTCGTCTCCTATTATTATAAGAATGGCGGGGTAGGCGGCGTGGGATGGAGAGCTAGCGGCAGTTCCGCAGACCGCAGCAGTGATATCGTTTACCCTGAGCAATCGATTGTAATTGTTCGCAAGCAAGCGAGCCCCCTTTCGTTTACAATTATCGGTGAAGTTCACTCGAAGATATTTAGGATCCCGCTCGAAGCTGGCATTAATTGGGTTCTTAATACTGCTCCTAAGGAGTTTACTCTAGGGAGCATCGGCTTTTACACGGGTTCTGCAGATGGTATTCAGGGAGCTTCCACGATTGGTAACGCTGACGAAGTGATGCGTTGGACAGGATCTAGTTGGGAGCGTTTTTTTTATAAGAATGGAGGCGTCGGCGGCACGGGTTGGCGTAGTAGCTCGACTGGCTCGACTGATAGATCGGGTCAAATAATTGCGCCTGGTGAGGTCTTAGTTATCAATCGTAAGTCGTCCCCGGTGTTGATTGCCCGCAGTGCTTTTGCTACTTCGTCTGAATAAGTAAAAATGAAAAATACTCTTCTTCTCTCGTCCTTGGTAGTTGCAACTGCGTCGACTGCCTCAGCTGTTAATTTTTCTGTTAATGCGGCTGTGAATAGCGGCTTTGCACTCTCGGATGGCACGGACCTGCCAGTTGGTAGCTTAGTGCTGTTTGGTGCATTTTCGATTTCGGATTCCCAGATCACAGCAAATTCGGGGTCGCTTAGCTTTCTCAATAGCAATTTTATACAGATAGGTTCTGCTGTTATCGGCCAAGGCAACCCAGCTGAAGGTGCCGGCCCTAGCGATCCTGTAAATGCTGGCCTTTTTTACGGCGACGCCTTCAATGTCAATACTACAGCGTCCGGTCTTAACGTGAGCGGGCTAAAGCTGTATTACTGGGTTTTTAATTCCAGCTCTGTTGGCTCTGCTACCCAGCACGGAATCTTCTCTTCGACCCTTTCTTCTTGGACGATCCCGTCAGGTGATGGCGGCGGTTTGGATTTGGCGGTAATTAACACCGACATTGCTGATCTTACGGTGGGACAAGAAGGCAACGAACTTGCTGGCACTGCAAAGATTCTGATTGGTGGTTTCGGTTCGGGGATCAATCAAGCGGGAGGCGGTCGCGACTTTACCCTAGCAGCCATTCCTGAACCCTCTGCCGCGGTTGCGCTTGCGGGTGCTGCGATCCTTGGCTTCGCCGCTACGCGTCGTCGTCTTCGCACCGTTTAGAGTCCCCTTCGCTCCTCGACTTTTTTCCTCTTGCCTTGCCCGCCCGGAAACCGGGCGGGTTTTTTCGCGGAAACCGGGCGGGTTTTTTCGTAAAAAGAAATTAGATTAGGGACGGGTTAAAAAAACTAGGACGCACAATTTGTTTTTGATCTAATCACCTCCGCTTCCAACCCACACGACCCATGCGCACCGCCCGGATCAAAGCCGCCGCCGCCGACCGCGAAGCCATCTACCACTGCATGACACGCACCGTGAACGGCGAATTCCTCCTCGACGACACCGCCAAGGAAACCCTCCGCAAACAGCTCTGGCAGATCAGCGACTATTGCGGCGTCCAGGTCCTCACTTTCGCCATCCTGTCCAACCACTTCCACGTGCTCCTGCGCGTGCCGAAGGACTCCTCAATCTCGGACGAGGAACTGCTGCGAAGGTATTCGGTGCTCTATCCGAAGCCCGCCCGCTTCCAGCAGGCTTGCCTCGAGGTCATTCAGTCTTGGCTGCGCACCGGCGACCCCGAGGGCGAGGCTTGGCGCAAACGCCAGCTCGCGCTGATGGGCGACGTGTCGCAGTTCATGAAGCTGCTCAAGCAGCGCTTCTCCGTCTGGTTCAACCGCACCCACAACCGCTACGGCACCCTGTGGGCCGAACGCTTCAAATCGGTCCTCGTCGAGCCCAACGGCCGCGTCGTCGAAACCATGGCCGCCTACATCGACCTCAACGCCGTGCGCGCCCGCCTCGTCGCCGACCCCAAGGACTATCGCTTCTGCGGCTACGGCGAAGCCGTCGCCGGCCACGAGCGCGCCCAAGCCGGGCTCGCCGCCGTCATGGCCGGCCCCGCGCTCCACGAACCGGACGCCAAGCCTCGCGGCTGGGACGCCGTGCAGGGCGACTACCGCGTCATGCTCTTCGGTGTCGGCTCGGGCGCGCGCCCGGGCGAGGGCACCGTGTCGCCCGAGGAACTCCAGAAGGTGGTCAAGGCCAAGGGACGCCTGCCACGCCACGTGGTATTGCGCTGCCGCATACGCCACTTCACCGACGGCGCCGTGCTCGGCGGCCAGACCTTTGTCGCCGAACACCTCGCCGCCTACAGGGAAAAGACCGGCCGCCGCCGAAACACGCCACCCAAGCCGCTGCCCGCCTTGACCGACTGGGGAATGGAGCTGGTGACACTCCGCGGATTACGGCGCTTGGGCGGGTGAGATGCAGGCCCGAAGCTTTCGGACTTTAGCGCGCAGGCGCCAATAACGAGTCGAAGATCGCAAAGTTCCTCATCCCCACTCTGTTCGTGCTTCGCGTCCTTCGCGACCTTTGCGTTGAATAGTCTGAGCCATCGGGCGACGGGTATTACCTGGCAGCAAGGGAAGCGCGGGGTAGTCGCCGCTTTTCCTCGCACGGATGGTTTGGGCGGGCTTGGTAATAACCACTTTCCCCGTGGACAATCCTTCCGATCCGTCTCCGCCCCGCCCCGTCCAAACAAAGCTCGACGCGGCGCACGTGTATGAGATCGAGACTCCCTTGGGTCTCGGCCGCTTCGCTCCCTACCGGAAGGAGCGCATGGCGCATGAGACGCGGCTGCGGATCTACTGGAAACGGGTGATGGTTTGGGGGCTGATTCTCTCCGTGGGCGGCTGGCTGAGTGTCGCGGGAGGGCTCTATCTTTTCGTGAAGCATAAGCGCGACTTTCCCGAGGTGCGTTTCACGCACATGGCGCTGCTGCCTTGGAAGCTGGATGAGTATCGGTCGGCCAAGGCCGAGTTCACGCTCGCGCAGGGACTGGCCGCCGCCGAGGCGCAAAATTGGCGTGAGGCCTTTTATCTCCTGCGCTCCGTGTTGCCCCAGGTGCCCGAGCACGAGGAGGCGCGCATGATCGTGGCCCGCGTGTATCTCATGGCCGGTCGCCCCGACCAGGCGCAGGCGGTTCTGGTCGAGGGCTTGGAGCACCAAGGCTATCGCGTGGACTACCTGCGCACCGTCCTCGGCTTTCTCTTTTCCCAGCAGGCGGATGAGGCAGTGGTGGAGCTGTCGCGCGATCTCGACCGCCGCGAAGGGGGCGACGAAGCGTTCCGCCGCATGGTTCTCACCGCCGAGGCCTACGCCCATTTCAATCGCAACCGCTTCATCGAGGCCGAGGCGGTGTTCGCGCGGGCGGGTCTGGGCGGCACGCCCGAGGCCCGCTTCGTCGCGGCGCGCATCGCCTGGGAACGCGGCCGGCGCGACGCGGCCCTGGCCAGCCTGCGCCAACTTCACTCCGAAGTGCCCGACGACGCCGAGATCCACCGCACGCTGGTCTATTATCTCACCGAGGCGGGCCGGCAGTCGGAGCTGCGTCGGGTAGGCTTGGCCTTGCAACTCGCCCGGCCCGAGCGGCCGGAGGGTTATCTCGATTTCCTAACCGGACTGGTGGCCGAGGGCGACGAGGCCGAGGCGGCCGAGGCGGAGGCCGACTACCTGCGGCGTTTTGCGGACAACGCAGGCGCCCTGCTGCGACTGGCCGAGCGAGTTTCGGCGATGGGTCGCTCCGCCACCGTGGCGGCCGTCGTGGAGCGCCTGCGGGTGAAAGAGGCGCGCGAGCAGGAGTCGGCGACGCTGCTTTTGGCCGAGGCCTGGTTGGCCGCCGGCGAGATCGAGCGGGTGGCGGCGATGCCGGTGGCACCGGAGAGCTGGGGCGAGGCTTCGCGCCTCACCTTGGAGGGATTGCGGGCGGTGGCTTTTCTGCGACAGGGGCGCGCGCTCGAGGCGGAGTCGCTGCTCTGGCGGGTCACGGAGTCGCGGCGGCTGCCGGCCAACGCCGCGGTGGCCCTCGCGGGGCGCTGGCAAGCGGAGGGGCGGGGCGAGGCGGCGAGGCGCCTGCTCGAGCGCGCGGTGGAGATCGACCCCTTGCATCAGGCGGCCTTGGTGGCGCTGCTGCGCGATGCCGTGGCGCGGCGCGCGCTGGAGGACAAGGCCGAGCTGGCGACGCGCCTCGCCACGATGCGCAAGCCGCCCGAGGACCTGCTGGTGGAGCTGAAGGCGACCTTTGTCTCGGACAACTATCTCTTTGAGACCGACCGCGACCTCACGATCCGGGCCTTGGAAACCCGCCTCGCCGAACTCCGCGCCTCCCGCGGCTGAGGCGCAGGCGCACCGATTGGCAAACCGCAGAGGAGATTGGCCGACTGGCCTTCGTGCGGGCCGCCGAGGCGGCCCGTCAAGAGCGGAGCCGAGGCTCCGCACTCCAAAGGGTCAGGAGCTTTCCTGCCAGCGACCTTCGAGCAAAATCGTCTGCGGGCTGAGGGCGGCGGCGGTGCCGGGATTTTCGAGCAGCGAAAATAGCAGGAAGGCCGCGGTGCGGCCCACGCCCTCGGCGTCGATCAGGATGCCGGGGTGGGGCGCGGGCGTGGTGTAGTTGGCAAGACTTACAAAAGGGCGGACGGGTCCGACGATCTCGGCGACCCCGCGCTCGGGCGAAAGCACGACGTCGGGCCGGTGCGCGCGCAGCCAGGCCCGCAGCGCGGCCTCCCGGCCCGGGCCGGCGGGGAGGAGCAGCGGCGGCGGCGCCTTGGGAAAGGCGCTCCGCGCGCGGGCGAGGAAGGCGCCGAGGCGCATCTCCCGGGTGCGGGCGTTGTTGGTGGGGTCGAGCACGAGGCCGGGGCGGCGGTGGCCGGCGGCGGCGAGGTGATCGAGCGCCCGGGCCATGTCGGCCGCGTGGTGGTCGCACACCCGGTGCACCGGCGCCTCCTCGAGCGAATGATCGAGGGCAACGCCAAAGAAGCGCGACCAGTCGAGCGGGAGCGTCCAGCGTCGCACTCCCTCGGCCGGCATGAGGAGGAGGCCGCGGATGCCGCGTTGCGCGAGGGTGCGGGCGAGGCGGGTGGCGGCGGGATCGCGCGCGGCGTGCCAGCGCACGACGTTGAGCGCGTAGCCGCGCTCGGCGGCCACGGCGCGAATGCCGCGCAGGCAGCGCCCGAAGTAGCCGGGCTCGTCGGGGGAGGGCAGGGCGGGGTCGCCGTGCACGAGGGCGACGGAGGCGTCGGGGCGCATGCTGCGGCCCACCCGCCGCGCCTGCATGAAGGCGGAGAGGAGGGGATTGGCCCGGTAGCCGAGGCGGGCCGCGGTCTCGGCGACCCGGCGGCGGGTGGCGGCGGAGACCGTGGGGTGGCCGCGCAGGGCGTAGGAGGCCGAGGCGAGGCTCACGCCGGCCGCCGCCGCCACATCGCGCAGGGTGGGTGGGCGGCCTGATGGCACGGGTATGAACGTGTTCATATTGGGCCAGATTGCCGGGCGGGCCGGGCCGGGCCAGCTTGGTTTTTCCGCCGCCCCACCGCACCCATGCTCACGCGCCATCCCGCCAATCCCCTGCTCAAGCACACCGACTGCCCTTTCCCGGCCACGACGGTGTTTAACGCCGGCGTCGCCAAATACCAGGGGCGCTACGTGATGTTGTTTCGCAACGACCACGGGCGCTGGGGCCATCCCAAATTCGACGGCACGAACCTTGGCGTGGCGGAGAGCGAGGACGGCATCCGCTGGACGGTGCGGCCGCGGCCGGTGCTCGACGCCGAGGGGGCGCGCGCGGCGCTGCGCCACCTGTATCCGGAGCGTTTCGGCCCCGGCTTCATCAGTCGCGTGTATGATCCGCGCATCACGGTGATCGAGGGGCGCGCGTATCTGTGTTTCGCGGTGGACACCGCCCACGGCGTGTGCGGCGTGATGGCGGAGACGGAGGATTTTGAGACTTTCCGGTTCACCGGCCTGTCCGCGCCGGAGAACCGCAACATGGTGCTTTTCCCCGAAAAGATCGGGGGCGACTTCGTGCGCCTGGAGCGGCCCTTCCCGATGTATCTGCGCGGGGGCGCGGAGGATTTCCCGATGTGGCTGAGCCGTTCGCGCGATCTCTCGCGCTGGGGCGAGACGCGTCCGGTGCTGGGGCCGCGCGATCTGCCCTATGCGAACAGCAAGATCGGCCCGGCGGCGCCGCCGGTGCGCACGCGAGCCGGCTGGCTGGCCCCGCTGCACGCGGTCAACAAGGACCCGGAGCGTCGCCTGCTCGGTTGGGAGCCGAACGGCTGGTTCAAGACCTACTACGCGGGCCTGGCGCTGCTGGATCTCGAAGACCCGTCGCGGGTGCTCGGTTTGATGCGCACGCCGTTGCTCGCGCCGGAAGCGGACTACGAGCTGGACGGGTTTCGCGGCAGCGTGATCTTCCCCTGCGGTTTCATCGTGGAGGATTCGGGCGAGGCGCGGCTCTACTACGGCGCGGCCGACACCGCGATCGCGATGGCGAGCGCGCCGGTGGAGGACTTAATCGCCGCCTGCGAGCCGCTGGGCTGAGCTGGGATCATTCAGTTGGACGGCGGAGCAGCGGGGCGAGGTGGCGAGCAGATTTTGGTGCGGACCGAGCGAAGGAATACCCGGAGGTAGTGTCTCCGGAGTTCAGCAAAAAGGGCGGGTCATGGTAGGTGGTTGGGAGACGAAACCTAAACCACCGTAAGGAGAGACAAGCCATGACCCGCCCGAAGCGGAACGATGAGACGATCAACGTGACGAAACAAGAACT
>JAUWBD010000118.1 GCA_030605125.1 Verrucomicrobiota bacterium | reverse complement strand
CCGCATCGCCCGTCATCGTCGCCGACGGCGCCACGCTCCCGCAGCCCTACGCGTTGTCCGACCTCTTTCTGCTCCCCTCGCACTCGGAAAACTTCGGACAGGCCGTGGCCGAGGCCCTGGCCGCCGGCGTGCCCGCCCTCGTCACCGACACGCTCCCTTGGCGCGAGCTCGACTCCATCCGCGCCGGGCGCTGCGTCGCGTGGAGCGACTACCCCTCGGCGCTCGCCGCCCTCCTCGCCCTCCCGCCCGCGGAGCTCGCCGCCCTCGGCGCCGCCGGTCGCTCTTGGGTGCTGCGAACTTTTTCCTGGTCAGCCTCGGCCCGCCGCCTGCTGGAGTTTTACCCGACGCTCCGCACCTGATCGCCCCTTGCGCATCCCCTCCCTCAGCACCCTCGCCCTCGCCCACGCCGCGCTCGTCGCCGTCGTCTCCGCGTGGCTGCTCGGCGGCATCGGCCCTCGCGGCGAATGGATCGTCGCCGCGCTCGCCGCGCCCGCCTTTGCCCTGCTCTTCGCCGAGTTCCGCTTGCGCCGCCGCGCCGGCGACCATGCGGGCGCGCGCCGGCTCCTGCGCTGGTGCGCGCCGATCCTCGCCCTGGCCGTCCTCGTCATCATCTCGGCGTTCAACCCCTCGCACCGTCCGGCCTTCATCTTCGACGGCTACGTGCTGCGACCGGTCGCGCACGTTACGTGGCTGCCCTCCTCCGCCAACCCCGCGGGCTCCTTGCGCATTCTCGCCTGTTTCGGCGGTCTCGCCGCCACCGGCCTCGCGCTCGCGTTCTGCGTCGAGTCTCGCCGCGCCCTGCGCGGACTCGTGCTGGTGCTCGCCCTCAACGCCCTCGCGCTCGCCGTGCTCGGCACGGTGCAACACCAGAGCGGGGCGAGCGGCCCCTACTTCGGCGCCCTGCCCCGCGCCAACCCCGCCTGGTTCGCCACCTTCCTCTACCACAACCACTGGGCCGCCTTCGCCGTGCTCCACGCCGCCGCCACGCTCGGGCTCGTGTTTCACTCCCTGCGAAGCCCGCCCGAGCGCGGTTGGCTGCACGGCCCCGGCCCCCTGCTCGCCCTCGCCGCCCTGCTCCTCGGCGCGACCGTGCCGCTCACCAGCTCGCGCTCCGGCACCGTGCTCATGCTCGGGATCGCCGCCGCCGCCGGCCTCGCCTCGCTCCTCCACGCCTACCGTTCCGGCCGCCGCCGCCGCTCCGCCCGGGCCGGGTTTTTGCGCGTCGCCATCGTCGGCGCCCTCCTCGCGCTCGGCGCCGGCCTCGTCGCCCACCAATCGCGCGACGTCATCGCCTATCGCGTGGCACAGACGCGCCAACAGATCGCCGAGCTCCAAACCGGCTGCGTGGCCTACACCCGAGCCGACCTCTACGCCGACACCTGGCGCATGGCGGCCGACAAGCCCGCCTTCGGCTGGGGCCTCGAATCCTACGGCCGCATCCTGCTCCGCTACTCCACGTTTCGCCCCGGCCCCGACGGCCTCTGGAGCGCGTTTGAAGACGCCCATTCCGACTGGCTCCAATCGCTCGCCGAGATCGGCTTCGCGGGCACCGCGCTTCTCCTCTTGCTCGGCCTGCTCCCGCTCGCCGAGACGCTCCGCCCCCGGCGCCTCTGCCCCTTCGCTGCCTGGCTCCTCGGCGGCTGCGCGCTTATCGCCGCCTACGCCTGGCTCGAGTTCCCCTTCGCGAACCCCGCCGTTGTCGCCACCTGGTGGATCCTCTGGTTCGCCGCGATCCGCTCCTTGCAGCTTGAGCCTCGCCCCCAAGGACATCGTGATGCCGACCGAGGCCCCTGAGCGGGCCGCTTCCCCCTCGCCACGCGCGGCCTTGGACTTTGGTTTCGCCCCATGCATCCCGCCCCCACCGGTGTTGAAACCGATCCATCCGGAACCGCCCCCGCCACGGCCGGCTCCGCCGCCGTCGCGCACCAGGAAATCCGTCTGCCCTGGCCCCACCCGCGGCTGATCGCCGTCGAGCTCCGCGACCAGACCGACCACCGCAACGGTTTCATCTCCGCCCGCGAATGGTTGCCCCACCCCGTCGAGCCCCGGCGCTCCTTCCGTGGCAACCTCTTCGCCGCCGAAGACACCGCCACCCGCTCCGGGCTCGTCTTCGTGCGCCGCCGGCCCTTGCCCGACGCGCGCCCCGACAGCTCCGCCGCACCGCCCGCCGCCGACCTCGAGGTGCTCTTCGAGCGCGGCCCGGCGGTGACCGTCCGCCTCCACGCGCCGCCGCACGAGACCGCCGACGGCGCCTCGCCCTGGACCGTGCTGCCCTACGAGGGCGGCGCGGCCGGCCGCGCCCGCGCGCTCCACGACTGGCAGCGCTCGCTTCGTCCCGCCACCCCCGCCCACCGCATCCCGCGCATCCTGAGCAACACCTGGGGCGACCGCGCGCGCGACAGCCGCATCCGCCACGACTTCATCCTCGCCGAGATCGAGGCCGCCGCCCGCCTCGGCGTGGACGTCGTGCAGATCGACGACGGCTGGCAACGCGGCAAAAGCGCCAACTCCGCCTTCCTCAAAAACCCCGCGCCCGGCGCCGCGCTCTCCGGCTTCTGGCGCGCCATGCCCGACTTTTGGGAAGTCGATGCCGGGCGCTTCCCGCAAGGCCTGGCTCCGCTCGTCTCCGCCGCCCGCGCCCGCGGCCTCGAGATCGGGCTCTGGTTCGCGCCCGATTCCGACGACGATTTCGTCAACTGGGAAAAGGACGCCGAGGTCCTCCTCGCGCTTCACCGCGGGCACGGCGTCGTCCACTTCAAGATCGACGGCGTCGATATCGCCAGCGCCGTCGGCCTCCGGCGCCTGCAAGCCTTCCTCGCCCGGGTCGCCGCCGGCTCGGCACACGCCATCGTGCTCGACCTCGACATCACCGCGGGCCGCCGCCTCGGCTACTTCGGCGCCATCCCCGCCGGCCCGCTCTTCCTCGAGAACCGCTACACCGACTGGGGCAGCTACTGGCCGCACCACACCCTCCGCGCCCTCTGGGAACTGGCGTGGTGGATCGATCCGCGCCGGCTCCGGATGGAGTTTCTCAACCCGGCGCGAAACGCCGCGCTCTACGGCGAAGATCCCCTCGCGCCCGCCCGCCACCCCGGCGACTACCTCTTCGCCACCGTGATGTTCGCCAACCCGCTCGGCTGGTTCGAGGTCTCCGGCCTCGGCGAGGACTTCGTCGCCCGCGCCCGCCCGCTGATCGCCGCCTGGCGCGCGCACCGCGAGGCCCTCTTCGCCGGCGACATCACCCCGCTCGGCGAAGCGCCCGACGGATACGCCTGGACCGGCTTCCTCTCCCACCGCGCCGACGCCCGCGCCGGCTACGCGCTCGTCTTCCGCGAATTCAACGCCGATCCCGAATCGGCCCTCGCGCTTCCCGTCGCCTTGCCGGCCGGCACCCGCTTCGAGATCCTTGGCGGCGAAGGCGGCGTCCTCCGCGTCGCCGGCGACGGCCGCCTGCACGCCCGCGTGCCGGGCCGCCCCGGCTTCGTTTTCGCACGCTTCACCCTCCCCTGATCGCGCCGTGTTCTCCGTCCTCATCCTCACGCTCAACGAGGAGCACAACCTCCCCCTCTGCATCGGCAGCCTGGCCGGCGTGGACGACATCCATGTGCTCGACTCCGGCTCCACCGATCGCACCCACGAGGTCGCCCGCACCCTCGGCGCGCACGTCTCGGTCAACCCCTTCGAGAACTTCGCCCAGCAGCGCAACCACGCCCACGACCACCTGCCCTTTCGCCATCCCTGGGTCTTCCACCTCGACGCCGACGAGCGCATGACGCCCGCCCTTGTCGCCGAGTTGCGCGCCGTCGCCGAGGCCGAGATGAAAAACCGGGTCCACGAAGGCTACTGGGCCGCGCCCAGGATGCTTTGGGAAGGCAAGTGGGTGCCGCGCTGCACCGACTACCCCGCCTGGCAGGCCCGCTTCGCCCACGCGCCGACCTTCCGCTTCGTCGAGACCGGCCACGGCCAGCGCGAGACGCCCGGCGCGAAGCTCGGGTATTTGCAAAACAACTACGAACACGACATGTCCGCCTCGGGCGTGGAGGATTGGCTGGAAAAACACCGTCGCTACGCCCGCCGCGAGGCCGAGGCGTGGAAGCACATCCGCCGGCCCGTTTCGTCGGAGCTGCGCTCGCTGCTCGACCGCGATCCGTTGCAGCGCCGCCGGGCGCTCAAGCGGCTCAGCTACCATCTCCCGGCCCGTCCGCTCGCGCGTTTCATCTACCAGTATTTCCTGCGCCGCGGCTTCCTCGATGGCGCCACCGGCTGGCGTTATTGCCGCCTCCTCGCCCGCTACGAAGGCTTCGCCGCCGAGGAGTTCCGCCGCGTGCGCCGCGGAGGGTGATCACCCCACCCACGCCGGCCTTTCCCGGCGCTCCGGGGCAGGGCTCTCGCCACGAGGCTTTTACAAACTTTCAGCAAATGAACATCGTTTAGGTTTGATGCGGTTAAATGCGTAACCATTCCTACTCCCAAGTAGGAAATATTGTGGGCGCGATAACCAGAAATTCTCCCTTAAGCGCGCGTTTTGGCGGGCGCCTCCATTTGGAGGTATCCGCCGGCTGCGTGACGACTGATGAAACCCATTCGCGAGTAAAGTCGTTTCGCGGCCCGGTTCTCCTCCCGCACGCTCAGGGTCACCGGTCGGGAGTGCCGGAAAGCCTCTTCGAGCAGTCCCCGGATCAAGGCGCCCCCGACTCCGCGCCTCCGCAAGTCGCTCCGGATCTCCACGTTCACGAGCCGCGTCTCCTCCGGCCCTCGCCACACCATCCACACGCCGGCATCCTCGCCTTCGATCACGATGATCGACTCTTCCGCGCCGACAAAACGGGCGCGGTAGTCGGCGCGGCGGGCGAGGAATTGTTGCCGGAGAAAGGCGTCGCGCCGGGCGGCGTCCCAGCCGGTGCGCGCGAGTTCCTCCGCCCGCGTCTCCGCGTAAAGCCGCAGGAGGAAACCGTCGTCCGGCGGCGCCGGCGGACGGAGCGAGAAGGACGGAGGCGTTTTCGCGACTGTTTTGCTCATGGCTCGACGCGCCATTCGCGTGGGCCGGGCGGACCGCCTCAACCCCAAAACCGCGCGCTCGGCTGATCGCCGCCCCCCCTTTCGCCATCCGTCCGGGCGGCGATGCTCACAACAACACCAAACCTCCAAATCCTCCCAACATGTCAGAACCCTATCTCGGAGAAATCCGTATGTTCGCCGGCAACTTCGCCCCTCGCGGCTGGGCCTTTTGCAACGGCCAGATCCTCTCCATCGCGCAAAACACCGCCCTCTTCAGCCTCCTGGGGACCGTTTACGGCGGCAACGGCCAGACGACCTTTGGTCTGCCCAACCTGCAAGGCCGCGTGCCGATCCACGCCGGCCAGTCGCCCGGCACTTCGCCATACACCCTCGGCCAAACCAGCGGCACCGAAACGGTGACCCTCACCGCAAACCAGATGCCGATGCACAGCCACGCGGCCACCCTTGATCCGACCGCCGGCACGCCCCTCAGCGCCTCGATCCCGGCTGCCGCCGTAGCCGCCACCGTGCAGAGCCCCATCGATGCCGTGCCCGCCCAGTCGCAGCAAGGCGGACGCACCCCCTTCCTCGTGGATTCCTACGCGCCGGCCTCGGCGGCGACCGGCCACCTGGCCCCCGGCTCCGTCGCTGGCCACGGCCAGATCACCGTCGGCGCCGCCGGCGGCTCGCAACCGTTCAATGTGGTCCAGCCCTATCAGGTCGTGAACTTCATCATCGCGCTCCAGGGCATCTTCCCCTCGCGCAACTAGCCCGCCGCTCCCGCCTTGGGAGAGCGCCGTCGCGCGCTCTCCCTTGCCGCCTCCCCCGCTCGCCCGCCCGTTCCCTCATCGTTATGTATTCCGCATTCATTCGCCGCACCCTCGCCCTCGCCGCCTCTCTCCTCGGTTTGGGAGCCAGCACGGTCCACGCTTTGCCCACGGGCACCCAGACCATCCTCCCGCCAACCTTCAACGATCTGGGCGCCAACCTCGAAAGCACCTACTTCATCCTCAGCGGCACCCATCCCCTCGAGATCGGCCCCGCCGGCAACGGGCAAGGCGCCTACCTCAACTCCAGCGCATCCAGCGGCAGCATCACGGTGACGGCCAAGCCGAGCGTCGCCTCGTTTCAGCTCACCGGGATCGTCTTCGACGAATGGGAAGCGGCCGACAACTTCACGATAACCGTCGTCGGCACCCGAACCGACAACACCACCCTCACCTCGCCCACCATCACCGGCACGACCGGCGACGACACCTACACGCTGAATCTCTCTAGTTTCAGCGGCGTGCAGCTCAAATCCTTCGAGGTCCAGGTGAGCAACCCCGGCCGGCAGATCATCAACTTCTCCATCGTCTCCTTCACGGTCGCCGGCGCCCAGGCGCCGGACACTACGCCGCCCACGATCTCCATCGGCGCGCCCTCCGCCAGCCTCACCCGCAGCGGCCCCGTGAGCTACACCGTCACCTACGCGGACGACAATTTCAGCGCGTCCACCCTCGCGGCGGGCCACATCACGCTCAACGCCACCGGCACCGCCAACGCCTCCGTGGCCGTCACGGGCACCGGCACCACCCGCACCGTCACCCTCTCCTCCATCACCGGCGACGGCACCCTCGGCATCAGCATCGCCGCCGGCACCGCCAGCGACACCGCGGGGAACCTCGCGCCCGCCGCCGGTCCCTCGACGACCTTCACGGTGGACAACACCCCGCCCTCCATCACCAGCACCCTCGGCGCCTCCGGCACCTACGGCACCGCCCTCACCACCTACACCATCACCGCCTCGGGCTCGCCCGTTTCCTACAGCGCCAGCGGCCTGCCCGCCGGCCTCTCGGTAAACACAGGTAACGGGCAAATCACCGGCACGCCCCAGACCTCCGGCAACTTCAACGTGACCATCGGCGCCACCGACGCCGCCGGCAACCTCGGCACCGCCACGCTCGCCCTCTCCATCGCCCAGAAGACGCTCACCGTCAGCGGCGTCACCGCCAACAACAAGACCTACGACGGCAACACCTCCGCCACCCTCAACTTTGGCTCGGCCTCCCTCGTAGGTGTGATCGGCGGCGACAGCGTCTCGCTCAACACCGCCTCCGCCTCCGGCTCCTTCGCCACCAAGGACGTCGGCACCGGCAAGACCGTCACCGTTTCCGGCCTCGCCCTCTCCGGCTCCGGCGCCGGCAATTACAGCCTCACCCAGCCCACCACCACGGCCAATATCACCGCAGCCGGCCTCACCGTCAGCGGCGTCACCGCCAACAACAAGACCTACGACGGCAACACCTCCGCCACCCTCAACCTCGGCTCGGCCAGCCTCGTGGACGCCGTTGGTGGCGACAGCGTCTCTCTCAACACCGCCTCCGCCTCCGGCTCCTTCGCCACCAAGGACGTCGGCACCGGCAAGACCGTCACCGTCTCCGGCCTCACCCTCTCCGGCAGCGATGCGGCCAACTACAGCCTCACCCAGCCCACCGCCTCGGCCGACATCACCGCCGCCACCCTGACGGTGACCGCCGACAGCAAGACCCGCCCCTACGGAGCCGCCAACCCCGAGCTCACCGCCACGATCACCGGCTTCGTGGGCGGCGACACCGCGGCCGTGCTCACCGGCGCGCCGAGCTTGGCCACCGGCGCCGGCGCCGCGAGCCTCCCCGGCCCCTACACCATCACCGCCGCCCTCGGCACCTTGAGCGCGACCAACTACACCTTCTCCTTCGCCGACGGCACCCTCACGGTGCGCAAGCTCGTGCTGGCCGATTGGGAGGAGGCGAACTTCACGGAGTTTGAACTGCTTGATCCCACGATCAGCGGCCCCGATGCCGACCCCGACCTCGACGGCGTGCCCAACCTCCTCGAATACGCCTTCGGCACCGACCCCAACGACCCCGACTCCGGCCCGGATGGGCTGGTTTACGAGGGTTCGATTTTAGGCGGAGGCTCATTGGTTGAAACAGGCCAACCAATTTCCGCGGTTGAAGTCACCGGCTCCGGCACCGTCACGCGCGTGCTCTTCCTGCGGCGCACGAGCAGCTTCACCGACGGGCTCACCTACGTCGTCGAGTTCACGTCCAACAACACCACCTGGGTAAACAGCACGGCCACTCCCACGGTCCTTGCCTCCGATGGTCTCATCGAGGTGGTCGCGGTTCCCTACCAGCTCGTCACCGGAGGCAAAAAAACTCGCGACTTCCGAGTCGTGCCCAGCTTGTCCGAATAAAATCCAAGTTCAGTCGCTCACATGAAATCACTCCTTACCACCAGCCTCATTGCCGCCAGCGCGCTTCCGGCCTGTGCGGCCATTCTCCATTTTGATCTCGGATCGCTCACGATCCCCAACACGATCGAAGGCATCTACATCAATATCCTCACCGGTGACACAGCCGCCAGCGAGCCGGTCAGCTTCAACTCCGCGCCTTGGGTCAACTTGTTCCTTGGCGCGACAGGCATCGCCAACAGCGAGGTCCTCCGCCCTTGGGCCAGCTCGGCGAGCTACGACCCGGACAATCACTACTTCATCAACCTCGCACCCAACACCGTGATCGATTCGTCGGGACTCTTTGTCCCCGGCGAAACCGTCTCCGTGCTCCACCTCGGCTCAGACTCCGACCAGTTCCAATCCGGTGTCACCGGCTACCTCGCCTTTGAATATGACATCGACGGCGGCGGGGTTGGCTATGGCTGGCTGAGCTTCGCTCCCAACGACAGCGGTGAAGGCTTCAGCTTCGATCTCGTTTACAGCGACACCCCCGGCGAAGCCGTGGTGGTGGGCATGATCCCCGAGCCCGCCTCCTTCGCCGCCCTGGCCGGCCTCGCCGGCCTCGCCTTCGCGGCCGCCCGCCGCCGTGTATAATCAGCGAGGCATTCTGCCTCTTAACACGATCCTGCGCCCTTGTATAAATTCAACACAACTCCTCCATGACCACAACACGAGTTCTCCTGGCTGTCTCTTTTGCTGCCCTTGCCTGGGGCGATGGCCTTCTGGCGGCCGATGAAACGGTAAACGGTAATTTGCTCGTTCTCGGAACTGTAGATATTGAGGGCAATAGTCTGACCTTCGGATCTCAAGGCGCGAGCTATGGCGCCGGACTTGTTTACACCGATAGTTCTACAGATACGTTGAGCTTTCACCTAAATCGGGAGTCGGCCTCTTGGCTGTGGGCCCATTCCGGGGCATCTGGCGCAGTCAATGTGATGCGGTTGGCGTCCAATCACGACCTTGCTCTGTATGGCAGTGACGGCGTTACAGCCGGCATCAGATTCTCTCCGAACAATGAAGCTATATCAATTGGAAGCGTAAGCTTACATAGCGACATAGCGGGCGTTTTGAGAATTAATGTTCCTGTTGTAATCGAAGGCTCCCTTTCTGCGAGTAGCTATTCGCTGAGCTCAGGATCCATTGCTTCTAGTTTAGATGGCTTGCACGTGAGTTCGGGAAGCGCGGCTCCCAATATTCACCTCGAACCGAGTGTGGGTGGAAATGTAGTGGTGGATGGGAATCTCCGGCTTGGGCAGATAGCATCGCCGGCCAAGTTGGCCGCCGAAATAGAGGGGGGGGGCATTGCAATGGAATTTATCACCCCATGTTTTTTGCCTGGGCGCACTCCTGTGCTATTTGATGCAGGATACCAAATTAGTTTTGGGTCCGGTGCTGTGCTTGGCTCCTCCCGAGATGCATTTGCGGCCATTGATCAAGGAGCGATGCATTTTTCTTCCGCTATATATGACCCAGTTCGAGGCGCTGTTAATCCCGACGCGCGCGGAGCGTTTGTCTTTAAGCCGGGCTACGTGTTAATTGGGACAGACCTGAATAACGCCAGAGACATCCTGCAAGTGGATGGTTCGATCGGCAGTCTCGGACATTTGGAGCTGAATGCTGGAGGTTTGGATAATGATGTGGTGCTTAGGCCCAGCGGCGTTGGCAATGTAGTCTTGCACGGTAATGTCGGAGTCGGCGAGACGGAACCAGTAGCCAAACTGGCTGTAAATGCTGGTTCCCCGGGAATTGGAGATGCGGTAATTTTATTGAAGGCGACGGATGCCGGTGGGGGGGCGGAGGTTTATAGTTCAGTAGCTTTCGGGGCTGATCCCAACGGCGCGCTTTCTTTGGCGGGAATGGAGTTCAAGACATGGGGCAGTAACGGCAGCGTAGAAAGTTCTTATACCTTCAAGGGAAACTCCAATGATCGAGATGTTCGCATAAATAACGGAAAAATCCTGGCCCCCGAGGCGCAAATCGCGGGCGACACCAAGATCCTGGGGAATCTCAGAATCACCGGCGTTGCTCGTGTAATGCCGGCAGGTGACATTCCGATGACCGGTTTCATGTCCGGCCCCACACCTAACGACTAAGGTTCCTTTTATGTGTTTTATCCTTAGGGCAGAGGAGCGCGCTCCCGTCTTTGCTTTCCTCTTGGTGCTCTGTTCAGTTGCTCTTTCCGCGCAAACTCCTCCGACCTGGTGGACAGAGCGGCAGGTCCTCACCCCCGGGGCCACAGCGGACGACTATGCGGTGGCGAATGTCGGGCAGCTGAAATATCTTGCTTCCAAGGCGGCCTTGGAAATGGACGCAAAGCTTTCTCCCGGCGGAGCGGGGACGGCTATCGATGACTTGATATTGGCATGGCTAAACCCTCCGGCGGGCGCGCCTCCGGCCGATGATTACGCCGTCATGAACCAAGGCCAGCTCAAGTATGTGGCGAAGCTGTTTTATGATCGCTTGGCTGATTTTGACTATTCCGGGGCGCCGCTGGCCGGCGGAGCCCGTTACCCGTGGACCCACGGCCCAGGGCAAGAGTCCGACGATGACAATCATGCGGCGGTGAATCTCGGGCAGCTAAAATACGTCTTTAGCTTCTCCATTGCTTCAATTATATCAGACGCATACAATATAGACACCGACGGCGACGGCATCCCGAACGGCTGGGAAATCGAGAACGGGCTGGACCCGCTCGACCCAGCCGACGCCGCTAATACTAATGGCGGCCCCACTTACCTTGAGCTTTATCAGCAGAGCCTTGGCGCCGGCGGCGATCCGACGGTGGCGAACACGGCTGGGCTGATCCTCTACACGCCGTAAAAGCGCGAGCCTCGAAACGATCTCAGCCTGCCCCGACAAGAATCCCGCTACGATACGCACCCGGCGCCAAACCTCATCCGCCTGGCTCCGGACTCCTATCACTCTCTCCCGTTTCTCCTGGTCCCGTTCCTCGTCCCGCTTCCCATGTTTCGCCTGCGCCTTGCTCTCGTCGTTCTCCTTTTCCTTCAAATCAATCTCTGGGTCTGGGCCCACGGAAGTTGTGGCCCACAAGCGGGACTCTCGCCTGCGTCGGTCAGGTATGAAAGCAGGAGCGGAAAAGGCATGCTCTTCGGGTTTAGCGAATTCACCTCGCCCTCCACGCCGCCGAAAAAATATTGGAAAAAAGAGCTGTCTGGATCGCTGGTGGAGTGCGTCTACAGCACGCGGGACCTAACCTGTGGAGCGATTGGCGCTCCTGTGATGGACTGGACCGGCGTCCTCAACTGGTCTGGCATCACCTTCGACTACACGATTTCGGCCAGCAACCTGCGCTTCGAGAATGATCGCTGGCGTTTTGATTACCACTTGAGGCTGACCTCTCGTGGCCAATCAAACAACAGCGCCAGTGGCACCGGCGCTTCAGTTGCCCTCTGGTTAGGCGGCGTGAACAATGGAACGCAAATCTCAGTCGGTTGCTCTATTCCCCCTTGGGGCCCCGCCAACCCGGCGGACTCAATTAATTCCGGCACCTTTGTGTTGTCCACGAACTACACGGCCACGACCCCCGTTGTCATTATGGGACAAGCCAACGTGGCCGGCAGCTACTCCTCTCCGAAGTATCTAGTTTCGGCGGTATCGACCAAAAAGACCTACGCGGGCGAATGCTTCTTCGACGCGACAAACAGCGGAACCCCGGTAGTCGCCGGCATCGAAATCACCACCCATGCCACCGGTTCCTGTTCTGGCGGGGATGGCGAGGGCACGACCGCCGACACCTGCACTGCGATCACGCCTGCCGTCGGCCTCACTACCACGGTCACACAGACCGTGAAGTCCGAAGCATCGACAGGGGCGTGCTTGGTCGGCCCCTCGGGATTCGATAGAAAGCTCACCTCCGACCGGAAAGAAACGCTGACAGGCGAGGACACGGAGGAAGCGGCGATGGCGAGGGCCTCGGTGACCTTGGGCACCTCCAACGTGGCGTTTCGCGAGCTTCGCTCGGTGACTGATTCCGATGGCGATCCGTTCACCTTCAATTTCTCCCAATTCACGGTTCACGCCACCTTCAGGGGCTGCCCAGGCAGCTACCTTGTCACCTACCATCACGCTCGGCGGCCGTTGAATGATCCCAATGCTGCTTGGGAGGAGCTTGCGCCCCTGCGCGAATCGGTCGAATCCACCGCGTCGGAATTTTCCGTCAGCAAGCAGGTGCCGATCCCTGAGGCAGGCTACGCCTACACCATCACCAAAATCACCGCGGCGCCCACCTCTTGCTCCAGCGCTCCCGGTGGCACCGGCTCCCACTTGTTGGGCAGCGTGCATTCGCAGCTCACGCTCGGGCGGATCGACGCCACGCGCTCCGCCGGCCTGCTCCTGATCGACCGCGATCAGATCGACGCGAGCCTCTACACGCCCGCCGCCTTGGAATACGTCGGCCCGGCCGATCCCGCGATCACGGTTCTGCGAGACCCCGGCGACCATCTGCTCCAGGTGAAAGCGCCCACCCTCCTCGCCGACATCGTGCCGCTCGCCGCTCCGGCCGAGGGCTTCGAGGTGCGGTTCTACCCTGCCGCCCAAGTGGGAGCGGCCGATCCGGAGAGCGGCCTCTTTGCCCTCTCCGGCAGCCCCTTTGTCACCCACCGCTACGATAATCCCGATGTTGGGCAAATCTCCCTTGTCGCCCGCCTCCGCATCACGGAAACGCGTCCCACCAGCACCAAAACCTTCCTTTACACCCAAGATACCACCTCCGGAGTTTGGTCGCTTGCCGAGGGTGACGGTTTGCGCGTCGTCGAGGAGGCGAGCAGCACCGAAGCCAACGGCGACATCACCAAAACCCGCACGCTTAAAACTGCCGCCGGACAGGTGGCCTCGGTGACCGCGACCACCACCCGCGCCTTCCCTTGGGGCAAGGAAACGATCCGCGAAGTCCGTGACCCCGCCGGTGCCGCGCTGACCACCAGCTGGACCTACTACACCGACGAGTTGGTCGATGGTCCCAACTACCGCCGCCTGAAGCAGCGGCTCGATCCGAACGGTTATTGGGAAACCTACGCCTACGATGCACAGGGTCGCGTCGCCAACACCACCGCCCCCCATTTGAGCGCCGCGCCCGGAGCCCCCGCCTCGCAATGCCGGGTCACCACGGTCAACCGCGGCCCGCTTTCCGATGCGGACGGCGACGGACAGGACGAGCCCATGACGCTCACCACCGAGACCCTGCTCGGCCACGAGGTCTCCCGCTCCTACGAAATCGAGTGGACCGCGCCGGTCGCTCTCTCCGGCGACCTCTGCCAACGCATCACCACCGTCCGCTGCGCCTCCGCCGGCGCCGCGTGGAACGCTCCCGCGAACCTCGTCACCGAAACCCTCCGCCACGCCGACGGCCCCTTCAAGGGACGCCTGCGCCGCCAGCTCCTGCCCGACGGCACCGCCACCCTCGTTAGCTACGCCCTCGACCCCGCAAGCGGCGAACTTACCACCACCACCGACAGCGGCGTGCCTTCGCCCACGCTCGACGCCATCCTCGAGGGCGAACGACACGTCTCCGTCGCCAACATCCACGGCAACGTCGTTGCCGAGGACCACTACCATCTCGACGCGGCCAACCCCGCTCCCGGCTTGCTCGTGCGCGGCTCGACCGCGACCGACTTCGACTCTCTCGGCCGCCCCATCCGCATCGACCACACCGACGGCACCTATGAGACTCGCCTCTTCGCCTGCTGCGGTCTCTCCGAGGAGCGCGGGCGCGACGGCATGGTCATCGCCCACACCTACGATGCCCTTGGCCGCCGGGAAACCACCACGCGGGGGGGCATCACCCACCAGACGATCTACGACGCCGCCGACCAAGTGCTCGCGACCCTCCGCTACCCCGAAGGCACGCCGCCCGCCCAGATTCCCACCGTGGCCATCACCTTGGCCGCGGCCGACCACGACCTCGCGGGACGCGTCACCGCCACGCGAGATGCCCTCGGCCGCGAAACCGGCGTCACCGAGACCTACCTGTCCGCCACGCGCCAAACCTCCGCCGTCACCACCTTGCCCTTTGATCCGGCGTGGCCCGTCGCCGACCGCGGCATCGTGACGGAACTCCGCGCCGCCGACGGCAAACTCGTTTCCCGCACCGGCAACGCGACCGCGCCCGCGCGCTACGACTACGATACCGCCCCGCTGCCCGACGCCGCCCTCTGGGGACTCGCCTCCGGCCAGCACCTGGTCCGTGTCACGGAAACCAAGCTCGACGCCGTGGGCGCCGACACCCCCGAAACCGTCGCCACCTATACCGATGCCTTGGGGCGCGTGCTCCTCGTCGTTCAAGCCGGCGCTCCCGCCGCCTATACCCGCAGCTTCTACAACCCGAAGGGCCAGCTGGTCCGTCAGGTGGATCCCGACGGCGTCCAAACCCTGTTCGACTACGATGCGCTCGGCCAACGCACCCTCACCGTCTTGGACATGAATCGCGACGGGGTGATCGACTACGCCGGCGGCGACCGCATCACCCGCACCACCCGCGAGGTGACTACCCGGACCGAAGGGTCGAACGCTCTCCCCGTTCGTCGGGTCAGGACCGAGATTTGGCTGACCGAAGCCCAAGACACGCCGCGGGAGGTGAGCGTGAGCGACACCTCGTTCGACGGCCTGACCACGTGGCGAAAGGTCAACGGGCTCACCACCCGCAGCGTCTCGATCAACGATGCGACCACCCGGACCCGCACCGAGACCACGACCTTCCCTGACCAGACCTCCCTCGTCCGCATTTTTGTTGATGGTCGGCTTCAATCGGAAACCCGACGCGACAACACCGACACCACCGTCACCTCGGTGACCTACGGCTACGACCCTCACGGTCGGCCCAACACCGTGACCGACGCCTTGGGCCGCGTCACCACGACCACCTACCACGACGACGACCAGATCTACACGCTCACCACGCCCGACCCCGACACCTCCCGCTCCGGCTCCGGCTACGACGCCCAGATCACCACCCACACCTACGATGCCGCCGGCCGCGTTTGGAAGGTCCAGCAGCACGACGGGGCGCTCACCGAGACCACCTACTGGCCGAGCGGTCGGGTGAAGCGGATATCGGGTGGTCGCACCTACCCTCAGGCCTACACCTACGATGCCCAAGGCCGGCTCAAGACTCTCACCACCTGGCAAA
>JAUWBD010000107.1 GCA_030605125.1 Verrucomicrobiota bacterium | reverse complement strand
CCGAAGTCCTCGAGGCGATGGAGCGTGAAACCGCCGGCTCGGGCGAGCTCGCGGTTCACGCGGTTGAGGGAGAGGAGCAGCGAGCCGGGGAAGATGTGTTTTTGGATGAAGTCCACGCCGCGGCGCAGCTCCTCGTAGCGTTCGTCGGGGCAGGTGATGAACTGGAGGGCGAGCAGGCCGTCGCGCTTGAGGCGGGCGGCAAGGGTGTCGCAGTAAAGCGGGAGGTAGTTGTGGCCGAGGGCCTCCATCATCTCGATGGAGACGATCTTGTCGTAGGTGCCGGCGTGGTCGCGGTAGTCCTCGAGGCGCACCTCGACGCGGTCGGCGAGGCCGGCCTCGTGCACCCGGCGGCGGGCGAGCTCGTATTGGCGGCGCGAGATGGTGAGGGTGGTGACGCGGCAGCCGTGGGTAGTGGCGGCGTGGATACTGAAGCCGCCCCAGCCGGTGCCGATCTCGAGGAGGTGGTCGGAGGGCGAGAGGCGGAGCGAGCGGCAGAGGGCCTCGTTTTTCTCGCGCTGGGCCTCGGCGAGCGGGAGGTCGGGCGCGTGGGCCGGCCAGCGGGCGCTCGAATACATCATCGAGGGATCGAGCCAGAGCTGGAAGAACTCGTTGGAGAGGTCGTAGTGCTCGGCGATGTTGCGCCGGGCGGTGGCGCGGGAGTTGGGGCGGAGCAGGTGCCCGAGGCGGTTGGCGAAGCGGAGGGCGTTGAGGAAGAGCGAGCGGCCGCGTTTGTTGGCGGAGCCGGAGAGGGTGGGGGCGTGCTCGACGTTGAGGATGAACCAGGCGACGACGTTGGCGAGGTCGGGCGTGTCCCAGTCGCCGTCGAGGTAGGCCTCGGCGAAGCCGATGTCGCCGGCGAGGACGCATTTGCGGAAGAAGGCGGGGCGGCGCACGCGGATGACGGCGGAGGCGGAGAGGCCGAGAGGGAGCGCGGTCTCGGCGGCGGCGACGGGCGAGCCGAATTCGACGGTGCCGCCCTCGGGGAGTTCGAGGCGGAGGTGGCCCCGGCGCATGTCGCGCAGGGCGCGGAGGACCATGCGGCGGCACAGGGGGCCGCAGTCGGCGGCGGCCAGGTAGGCGCCGGTGGAGGCGGAGGCGGCGAGCGGGGAGGAGGGCATGGATGACGGGAAAGAGCTAGGAGCGGACGAGCGAGGGGTGGGGGCGGCGCAGGTCGCGCTGGTCGGCGGCGCGGGCGGCCTTGGCGAACCAAGGGACGCGTTTCGTCCAGAGGCGGAGGGCCTCCCAGTGGATGGCGGCGATGACCTTGAGCGTCACGAGGGGATATTTGAGCGAGAGCCACGCCAAGGTGCGGTCGCGGAGCGGGCGGGGCGCGGCCACGCTGGTGACCGTGCTGAGGAGCGTGCGGCGCGCCCCGTCGAAGTCGTCGATTTGGAGCGCGAGGCGTGCGCCGGGCGGGCGGAGGCGGAAATCGAAGGCCAGATCCACGTTGCTGAAGGGCGAAACGTAGAAGTGCTTCGGGATGCGGAGCCGGAAGGCGGAGGGGAGCGCGGCGGAGGAGCGGGGCTCGAGCGTGTCGGGGCCGAGCACGTAGGCCTTGGTTTCGCGGAAGGTGTTGGTCACCTCGGCGAGCGCGGCGAGGGGGGAGCCGTCGGGTGCGGTGACAAAGTAAAAGGAGACGGGGTTGAACTGATAGCCGAGGACGCGCGGGAGTGTGAGCAGCAGCACGCGAGCGTCGGCGGGGGCGGCGATGCCGCGCGAGGCGAGCAGGGTGAGGACGCGGGTCTTGAGCGTGGAGTCAGGATCCGGGGGCGCGGAGCGGGGAGCGGAGGGGTTGTGAAGGGGCTCGTGGAGCGGGAGGTGGTCGCGCTGGCGAAAAGAGAGCAGGCCGGGGCGGTCGATGCGGAGCAGGCGGAGGCGGCGGGCCAGCGCGGGCAGTTCGTCAAGATCGAGCGCGAGGAAGAAGAGCCGATACGCGAAACGATGCGCCCGAGGGTGGAAGCGGGCGTGGAGGACGCGGCATTCGTAGAGGCGGGACAGCATGCGGGCGGCCGCGGGAGAGGGCGGCGGCCCGGAGTTTTATCGGCATGCTTTTCCGGCGCAAATGGGCCGGGTGGTTTACGGGGCGGGGATCGGCCCCGGCGGCTCAGTGCGAGTGGCCGTGGGTGTCGTGGATGCCGTAGGCCCAGACGGTGTCGCGCCAGAGGAGGCGGCCGTCGCGCTCGAGGCGGAGGCGGACCTTGTAGTGGTCGTAAGGATCGACGACCGCCTCGGTGGGGCCGAAGGAGCCGAGTTCCTCGTTCCATGCGAGGGTCTCCTCGCCGAAGCGGCCGGCGATGCGGAGCGTGGTGCCGGGGGCTGGGGCGGGCTCGAGGACGGGGGCGAAGCGGCCGCGGTTCCAGGTGAGTTCGAGCGTGTGGGCGGAGTCTTCGAGGGCGAGTTGCAAGAGCACGCCTTGGCGCGGGCCGCGGGTGGCGTGGTGGGCGGCCTCCTCTTTGCGGGCCTTGTCGAGCGGGATGTAAACGATGAGGCCGGTGGCAAAGAGGGCGAGGGCGGCGGCGGCCCAGCGTTTCCAGTCGCGACGGGCGTCGGGTTTTACGAGGACGGGTTCGTCGGAAAAGTTGCTCATGGGGCGGAGGGAGATCGGAACCAGCGAAAGCGCCCGCGCTACAAGGGCAAGGCGGAGAGCGAGTTGATCTCATGCGCGTGGGCGAGCGCGGGCCAGGCCCCGGGGCGGGTGCAGGCGAGGGCGCCGGCGGCGGAGGCGAGGCGCAGGATGGCGGGCAAGGCGAGCCCGCGGGCGAGGCCGAGGGCGTAGGCGCCGTGGAAGGCGTCGCCGGCGCCGGTGGTATCCGTGGCGTCGATACGGTGGGCGGGGAGGCGGCGCGGGGCGTCGTCGTCGGGCGCGTGCCAGGCGAGGCCGCGGGGGCCGAGGGTGACGACGACGGTGGCGGAGGGCGCGGCGAGGAGGGCGGTGCGAAGGGTGGCGGGCGCGGCCGCGGAGGGGTCGGCGCCGCCGAGGGCGGAGCGGGCGCAGGCTTCGCTGGCGACGAGGTGGGCGGCGTGCGGGGCGAGGGCGCGGACGGAGTCGGTCCAGGAGCCGGCGTCGAGGACGAGGGGGGCGGCGGTGGCGCGGGCGTGGGCGAGGAGAGTGTCGTGCCACTCCGGGCGGTGGCCGTCGGTCAGGAGCACCCGTGGGGAGGGGAACACCGGGCGGGGGACGGAGATTGTCACCAGATTGGTGACACTTTCTCCGGGCTCGGGGCGGTGGGAGACGACGGCGCGGGTGGCGTCGGGTTTGACGAGGATGGCGGCGAGCGGGGTGGCGAAGCCGGGGACGGGGAGGAGGGCGGAGGTGTCGATCGATTCGGCGGCGAAGGCGGCGCGCAGGAGGGGAGCGAAGGGATCGTGGTCCGTGTCGCCGAGCAGGCCGGCAAAGGCGGCGCGTCCGCCGAGGCGGGCGACCTGGGCGGCGGCGACGGCGGCGGGGCCGCCGGGGGCGACGAGGCGGGAGCGGGCGCGGAGTTTTTCGTCGGGCGCGGGGTGGTGCGGGACGGCGAGCAGGAGGTCCACGCAGACGAGGCCGACGCAGAGGACGTCGTGGGAGGGGGGCGGCGGGGGCGGGTTAGCGGGAGCTGAGGCGGGAGGCACGGTGCGCGCAGGCTACTCGGTGGATTCGGGCGTAAGGGGCTCGAGGAGGACGGCGCCGGAGCGGGTGGCGGGGGTGGCGAGGGTGTCGGTCCGGAGGCCGGGCACGAGGAAGAAGCCGAGGCCGCGGCCGTCGAGCAAGACGCCTTGGTAGGAGACCTTGCGGGTCACGGTGGCGCCGGGGCGGAGGGGGTTGGGATCCCGGAGGGTGAAGGCACCGCGGAAGGTGCCGGCCGAGGGTTGGAGGGCGAGGGAGAGGGCGGCGGGGTTGGCGGCGGCGGTGGTGGGGCGGGAGACGGCGTTGCGGGCGGTGACGGTGAGGGGGACTTGGGCGAGCTGGGCGAGGTGTTCCTCGGACAGGCCGCCGTCGAGGAACGAGAGCCGGGCGTTCGGCGAGGTGTCGGGGAGGCCGAGGACGCGCGTGCCGGAGGGGGGCGGGCTCACGGGACCGCCGAGCGCGGAGAGGGGGAGAGGGCCGAAGCCGTCGCGGTAGAGGGGGGCCTTGGCGTAGCTGGCGGCAGGCGCGCGGGCGCGGAGCCAAGTGAGCGTGCCCTCGATGGCACGGTCGCCGGCGGAGAGGCGCAGGCTGCCGTGGAGGGATCCTCCGGGTTTGGCGATGAGGGCAAAGACGGGCAGGTCGCCGTCGCGGCCGAGGGGCAAGGCGCCGGTGAGGCGGGTGCCGTCGGCGAGGGTGGTGGTCCAGGAGGCGCGTCCGTTTTTGGCGATCGCGAGAGTGCCGACGCCGACGCCGGCGGGGGCCGCGGCGGAATCGGTGTCCTCGGGCGGGAGAAGGGCAAAGACGTGACGGCCGAGGTAGTCGGTGGCGGTGGCGACGGAGCGGGCGGGCCAGGCGGTGAGGGCGACCGGGGCTGCGTTGCCGGCGCGGGCGGTGCCGGTGGCGGGCAGGGCGGGATCGAGCGGCAGGGTGAGGGCGAGGCTACGGTTGGGGCGACCGGATGAGGCGCCGCGGAGGGTGAGGCCGAGTGCGGTCTCGGGGCCGCCGGAGGTGATGCTGCCAGAGAGGCTGTAGCGGATGGCGCCGTGGATGAGCGAGCCGGTGTAGGCGCCGGTGGGGCGGCCACGCGAGAGGACCGGGGTGAGGGTGAGGGAGCCGCCGAGGTTTTGGTTGAGCGTGGGGTGGCGCTCGGCGAGGCCGACGTAGCGGGGGGCGCGGTCGAGGGTGAGCGTGGAGACCTCGAGCTGGAAGGTGGTCGAGCCGGTGTTTCCGAAGGCGTCGGTGACGGTGAGGGTGACCGTGCTGGTGCCGGCGGGCGCTCCGGTGGCCGTGCGCGGGACGATGCGTCCGGTGCTGGATTGGAAGGTGAAGCCGGCGGGAAGGCCTTCGTAACGGTAGCTGACAACGGGGGCTTCGGTGGAGAAGGGCGGGATCAGTCCGGTGGAGCCAAAGGTGGCGACGGTGGCGGGGAGGGAGACGGCGAGTTGTTTGGCTTGGATCACCAAGGTGAAGTCGGCTCGGCCGCGGTTGTCGGTGGTATCGGTGGCAAAGAGGGTGATCGGGTAGGTGCCGAGGGCGGGGCCGGGGGCGTCGGTTATGAGGGCTCCGGTGGCGGGGATGAAGCCGACGCCGGAGGGCAGGCCGACGTAGCGGAAGGTCAGGTCGCTTTGCGAGGTGGTGAAGGGAATCCCGGGCGTGTCGCCGCGGAAGAGGGTGACGACTGGAGGCACGTTGATGCTCACGGGCGGGCGAACGGTGACGGTGACCGGTCCGGGAGAAATCGAGGCGCCCTCGAAACGGGTGGCGAGGAGGTAGGTGCCGGCGTCGGAGGGTTGGACGCCGTTGATGCGAAGGACGGGGCCGCTGATGAGAATGCGGGGGTCGGCTAGGGGGGCGAGGGCGGTGCCGTTGCGCGACCAGGAGAAGTTGTCGAAGGCGCCGGCCACGAGGGTGGGTAAGGTGGTGTTGCTGTTGGAGTTGATCGTGATGGAGGTGGGTGTGTCACGGTAAACGCCGAGTTGGACGGTCTGGGTGTAGCCGGTGGCGGAGCTGTTGGAGACGGCGCAGGAGTAGGCGCCGGCGTCGGCGAAGGTGAGTCCTTGGAGGATGAGGCTCGGGGCGGTGGCGCCGGGGATGTCCAGGCCGTTGAAGCGCCATTGGTAGCGGATGCCGGTGCCTTCGGCGACAACCGTGAACGTGTGGTTGGAGCCGAGGGGCCGGGCGCCGCCGACCGGTTGCGTGACGATGGGGGGCGGCGGGACGGCGCTGGAGTTGTTGGTGATGGTGTAGGCGCCGAGGGAGCCATAAACCGTGTAGCCGCTGGGCGGGGAGGCGAAGGGGCTGCCGGCGCCGGTGGGCGTGAGGCGGAGTTCGTATTCACCCGGAGCGAAGGTGGCGTCGATGGTGATGTCGGGACTGAGGTCTGGGCTGTAGGTGGCGAGGGGGGAGGCGCCGGAGGGCGCCGGGTGCGCGTAGAGTCGGGCGAGCAGGTCGAGATTGTTGCCACGAGTGCCGGAGGCGGCGGTGAAGGCGCGGATGGTGATCAGGATGCGGCCGGAGGCGGTGGTGAAGCGGAAGCGGTCGATGTCGTTGTTGCGCTCGATGAGGCCAGTGGTGACGTTCACACCCGTGCCGAGGACGGGGAGGCTGCCGGTTACGTCGTTCGGCACGTCATCGGCGCGGTAGGGGAGTTTCTGGGCGATGATCGAGAGGTCGTCTTGGGTGTTGTTAGCATCGCGGTATTCGCCCTTGCTGAAGGTGGTGACGTTGCGCCCGTAGCTCGAGCCCATGATGGGGCCCCAGGAGATGGCACCGCTCCCGTGTCCTTCGTAGTATTCTTCCGAGAAGGTGCCGTCATGGCTGAGGCCGAGGTTGTGGCCAAACTCGTGGGAAACGACTTCGGCGATGTTGGCCGCGTTGTCGGCGCCGACGTTGTCGGCGATCACCCAGGCGGGGGAGCGGGTGGCGTAGTCGGATTGCCCAAAGACATTGAGGAAGGCGACGCCGCCGGCGTTGGCGCCGCCGGGCACGTAGTAGCCGTTGGCGTCCTCGGCGAGGGTGATGAGGACGCGGGCGGTGGTGCTGGAAAAGGAGGAGGGCTCGACAGTGGTGACATTCACGTCGAAGGGCGCAAAGTCCTCGGCGACCCGGGCCCAGACTTCGCTGATAATGGCCTGCTCGGCTTCGCTGAAGGTGGAGGGGTTGCCGTCGATGTCGTAGGGCCGGGCGATGTAAACGGGGCGGCTCCCGGGGCCGGTGTTCCACGCGGTGCCGGAGACGGTGTGGCCGTTGAAATCGAGGTAGAGGACGCGGGAGGAGTTGGGCCGGCTGCTGTGCTGGGGAGGATTTGAGATGGGGACCGCGGCAGCCTGGACGAGCGGCGCGTTGGAATTCGCGGTGTCGTCGGGGGCGGATGTTTGCGCGGGAGTCTGCGGATCGGCCAAGGGCAAGGCCGAGGCAAGCGGTCGGGGCGCAGTCGCCGAGGGGATGCCGGGATGGTGCTGGTGCGGGCCGGGTGGGCAGATGTGAATCAAATCGCCTTGGGCTGTGGCGCGCAGGGTGCCGAGTTGTGAACGCGGCACGCGGGTGTAGCCGAGGTGTTGAAGCGCGAGCGCACGGGGGCCGGGAGGCAGGGCGAGCAGACTGTCGCGGAAGGGGCCGGGCGGGATCTCGTCGAGGGTGACGGGGCCGGTGACGCCGAAGAAGAGGGCGGGGTCGCGCGAGGGGTGGGAATCGTCGTGGGCAGGCTCGGGCGCGGTCGGTGGGGGAAGCGGGGTTTGTGCGCCAGCCGGAGGTGCCGGGCGGTCGGCGGGTTGGTCGGCCGGCGCGGTGAGGGCGTGAGGCGAGGCGGGCTGGGTGGTCGCGAGGGCGGTGGGAGCGGGAGCCGTCGTGGTGGAGCCGGGCGCGACGTTTCGGCCGAGATTGGGAGAGAGTATGGCCCCCGCGCCGAGAAGGGCGAGAAGGGCGAAGGCAAAGGGGCGGCGGCTCATCGCGGAGGAGGGGAAGGGAGGGGGAACGACCTGCGAGAGGAACCTTAGCGGGGCTTTGGGCCGTTTGGCGACAGCGCGTTGAGCGTGTGTCGCCGGGGGAAGAGCCCGGGGCGGTGGAGCAGGGGCGGGCGGGGAGGGTTTGGGGCGTGGCGCCGGGGTGTGGTGGCGCGGCGGGCGCGGTGCTTTTGCAAGCTATTGGTCGGTGGGGGCCGGCGCGGATTGCGGGGCGGAGGCGAGGAGGCGCTCGCAGGCGGCGAGGAGGCGGGCTCGGAGGGGGCGGGCGCGCTCGGCGAAGGCGCGCTGGGCGCGCTCGTAGTCGGCGCGACCCTCGGGGGTCTCGATCTTCAAGGACGCATAGCCGAGGGCGGCGAGATCGTAGGGGCTGGCGCGCATGTCGAGCTCGCGGATGTCGCGGGCGAGCTCGAAGCAGTCCGCCACCAGCTCGGCGGGCACGAGCGGGGCGAGTTTGTAGGCCCACTTGTAGAGATCCATGTTGGCGTGCAGGCAGCCGGGCTGCTCGTGCTCGGCGGTGGTCTCGCGGGCGAGCTGCACGCGGTTGAGCGGACGGGCCGGGACGGTGAAGAAGCGAAACGCGTCGTAGTGCGAACAGCGCAGGGGCTGGGCCTCGACGATGGCGGCGATTTCCGAGGGCGGGAAACGCAGCGGGTGGGCGTTGTGGCGGATCTCCTCGGGCGTCTGCCGGTAAACCATCGCCCACTCGTGCAGGCCGAAGCAGCCGAAGAAGGCGGGGCGGGCGGCGCTGGCGGCAAGGAAGCCGCGCAACCACCCGACGAAGGCGCGGCGCTTGGCGAGCAGGGGCGCGGGGTCGAGCACGACGCCGTATTCGGTGTCCTGATACTCGGGGCGGGCGAGAAAGGCGCGGGCGGCGGGGCCGGCGAGGGCGACGCCGGGGCCGGGAAACCAGCGGCGCAGCCAGGAGGGGCGGTGGCCGTAGTAGGTGAAGAGAAAGTCGTGGACCGGGTGTTTCTCGCCACGGGCGGCGCGGGCCTGGTGGGGATCGGTCCAGGCGCGGACGCGGGCCTCGTGCGCGCGGGCGCGGGCGAGCCACTCGTCCTCGGCGAGGACGAGCGGCGGCGGCGCGGCGTGCGCGGGAGGGGACGCGAGGCGCTCCCGCGGGCTCAAAGCTTGTAGTGCTTTTTGATGTCGCGGAGGACGTTGCGGGGGCCGCGGTAGTTGCCGTCGGGGGTGTAGCTCACGGAGAGCTCCTTGCCGTCCGCATCCATGAACACGAGGTTGGGGATGCCGCGCTCGTGGTCGGGGCGCTTCAAGACGCCGAGCGAGCGGTGGTCGCCGAAGCGGACCGAGGGCCAGGGCATGTTGTAGTCGGTGATGTATTTCGTCATGGCCTGCGCATCCCGGTCGCTGGTGACGAAGATGAGCTCGAAGTCGGGGTGCTTAGCCTTGATCTGGTTGTAGGCCTCCACGAGTTCCGGCGTGAAGGCGCGGCAGGGCGGGCACCACTGGGCGGAGTAGTAGAAGGCGAGGTGTTTGACGCCGTTGAGGTGGTCGCGCGGCGCCGGGGCGAGGGAACCGCCCTTGGGCAACACGAGCTTGCCCGTGAGCGCGCTCGAGACGGAGCCGAGGCGCGCGGCGGGCGCGGCCGGCGTCGGGGCGGAGGTTTGGGGCTCGGACGCGTTTTGGGCGAGGGCGGGGTTGCTCCGGACGAGGCTGTCCACGCGGGCGCGGTCGGTCTCGGAGAGCTTGGCGTAAGGGTAGAGGTAGCGGCTGCCGTCCTCTCGCTTGAAGGAGACGTAGTCGCCCTTCCGGCCGAGGAATTCGGCCTTCATGGCTTGGCCGTCGAGGTTGGTCCAGGAGCCCATCTCGGCCTGGGCGAACGAGCCGAGGGCGAGCGCGAGGGTGGCGGTGAGGAGGTAACGGGTTGGCATGGTGCGCGAACTGTGGCGGGCGGACGCGGAAAGGCAATCCGGCGCCACGGCCGCGATTTGCACGAAGACCGGCACGCCCAGGGGACGCAGAGGGGAATGTCCGCGCCCCCGACGCGCCCGGCCTTAATAGCTGTCGGCGAGCGAGCGCACGCGGAGGGCGCGGCGGAGTTTTTCCAAGGGCGCGGGGCGGGCGAGGGTGATCACGACCTGTTTCTTCTCGCGCGGGTAGAGCTCGAGGTAGTTGTCGCTCGCGGTGTGGCGCAGGCCGGGGAGGTCGAACTCGACCCGATGTTGAAACACCGGCGACTCGAGCGTGAGCAGGACGCGGTCGGGCGCGAGGCGCTTGAGCGTCGTCTTCACCTTGGCGCGGGGCAGATCGAGGAAGCGCGGCGGGGCGAGGAAAACGGTGTCCTCGCTGGCGAGGGCGCCGTCCACGTCGAGGGCGATGCGGAGGTAGAGGTGGTCGCGGCCGTGGGCGGCGAGGGGCTTGGCGAGGTCGAGCGTGTGCTGGAGCACTGACTCGTTGTGGCGCAGGCGGACGCGTTTTTTGCCCGAAAGGATCACGCGGCCGTCGAGGTGGAAGAGATCCCAGCGCAGCAGGCCGGCGGCGGGCGCGGGGGCGTCATAAACAGTGAACAGGTGCACTTCGCGCACCGTGCTGGTGCGGTAGTTGCCGACGATCGCGCCCTCGTCGCCGGGCACGTGGGCGGAGACGAGCGCGGGGGCGTTGAAGCGGCGGGCGGCGTAGTGCAGGGCCTTCCAGCGGCCGGTGAACTCGATCGAGCTCCACGACGCGACGGGCCAGCAGTCGTTGAGCTGCCAGTAGATCGCGCCCATGCAGTGCGGCATGGTGCGGCGGAAGTGCTCGACGCCGACCTGCATGCAGTAGGCCTGGTTGAGCTGCGAGAGGTAGATGAGGTCGTCCTGCGACTTGGGGAAACGGTAGCGGCGCGAGACGTAGTCGAGGATGATCTGGTTGCCGGCGCGGTTTTTCTGGTGGTTCTCCATCACCGGGCCGAAGACGTTGTCGCGGTCGGCGGGGGCGAAGGTGGCGTTGGTCGCGGGCGAGCTGTAGCTCTGCATGCCGAACTCCGAGCAGAAGCGGAAGCGGTGGAGTTCGTAGTCCTTGACCGGCTTGCGCGCGTGCCAGACGTCCCAGAAGTGGGTGTCGCCCTCGCGCACGCCGTGATGGTGGCCGTTCTCAAACGTGTTTCGCCACTCCGAGGTCGGCACGTAGGCGGTCTGCGGGGCGTGCGCGGCGACGGCCTCGGCGAGCAGATCGTGAAACAGCTTCTCGTAACCGGCCTTGAGGGCGGCGTTCTCGCGCAGCTCCTTGCCGTTGAGCTGGACGAGCTCGTTGTTGCCGCACCAGAGGCCGATGCTGGCGCGGTGGTGGAGGCGGCGGAGCTGGCAGACGGCCTCGGCGCGCACGCTCCCGAGGAAGGCCTCGTCGCTCGGGTAGAGGGAGCAGGCGAACATGAAGTCGTGCCAGACGAGCAGGCCGAGTTCGTCGCACAGATCGTAGAAGTGCTCGCTCTCGTAGATGCCGCCGCCCCAGATGCGCACGCAGTTCATGTGGCCGAGGACGGCGGCGCGCAGGTCGCGCTCGTAGTCGGCGCGACCGAGATCGGCGACGAAGCTGTGCGCGGGGATCCAGTTGGCGCCCTTGAGGAAGACGGGGCGGCCGTTGACCACGAACCGGAACTTCTTGCCCTCCGTGTCGGGCGACTGGTCGAGCGCGATGGTGCGCAGACCGAGGCGCTTTGTAATGGTGCCGAGGATACGTCCGGCGGCGTCGCGCGCGGTGACGACGAGATCGTAGAGCGGTTGCTCGCCTTGGCCGGCGGGCCACCAGAGGCGGGGCGAGGGCACTTGGAGCATCGTTTCACCCGCCGAGGCGGAAAACTCCGCCTGCGCCACTTCTTCGTTTTCGAAGGAAAGTGTCACCAGATTGGTGACATTTTCCGCGGCGTCGGGCCGGGTCAGCTCGGGGCGGATGGTGAGCGTGACCGCGCCGTCCGCGTGGTGTTGCGCGACCTGCACATGCGCGAGGCGGTTGGCGGACCAAGCCTCCAGGCGGATGTCGCGCCACAGGCCGGCGGTGACGAAGCGCGGGCCCCAGTCCCAGCCGAACTGGCACTGTTGTTTGCGGATGCGCACGCAGTTGCCCACGGGGTCGTTGAATTCGCGGGGAGGGGTGAAGTCGGTGCGGGTGGTGCGGATGTAGTCGAGCGCGCTGCGGAAACGCACGAGCAGCTCGTTCTTGCCGGCGCGCAGGTGGCGGCGGACCTCCCAGCGGTGGGCGACGAACATGTTGTCGGTGGCGGCGATCTTTTTGCCGTTCACGAAGACGGTCGCGATGGTGTCGAGGCCGTCGGCGCAAAGCTCGACCACCTCCTCGGCGAGCAGCGAGGGCGCGACGGTGAACTCGGCGCGGTATTCCCAATCGCGCTCCTCGATCCACTGGAGGCCAAGCTCGTTGGTGCCGTGGAAGGGGTCGGGGATCTTGCCGGCGCGGAGGAGATCGGTGTGCACGCAGCCGGGGACGGTGGCGGGCAGCCAGGCGGCGGGCTTGGCGGCGCGTTTGGCGGGGGCTTCGCGGAAGGTCCAGCGGGCGGCGGAGGCGAGGGGGAGGGTGGGCATGGCGAAAGAAATGACCAATGCCCAATGACCAATGCCCAATAAGACGGAGGGCGAGCGGGGGCATGTGGTGAAAACGCGCTTTAGACGTGTGTTTTCGCCACCGGCGCGGCAGGGTGTGGGGCCCGATATGAAGAGGCCCTGGCGTGTGCAATTGGTGGTGGATCGCGATCTCGAGTATTTCCGTGACGTGGCCCTGGGGGCGCGGCGGCGGGCTTTCGAGTCGGGGCGGATCGAGTTCGCCGACCGCTGGCTGCCCCACGAGCTGGCGACGGGCGGGATCGGAGCGCTCGTGCGGCGCGACGGCGTGCGCGGCATCGTGGCGGCGGTGCACGACGCGGCGCGGGAATCGGCCTTCGCCGCGATCGGCGTGCCGGTGGTGAACATCTCCAACTCCCCGCTCGCGCCGCGGCTGCCGGTGGTGACGCAGGACGACCACGAGGTGGGGCGTCTGGCGGCGGAGCACTTGCTCGCGCTCGGGCTGCGCAGTTTCGCCTTTTGGGGGCAGGCCGGCGGGGCGCGTTACAGCGAGGAGCGGCGGGCGGGCTTCATGGAGGCCCTGGCGGCGGCCGGGGTGCGGCGCGAGGCGGTGTGGGCCGGGGCCGCGCGCGGCGGCGAGGGGGACCCGCGCGAGTATCGCCGCATGGTGGAGGCGGTGGCGCGCCTGCCGCGCCCGGCGGGCGTGTTTGCGGTGCTCGACAGCCTCGCGCTCGCCCTGATGCGCGCCGGCCGGGAGGCGGGGCGGCGCGTGCCGGAGGACCTGGCGGTGCTGGGGGCGGGCGACGACGATTTTTTCGTGGAGTTCGAGCGCACGCCGCTCTCGAGCGTGCGGCTGCCCGCGCGTCGGGTCGGCTACGAGGCGGCGGTGTTGTTGGAAAAACTGATCGCGCGCGGCGCGGCGGCGAGCCGGCCCGGGCGCGGTGTGTTCGTGGCCTTGCCGGGCGCGCGGGTGGTGGCGCGCCGGAGCACGGAGACGCCCGGGGGCGGCGATCCGCTGGTGGCGCGCGCGGTGGCGTGGATGCGCGAGCGACCGGGGGCGCGCGTGGCGGAGGTGGCGCGGGCCTGCGGCGTGGCGCGTTCGGGATTGCAGCGGCGTTTCCTCGCGGCGCTCGGGCACGGCCTGCTGGAGGAGCGGCGGCGCGCGCGATTGGCGCGGGCGGAGGCCTTGCTGGCGCAGACCGACGCGAAGCTGGCCACGGTGGCGGCCGAGGCGGGTTATCCGAGCGCGCAGCGGCTCGCGGCGGACCTGCGCCGGGCGCATGGTTGCACGCCCGGCGAGTGGCGGCGGCGCTCGGGCGGACGGGCCGGGGGCGCCCCGCCTGAATCGGAAGCGGCTGGCGGCTAGGGAATTGCTTTTCGGCGCGAGCTGCGACTGGCTCGTCGGCGCGCATGAATTGGTATTATGAATTCAACCGCGAGCAACGCGGGCCCGTGTCGGATGAAGTGCTGCATCAATTGGTCGCCAGCGGGGAAATCCGGCCCGAGACCTTGGTCTGGCGAGAGGGCTGGTCGGACTGGAGGCCGTGGGCCACGGTGGCCGCGGAGCCACGTGCAACGGGCGCCGGCATGGTGCCGCCGCTGACGCCGCTGACGCCGCGCGCTTTCGAGGCCGATCCCGGAGCGGCGCCGCGGGCCGCCCTGCCGATCGAGTTTTCCGGCTCCGGCGGGGAGTATTTCCGTGTCTGGATCGTCAACGTGCTGCTCACGGTGGTGACGCTCGGCATCTATGCGGCGTGGGCGAAGGTTCGCACGCGGCGCTACTTTTACGCCAACACCTCGCTGGCCGGGCATGCGTTCGAGTATCTGGCCGACCCGAAGCGCATCCTGATCGGCAACCTGATCGTGATCGGCGCCTTCATCCTCTTCAATGTGGCGGGGACGATCTCGCCGCTGCTGCAACTACCCTTGATGCTGGCGATCGCGGTGGCGGTGCCTTGGGTGATCGTGCGCTCCATCCTGTTCAACGCGCGCAACTCGGCGTGGCGCGGGCTGCGCTTCGGTTTTACCGGGACCTACGGGGATGCCTTTATCGTCTTCATCCTGCTGCCCATCCTCACGCCCCTCACCCTGGGCTTGCTCTGGCCCTACGTGCAGCGCCGCCGTCGCGAGTGGCTGACGCAAAACCACCGCTTCGGCACGACCGCTTTCGCCTTTGGCGGCACGGACGGCGACTTCTACCTGATCTACCTGAAGGCGCTCGCCTTCTTCATCGTGCCGATCATCGCCTATGTGTTTGTCATGGTGGCGGGCGTGGGCGCGGCGATGAGCGGCGCGGGCGAGGGCGGCGAGGAAGCCCTGCGCTCGGGCATGCTGGGACTCTCGGTCGCCTTGCCCTTCGTGTTTTTCGCGGGCGGCCTGAGCTTCTTCGCGGGGACCTGTTTCCTGCGGGCGCGGATCTTTTCCTACGTGTGGAGCCAGACCTCGGTCGGCCCTCACCGCTTCTCCGCCGCGATGCGGGCGCGCGATTTGATGGGGCTTCAGATCGTCAACCTGCTCGTCACCGTGCTCACCCTCGGGCTGGCCTGGCCCTGGGTCGCGGTGCGGACGGCGCGCTTTCAACTGACGCGTATCGCGCTGCTGCCGGGCGGCAGCCTCGACGACTTTGTCGGCTCCTCGCAACCCGAACCGGGCGCGCTGGGCGATGCGGCGGGCGACTTCCTCGATATTGATATCGGTTTCGGCCTATGAACGAGGGCGGGGTGCGGGCGGTTTACCACGACGGCCTCAGCTCGCGGGCGAGGGAGGCCACGCTGGTTTTCCTGCCGCTCGGGCGCCTGCGGCTGGAGGCGGAGGGGCTCGCGCCGGAGGAGTTTGAGCGGGGGCAGGCGCGGGTGGAGTCGCGGCTGGGCAACGCGCCGCGCTTCGTGCGGCTGCCGGGCGATCGACGCTGCGAGGTGCGCGACCACGAGGCGCTGGATCGGGCGCTGCGCGATTGGATGGGCGGCGGCGCGACGGACCGCGCCGCGGGCTGGCTGCACCGGGTGGAGCAGAGCTGGCGGCTCGTCGCCTTGGCCGCCGCGGCGATGGTGTTGATCTCTTGGCTCACGATCGCGCACGGCGTGCCGTGGGCGGCGAAACGGGCGGCCTTCATGCTGCCGCCGAGCGTGACCGACCGGCTGGCGGACGAGACGATGGCGACCTTCGACCGGCTCCTGTTTCAACCTTCGCGACTGCCGGCGGAGCGGCGCGCGGAGCTTGAGGCCGCCTTCGCGGCGATGATGGCGAAGGCCGGCGAGACGGCTGCCTATCGCGTGGAGTTTCGCGCCTCGCCGCGCACCGGAGCCAACGCCTTCGCGCTGCCCTCGGGGCTGATCGTGATGACGGACGAGCTGGTGGCGCTGGCCGGGCACGACGACGAGATCCTCGCGGTCCTGGCGCATGAGGCGGGGCACGTGCGGCACCGCCACATCCTGCGCAGCGTGCTGCAAAACGCCGCGGTGGCGGTCGTGGTCACGCTGGTGACGGGCGACGTGTCGTCCACCACGGCCGCGGCGGCGGGCGCGCCGGCGTTTTTGTTGCAGAGCCGGTTCTCGCGGGAATTCGAGCGCGAGGCGGACGACGCCGCGGTGGCGACGCTGCGCGCCGCCGGCATGGAGCCGGAGCACCTGGCGCGCGCGCTCGAGCGCCTGGAGGCGGCGCACGGCGCGTCGCCCGGGCGGGAGGAGGCGGCGCGGGAGGGCGGCGGGGTGATGGACTACATCGGCACCCATCCGCCGACGCGCGAGCGCCTGCGGAGGATACGGGAGGCGGGCGCCGCGGAGTAGCCGCGGCCGGCCGCGCAGGCCCCGCTCACAGTCCGAGCGCGGCGCGGACCTTGGCGACCTGCCCGGCGATCGTATCCGCGATGTCGATACGCACGGCGTCGGCCGGCGTCTCGAGCGTGGCGAGCTGGCTGTCGAGCAGGGCGGCGGGCATGAAGTGGCCCGCGCGGCCGGCGAGGCGGGAGGCGAGGAGCTCGCGCGGGCCGTGGAGAAACACCAGCCGCATGCGCGGTCGGTCGGCCCAGAGGGCGTCGCGGTAGGCCTGCTTCAGCGCGGAGCAGGCGAGCACGAGGGGGCGGTCTTCGCGCAGGCGGCGCTCGATCTCGGCGCGCAGGGCGGCGAGCCAGGGCGCGCGGTGGGCGTCGGTGAGCGGCGTGCCGGCGCGCATGAGGGCGACGTTGTCGGCGGGGTGGTGGTCGTCGGCGTCGGCGAAATCCCAGCCGAGGGCGGCGGCGAGGGCGCGGCCGTGTTCGGTCTTGCCCGCGCCGCTCACGCCCATGACGACGATGACGACCGGCTTCACCTCCCAGGCGCGGGTCGCCACCGGGTCGCGGCCCTCGTCGAAATCGATGTAGTCGAACATCGACGCGATGGGCTTGCCGGCCACGTGGGGCTCGGCGGCGCGCTGGGCGAGGGTGGGCGAGCCGGAGTCGCGCCAGCCGCGCTTGGCGAGAAAGGAGGAAAAGATCTCGCACTCCTCGTCGCTGCGGGGCGGGTGGCCGAGCGCGACGGCGCGCGTCTCGACCCAGGCGAGGATGTCGGCGTCGCTCGCGGATGGGTTGGCCAGGACGTGCGCCTGGATCTCGGCGAAGGGCACGCGGAGGAAACGGCAGATGCGGCCGTCGAAGATGGTGGGTTTGGCGTCGCCGAGGTTTTCGACGTATTCGGCGGGGAGCTCGCCGCGCGCGTGGAGGCGGATCTTGTCGAGCATGCGCCCGAAATAGACGAGGCGCCCGACGCGGGCGTAGGGACTGCGGAGACCGGGGACGTGCGGCATGGGGCGGCGACCGTGGCGCAAAGGCCGCCGCAGATCAATCGCGCCGCCAATAGATCCACGTGCAAAGCGTGGCGAAGGCGAGGGTGGGGCCGATGAGCCACCAAGGGTTGAA
>JAUWBD010000240.1 GCA_030605125.1 Verrucomicrobiota bacterium | reverse complement strand
CGGGCTCGCGATGATGATCATGACGCGCTCGCTCATCCGCTCCCTCGACGAGGCGCGCGAGGGCTACTACGAGCGGCACCGCTTCGGGCACGTGTTCGCCTCGCTCAAACGCGCGCCGCTGGGCGTCGCCGAGCAACTCGCCGCCATCCCCGGCGTCGCCGCCGTCGAGCCCGGCATCGCCCGCCCCGTGACGCTCGATCTGCCCGGGCGCGACGAGCCCGCCAGCGGCATCATCCACTCGCTGCCCGACCGGCGCGAGGCCCGCCTGGGCAAGCTCTTCGTCCGTTCCGGCCGCCTGCCCGACGCCGAGGGCCGGCTCGAGGTCGCGGTGAGCGAGGCCTTCGCCGACGCCAACGCCCTCCGCCCCGGCGCCCGCGTCGCCGCGCTGCTCAACGGACGCCGCGTCGAGCTGCGCGTCTCCGGCGTCGTGCTCTCGCCCGACTTCGTCTTCGAGGCCCCGCCCGGCGCGGCCCTGCCCGACAACCGCACCTTCGGCATCTTCTGGATGCGCGAGACCGAGCTGGCCGAGGCCTTCAGCCTCAAGGGCGCCTTCAACACCGTCTCGCTCGCCCTCGGCCCCGGGGCGAAGGAGCGCGCGGTGATCGCCGAGGTGGACCGGCTGCTCCTGCCCTGGGGCGGGCTCGGAGCCCACGGCCGCGCGGACCACCCGAGCGACAAACGCGTGTCCGACGAGATCAACGTGCTGCGCGGGCTCTCCTTCGCCTACCCGCTGGTGTTTCTGAGCGTGGCGGCCTTCATGGTGAACGCCGTGCTCGGGCGGCAGATCGCGCTCCAACGCGAGCAGATCGCCATCCTCAAGGCCTTCGGTTTCTCCGACCGCGCGGTGGCGCTGCACTTCGTGAAGTTCGCGCTCGCGATCGTCGCGCTCGGCACGCTGCTCGGCGCGCTCGGCGGTTGGCTGCTCGGGCAGAAGCTGGTGTCGATGTTTCACCTCTTCTTCCGCTTCCCGCGCCTCGACTACCTGCCGGCCTGGGGCGCCCTGTTCGCGGCCTTCGGGGCGAGCGGGTTCGCGGCGCTGGTGGGCGCGCTCGGCGCGGTGCGGCGCGTGGCGCGGCTCGCGCCCGCGGAGGCGATGCGGCCGGAGCCGCCGGAGGATTTCCGCCCGTCGCTGATCGAGCGGCTCGGTTTCGTGCGGCGCTCGGGCGTCTCGCTCCGCATGGCGCTGCGCAACCTCTCCCGCCGCCCCTGGCGTGCGGCGCTCACCGCGGCCGCCCTCGCGCTCGCGACCGGAATCCTCGTCGTGCCCAACGCGTTTCGCGACGGCATCGGCCACGTGCTCGATTTCCAGTGGGACGCGATCCAGCGGCAGACCGCGATCGTCGCCTTCAACGAGGCCAACTCGCCCCGCGCGCTGGCCGACCTGCGCCAGTTGCCGGGAGTGGTGCACGCCGAGCCCTTCCGCTCCGTGCCCGTGGAGCTGGTCGCGGGCCTGCGCTCCCGCCGCCTGGCCGTGCAGGGCCTCGCGGCCGGCGCGGAGCTGCAACGCGTGATCGACGTCCATGGGCGCGCCTTCGAGCCGCCCGCGCGCGGGCTCGTGCTCTCCAAGGTGCTCGGCGAAGGGCTCGCCGTGGCGCCCGGCGACGAGGTGACGATGCGCGTGCTGGAGGGCCGGCGCGCGGAGCACACGGTGCGCGTGGCGGCGCTCTCGGAGGACTTCGCGGGCATCGCGGCGCACATGGAGCTGGAGTCGCTCAACCGGCTGCTCGGCGAGGGTGACCGCATCAGCGGCGCACACGTGACGGTGGCGGCCGGGAGCTGGCGCGAGTTTCTCGCGGCGGTGAAGCGCACGCCCGCCGCCTCGCGCGTGGTGATCAAGGAGGCCATGCGTCGCAGCTTCCGCGAGACGACGGCCCAGAGCATCGGGCTCATCCAGATGATCTACCTGATCTTCGCCACGACGGTGGCCTTCGGCATCGTGTATAACAGCGCGCGCATCTCGCTCTCCGAACGGCAACGCGAGCTGGCGACGCTGCGCGTGCTCGGCTTCGGCCGCGGCGAGGTGGCGGGCGTGCTCGTGGCGGAGCTGGTGTTGCTCACGCTCGCGGCGCTGCCGCTCGGTCTCCTGCTCGGCTCCGGCTTCGCGAAGGGCATCCTCGGCGCGGTCAACAACGAGACGGTGCGATTGCCGCTGGTGTTGACCGCTTCGAACTACGCCTTCGCCGCGCTGGTGGTGGCGCTGGCGACGACGCTCTCGCTCTGGCTCGCCTGTCGTCGGCTCGACCGGCTCGACCTCGTGGGCGTGCTGAAGGCCCGCGATTAGCCGAAGACCGCGGAGCCGACATGGAGCGCGCGTTCGCACCAGCTCCAGGGGGCGTCGGCTCGGTGCGGCGCTCCGTCGAGGGCGAGTTCCTCGCTCCAGGTGCGGGCGCCGACGGGGGCGGTGACGATGAGGCGCGTGGCGGGCGTGCTGGTTTGCAGCGGGCTCAAGGTGAGGAGCAACTCGGTCTGGTCGTGGGCGACCATGCCGTGGATGCGAAGCAGGCGGCTGAGGCGGATGCCGTCGTCTTCGGTCTGTTCGAAGACGAGCCAGCGCGCGGAGGTGTCGGCCGAGCCGGGGTGGACGATGCGCAGCCAGTCGGTGTCTTCGAGCGACCAACGCGCGGCCTCGACGGGCCGGAGCGCGGCGAGGTGGCGGGCGACGAGGCCGCGCGGGCCGGAGAAACGGACGGGCTCGGGATGGGTGAGCAGCCAGGAGCCGTTGGAGAGCGGGGTGACGTGGTAGGATTTGAAGGCCATGGGGAGTGGAGCGGCGGCATTCTTGCCGCCGTTCTTAAGGTCAAGTCGGCGGCAGGAATGCCGCCGCTCCCGCGAGGCGGACGAGGTCGGCGTCGGTGAGGGCGCGGCGGGCGCGGCGGGCGGCGGCTCGGACGCGGGGCAGGAGCGCGGCGGCATCGGCGCGGAGGCCGAGTCGAGAAAAAGCGTGGGCGAGCGCGGCGGCGCCGGATTTTTCTCCGATGAGCAGGTGCGAGGCGGGGCGGCCGACGGTGGAGGGCGCGAAGGCCTCGTAGGTGCGCCGGTCCTTGAGCAGGCCCGCGCAGTGGAGGCCGCTTTCGTGGCTGAAGACGGCGGAGCCGACGACGGGCGCGGCCGGCGGCACGGGGCGGCGCGAGGCGCGGGCGACGAGATCGGAGAGCGGGCCGAGGGTGGCGAGGTCGATGCCGGTGTCGATTCCGTGGGCGTGGCGTGCGGCGATTGCGACCTGCTCGAGGGCGGCGTTGCCGGCGCGTTCGCCAAGACCGTTGACCGTGACGCTCGCCCAGGCGGCGCCGGCCTCGGCGGCGGCGAGCGTGTTGGCGGTGGCGAGGCCGAGGTCGTCGTGGGCGTGGAACTCGATTTCGGGGGCTGGTGGAGAGGTCGGCGACGGGGACGTCGCCGCTCCATGGACCAAGGCGGCGGAGGCGGCGGGGGAGAGGATGCCGACGGTATCGGCCAAGCGGATACGCACGGCTCCGGCGCGGGCGGCGGCGGCGGAGAAGCGGGCGAGGAAGTCGGGCGCCGCGCGGGAGGCGTCCTGCGCGCCGACGGAGACGCTGTCGAAGCGGGAGCGGGCGAGAGCGATGAGGCGGGCGAGCTCGGCGAGCACCCAGGCTTCGGTTTTACCCCAGGCGGAGAGGTGGATGGCGGAGACGGGAAAGGAGAGGTGGACGTGGCGGGCGAGGGAGCGCGCGGCGGCGTCGAGGTCGCTTTCGCGGGCGCGGCACCAGGTGACGACGCGGGCGGGGCCGACGGCGCGGACGACCGCGTTGAGGTCGGCGATGGCGGCGCGTCCCATGGCGGGGATGCCGACCTCGAGGAGGGGCACGCCCGCGGCGGCGAGCGCCTCGGCGATGGCCGCGCGGTCGCGGCGGGTGAAGACCACGCCGGGGGCCTGCGCGCCGTCGCGCAGGGTGGTGTCGAAGAGGCGGAGGCGTGGCATGGGTGGAGCGGCGGCATTCTTGCCGCCGAGGGGCCGGGGTTCGGCGGCAGGAATGCCGCCGCTCCGTTTAGGCGGCCTGGGCGGCGCCGCTGCCGCAGCCGTCCTTGCAGGCGCCGCAGTCGATGCACTTTTCGGCATCGACGGAGTAGACGCAGGTCTTGGCGTTGTAGGAGATCGCCCCTTCGGGGCAAACCTCGGCGCAGGCTCCGCAGGCGGAGCAGGATTCGGTGTCGATTTTGTGGGCCATGACGGGTGGAGGAGATTGGGTGGAGCGGCGGCATTCCTGCGCCGGCTGGAGATGGTCGGCGGCAGGAATGCCGCCGCTCCGTCAGACAAGATGGGCTTCGGCGACGGCGCCGTTTTCGATGGCGTCGAGGATCTCGTCGGCGATGGCGGGCGTGACGCCCTTATACCAGTGGCCGGAGGGATAATCGATGACGACGGGGCCGTTGACGCAGCAGTTGAGGCAGCCGGTCATGGCGACGGCCACGCCCTCGATGCCGCGCTCGTCGATCTCGCCCTGGAGGTGTTGGACGAGTTGGAGGGATTCCTTTTTCGCGCAATTGCCCTGCGGCGTGCCGTTCGCGCGGAAGCTCCCGCAGACGAAGAGGTGGTGTTGTGGTTTGTCCATGGTGGTGGGGATTGAGATCGGGGAGGGGCGGCATTCTTGCCGCCCTTGAGCGCATTTTTCGGCGGCAGGAATGCCGCCGCTCCGTCGAGGAGGTTATTTTTCTCCGAAGAGGTCTTTCACGATGTGGCGGTCGAGGTTGTAGAGGGCGCCGCCGCAGGTGGAGCGGGAGACGCGCTCGACCAGGCTGGCGGTCCAGGCCTCCTCCTCGACCTGCTCGGCGATGTAGGTCTGGAGAAAGACCTGCGTGCCGTAGTCTTTTTCGGATACGGCCAGCTCGTAGAGGGCGTGGATCGCCGCGGTGTTGGCCCGCTCGTGGGCGTGGACCGCCTTGGCGACGGCGAGCAGGTCGGCGTGCACGGGGGCGATGGCTTCGAAGGGGCCGATGGTCACGGCCTGGTCGCGGTCGGTGAGGAAGGCGTAGAAGTTCTTCGCGTGGCTCTCCTCCTCCTCGGCTTGCCGGTCGAAGAGATCGGTGAAGCCGCCGTAGTCGCGCAGATCCGCCCAGTAGGACAGGGCGCGATAGAGCAGCGAGGTGGCGAGCTCGCGATTGGCTTGCTGGAGGAAGGCGGTGGTGAGGGATGGTGACATGGGCATTTCAGATTTGAGATGTGAAATTTGAGATGGCGGCGCGGGGCGCCGCTCAGGAGCAGCCGGTGCCGGTGCCTTTGCAGCCGTCGCCGCAGGACGTGAAGCGGCGGGTGAGGGAGGCGGGGATGGGCTGGTCCTTGAAGACCGCTTCGAG
>JAUWBD010000193.1 GCA_030605125.1 Verrucomicrobiota bacterium | reverse complement strand
CTCCTGCTTCTCGGTCGCGCCCGCGGTGCGCGGCGCGGCGGGGGCCGCCGGGGCGCCGCCCACGGCCTGGTTGGCGCGGGCCTGCTCGTAGAGCGGCATCAACTCGGCCGAGAGGCGGCGCAGGTTGGCGATGCGCTCCTCGGAGGGCGGGTGCGTGGAAAGGAACTTCGGGGGACGCGCCCCGCTCTCCTTCGCCGCCATCTTGGTCCAGAAGGTCACGGCGGCGCGCGGGTCGTAGCCGGCCTTGGCGGCGAAGCGCAGGCCCACCACGTCGGCCTCGCGCTCGTGGTCGCGCGAGTAGGCCAGCACACCGAGGGTGCCGCCGAGGCCGTAGGCGAGCATGTAGAGGTCGCGGTTCTCGCTGTTGCGCGCGCCCACGCCCAGGGCCACGCCGCCCACGCCGAGCAGCATGGCCTGCGACTGGCGCTCGGCGCCGTGGCGGCTGGTCACGTGCGCGACCTCGTGCCCCATCACGATCGCGATCTCGTCGTCGCTCTCGGCCAGGTTGATCAGGCCGGTGTAGAAGCCGACCTTGCCGCCCGGGAGCGCGAAGGCGTTCACCTGATCGGATTCGAACACGACGAACTCCCACTGCGCGTCCGGCAGGTCGCGCCCCACCGCGGCCGCGACACGTTTACCGATGCGCTGGATGCGCGCGTTGACCGCGGGGTCGGTGGACACTTTTTCCTGCTGCTTGATCTCGGCGAAGGCCTGCACGCCGAGCGAGGCCTCCTGCGAGGGCGACATCAGGATCATCTGTCTGCGCCCGGTTTCCTGCACGGTCGTGCAGGCGGGCATGCTCAGGAGGACGAGGGCGGCACCGACCAGGGCAAGCAGGCGTTTCATGCGCCGGAGGATGCGCAGACCGCGCCGCTCCGCAACACCCGCGTGGCACGGGCTGCGACTCAGCCCCCGCCCGGCGCCACCCACTCCGGCACGGCCCCGATCCTCGCCCGGCAAAATTCCCGCAAATCCGCCGCCAGCGGCGCCGTCCACACCTGCCCGCCCAGCCCGGCCGCGTTGCCTTCCAGCTCGATTCGCGCGCAGTGCAAGGCCTGCCGCGGCAGGAGCAGCCGCTCCGCCAGCGCAGGCGTCCACCCGTGGTCGATGAACTCGAGGTAGCAACGCGCGTCGGGCCCGTAGATCTTGTCGCCGACCACCGGGAGGCCGAGCCACTGCGCGTGGGCGCGGATCTGGTGCTTGCGGCCCGTCTCGATCCTCACCTCGGCGAGCGTGAAGCCGCCGCCCGCCGCGAGCGGGCGGAAACGCGAGCGCGCGGCGCGGCCGTCGGGCCGCACGCGGGTCTTCACGAAGACCGGGCTCGCCTCGTCGTCGCCCAGCGGCTGGTCCACCGCGACCTCTTCGCGTAGTTCCCCGGTCAATACGGCCAGGTAGGTCTTGCGGATGCGTCCGTCCTGCATCGCGCGCTGGAGGCGGCTCGCCGCGCGCTCCGTCTTCGCGAAGAGCACCACGCCGCTCGTCTCGCGATCGAGACGGAAGACGAGGTGCGCCTTTTCCAGGCCGAGCCCGGCCTTGACCGCGCCGGCGAGGCTCGACCACGGGCCGGCCTTGGAGGGGTGGCAGACCACGTCGCCGGGCTTGTTGAGCGCGAGCACCTCGTCGTCCTCCGTGAGCGTCCAGGCGCGCAGCTCCTCGGGCGCCACCAACCGCACGCGCGACGTGTCCTGCGCGCGCCGCGGCCAGGCGCAGACGCGCAGGCGGCCACCGTAGGTGCCGTCGTCCTCCGCCGCCCCGGGCCCGGTCGCGCCCGCGCTCATCGGCCCGCGCCGCTCATCGGCGCCTCCACGCGGCTCGCCCGATATTTTACCAGCAGGGCCGCGCCCACGCGCGCCGCCATCGGCTTGGGCAGGCGCGAGGCGAAGGCCGCAAGCAACCAGTTGCCCCAGCCGCACACCACCTGGGCGTGCTCTCGCGCGAGCGCGCGCAGGGTCTCGAACGCCACTTCCTCGGCGGTCTGCCCCCAGCGCGCCGTCACCGCGCCCTGGCGCAGCCCGGCGCGTTTGAAAAACTCCGTCGCGGTCGGCCCCGGGCACACCGCCAGCACGTGCACCCCGTCGCCTCGCAGCTCCTCGCGCAGCCCCAGGCTCCAGTGCAGCACAAAGGCCTTGGTCGCGCCGTAGGTCGCCATGTGCGCGGTCGGCTGGAAGGCCGCGGTCGAGGCGATGTTGACCACCGCGCCGCCGCGCTCGCGCAGCACCGGCAGCAGCCGCGCCGTGAGATCCACCACCGCGCGCACGTTCACGTCGATCATCTCCAACTGGTGGTCGCGCCCCAGCTCGTGCACGCGCCCGTAGCCGCCAAAACCGCTGTTGTTGATCAACATCACCTTACCCTTTGGCGCCGCCCCGCGCAGGTGGTCTAATACGTCGTCCGCGGCCGCCGCGAGGGCGCCGGAATCGGCCAGATCCACGGTGACTTGGCGCGCCTTAAGCTGACCGGTAAAAATCGCCGGTTCACGCCGGGAAAGGTTGCAAATGATCACCTCCGGATTCAGCTTCCACACGTGTTCGATGCACGCCTTCCCGATTCCGGAGGAGCCCCCCGTCACGACGATGACGGCATACTCGGACAGCATTTCACGAAGCGCGCGCATGCCGCTGGCTTCGCACCCATTCTGGCCAAGGTAAACCCAGATCCCAAAGAAACCATGAATCACACCCACGACCTCATCGTATCCGGCATCCACCTCGAACTCACCCCCTCGCTCAAGCAGTTCGTGAAGGACAAGACGGAGCGGCTCTTCCGCCATGAGGAACGAATCATCCGAATGCGCGTGGAACTCGAGTGCGACCCCAAGCAGGATGTCGCCCACCGTTTCACCGCCAAGGGCCACATCTCCATCAACGGTCCCGACATGAACGCCGCCGTCGCCTCCGACGAGTGCCACAAGGCGGTCGCTCTCCTCGTGGACAAGCTCGACCGCATGCTCGCCAAGCGCGCCCAGCTCTTCAAGACCCGCCGCCACCGCATCACCGCCGACGTGGTGGACGAAGCGGCTTGATCCGCGGGCCCGCCCCTCCCTCCGCGCCGTTGGCCCGGCCGACGGTTAGCGTCTCTCCCCTCCGGTGTCGGGGTCAGGACACCACCCGAGAAACCCGCCGCCCCACCTTGGCCACGGCGGGTTTTTCATTTTCCCCGCTTCTCCGCCTCGACGGCCGGGCGGGACACGCCGGCCCCGCCTCGACGGAGTGAAAACCGGTGAAAATCGCGGCACAAAAAAGCCCGCAACCTGTTCAGGTTGCGGGCTTAAAGTGGCGCAGCCGTAGGGAGTCGAACCCCAAACCTTCTGATCCGTAGTCAGATGCTCTATCCAATTGAGCTACGGCTGCGTGACGGGAGGCGAGAGAAAGCAAGGTCACGAAAAGCAGCGCAAGCGCTTTTTCCCAAAAAATCTCGCATCGCGCGCCGCCGATTCTCCCGGCGCTTTACGCTCCCCCCGCTCCGCCCACACTCGCCCCCCGTGGAATCCACGCCGACACCTCCCGCCGCCCCCCCTCCCCCCGCGCTCGCCCCGGCCGCCGATCCCGCCCTGCTCCACGCCATCAGCCGGCTGGCCGCCACCGCCGAAAACCCGCGCGACGCCCTGGTCGATATCCTCCGCCTCGCCATCGCCCGCTTCCGCGCCTCCTCCGGCACCATTTCCCTCCTCAACCCCGACACCGGCAAGCTCGAGGTCGAGGTCCACCAAGGCATGCCCGCCGACATCGACGAGGTCGCGCTCCGCCCCGGCCAGGGCATCACCGGCTGGGTCGCCTTTCACGGGCGCCCCCAGCTCGTCCCCGACGTCCGCGCCGACCCCCGCTACATCCCCGTCCGCCCCGAGGTCCGCGCCGAGATGGCCGCCCCCCTCGTGCCCGAAAACGGCCAGATCCTCGGCGTCATCAACCTCGACAGCGACACCGTCCACGGCTTCACCCCCGATCACCTCGCCGGCCTGGTCACCCTCGCCACCGAAAGCACCCACGTGTTGCTCCGCCTCTGGCAGCTGCAACACCTGCGCGGCAAGGCCCGCCAGCTCGAGAACCTCGTCTCCGCCGGCCTCACCCTCGTCACCAAGCTCGAGCGCCAGGAGCTGCACGACGCCATCACGCGCGACACCCTCGGCCTGCTCTCCGCCCGCGCGTCTTTGCTTTTTGAATACGTGCCCGCCCGGCGCTGCCTGCGCGCCGTCTCCCTCGCCGGCGTGCCCGACGCCGCCCCGCCCGAGGGCGACCTCCCGCTCGATTCCTGCCTGGTCGGCGCCGCGCTCCACACCCGCCGCCACCTCGAGTTCGCCAACGTCCAGTCGCCCGAATACATCGACGTCGTGGACCTGCCGCGCCACTCCGCGCTGCGCTCCCTCCTCGCCGTGCCCATGCTCTGGGAAAACGAGGCCGTCGGCGTGCTCTGCGTCTTCACCGACCACCCGCACCGCTTCAACAACGACGAGAAACGCCTGCTCGCCGCCTTCGCCAGCCTCGCCGCCGTCACCCTTCAGAACTCGCGCCTCTACACCCGCGTCTTCCAGAGCGAGGACCAGCTCCGCAAAAACGAGCAGCTCACCACCCTCGGCCTCCTCGCCGCCGAGATCGCCCACGAGATCCGCAATCCGCTCACGGTCATCAAGCTCCTCTACGGCTACCTCGGCCTCGATTTCCCCGAGGACGACCCCCGCCGCACCGACGTGCGCGTGATCGGCGAAAAGCTCGACCAGCTCGAGTCCATCGTCTCGCGCGTGCTCCAGTTCGCCAAGGCCCCCTCGTCGCTGCACTCGCGCTGGTCGCTCGCCGACATCATCGGCGACACGCTCGTGCTCATCCGCCTCAAGCTCGCCCAGAGCAAGATCCAGCTCCGCTTCGAGCCGCCCGCCAAGCCCCTGCACGTGGACGTGCACAAGGGCCAGCTCCAGCAGGTCCTGCTCAACCTCCTCCTCAACTCCACCCACGCCATGCCCCAGGGCGGCTCCATCACGGTCCGCGCCTTCGCCGAAGAGCACGAGGGCGCCGGGCAGGCCGTGATCGACGTCATCGACACCGGCGGCGGCGTGCCGCCGGAAATCGCCGACCACATCTTCGACAGCTTTCTCTCCGGCCGCGCCGACGGCACCGGGCTCGGCCTCGCCATCGCCAAACGCATCCTGCTCTCCCACCACGGCGACATCGCCCTCCACGCCACCGGTCCCGGCGGCACCACCATGCGCCTGCGCCTCCCCTTGGCCCCCTGATCCCCATGTCCGCGCCCCTCCCCCGCCTCGCCATGCTCCGCTTCGCCGTGATCTTCCTGATCGTGGCCGCGCTGCTCGTGCTCGTCCTCCCCCTGCCCGTGCCCCGCCCCGTCCGCCTCATGGTGGCGGCGATCGACTTGATCGCCGCCTCCGTCGTCTGGCTCGCCCTGCGCCAGCGCGGCCGGCGAAACTGACCGCCCCCCGCCACGTGGCGCCTACCGGCGCTCCTGCTCGATCTCCGCCCAGCGGAGCGCGGCCACGCCCAGCGCCACGAAAGTCGTGAGCACGGCGGTGTTGTAGAGCGGGAAGTCCGCCCAGCCATGCGCGAGAGCGAGACCGATCCCCATCAGGCAAAGCACGAGGTGCGGCTGCGTGAATCCGCGACAGCGCACGAAGCGCCAGAGCCCCCAGAAAAAGCCCAGCGCCACCAGCCCGTAGCCCACGATCCCGACCTCCGCCAGCAGTTGCACATGGTCGTTGTGCGCATGATCCCACGAGAGCATGCGCCGGCCGTGGATATGGATCTCGGGGTAGTTGCGCTGATAGATGGGGAACACGTGCCGAAAGCTTCCCGCACCCCAGCCCGTGAGCTTTCGGTCCTCGAACATGTCCATCGTCGCCTGGCGGGCCTTCTCGCGCACCATGAACGAAACCTTGTCCTGCCCGCTCCAAAGCGTCTGCACCTCCTTGATACCGGTTTGCAGGTTCAAGAACACCGCGGTCGTGGCGAGGAAAGCCGCGGCGCCCACCGCGAGCAGCCAGGTCGCCGCGCCTCCGCCGCCCTCCGAGCCCTGCCGCCAGCGCCACACGCCCCACACCACCACCGCCACCAGGACGAAGGCGATCAGGAGCACGATCGACGCCCGCGATTTGCTCATCAGCACCGACGCGGCGACGACCACGCCCATGAACACATAAAGCGGCGACGGCGTGCTGCGCTCCAGCCGGCGCACGCCCCGCACGTAGTGCCACATCGCGAGGGCTGCGGCGAGCACCAGGGCGAGGTTCAGATAAGCCCCGGCGTGATTTTCATAGACGAAGGTGGCATGAAAGGACTGCACGATGGGGTCGAAGACCCACAGGATCTTCGTCGCCCCCGTCACCTTTTGCAGGATCGCCACCAGCGCGATCAACGCACCGTTGACCACCACGATGTTCAACACCCACAGCAACCCCGCCCGTCGCGTGATGCCGATCCACAAGGCACAACCGAGCGCCCACGCGCCGCCCCAGATGCATAGCATGCGCCAGGCGTTCATCCGCTCGAAAGGCGCTTCCACGCCGCTCGGCAGCCACGTCACGTAATCCACCGGCGTGATCCACCAAAACACCCCGGCCGTCGCCCGCAGCCACGAGGGATTGAGCGCCTGGCTGAGCACCAAGCCGAGAAACAGCAGCCCGAGCCAAAAAATCGGGAAACGCAGCAAACGCGGCCCCGGATGCAGGGTGAACGCACCCTGCGGCGCGAGTTCGCCCGCATAGCGCCGTGGCATCAACGCCACGACCAGCGCCAGCAGACCCAGACAAAGCGACACCACTTGCGCCCACGGCGTCCGCGCGCCGATCGCCCACGGCAGGAAACACAGGTGCAGGCCGGCGAGGATTGCGAACGCCTTCTCCAGCGGGTGCAACGGCATCGGGGCGCGCATCTCGCCCCGGAAGGACTCGACGATTTTGGCGTGGTTAAAAGGCGGGCGGGACGGAGGCATGCGAGGGGAGGCGAAGGGCAAGGTTCTGTGCCCGCGCCGTCGCAAAGTCCAACGCGCAGTGGCACATCGCGCGCCGGCATGCCCCCGCCCCACCCGCGGCTCAACGCGTCCGCTTCACCATCCGCCCGACCAGCTCGCCCACCAGCGGATTCGGAAAACGCCGGCTCGGCGTGATCGCATAAAAGGTTTCGCGCAGCTCCGGCACGCGGTGGATCTCCACCAGCTCGCCCCGCTCCATCTCGTCGCGCACCACCACCGGCGGCACCAGCGCCAGCCCCTCGCCCTCGCGGGCCAGCAGGCGCAGCATGGCCATGTCGTCCACCTCCGCGATGATCCGCGGCCGCACGCCCGCCGCCGCCAGCATCCGGTCAAAACCAGCGCGGGTGTTGCTCTCCAAGCTCGGCAAAATCACCGGCACGTCGGCGAAGCCCTCGGGAAAGCGCAGCCGCTTCTTCTTCCACGCCGGCGTGCCCACCAGGCTCACCGACAACTCCGCCAGCAGATGGCTGTGCCAATGCGTCTCCGCGTCGCGCCGCGCCGCCTGGTTCGAAAGCACGAAGTCCACCTGGTGCGCGTGCAGCGAAACCATCAGCTCGCGCAGCCCGCCCGAGCGCACCACCACCTCCACGTCCGCCCGGTGCAGCGCCGGCCGCAGCAGCTCCACGAGGAAATTTCGCGAAAGCGTCGCCACCGCGCCGACCCGCAACACCTGCCGTCCGCCGCGCGGACGGTGTTGCATCACGTCCATCAACTCCTCGCCGGCGCGCCCGATCGTCTCGGCGTATTCGAGCGCCAGCCGCCCCGCCTCGGTGAGCACCAGCCCGCCCCGCGTGCGCTCGAAAAGCGCGTGCCCCAGGCTCTCCTCGAGCTGCTTCAACTGGATGCTCAGCGCCGGCGCCGAAAGGTTCAGTTTCTCCGCCGCCCGCGTCAGGCTCAGCTCCCGGGCGATCATCCGGAAATACCGCAGATGGTGATAATTCAGAAACGGCATTAAGGTGTGCGTTGGCTAATTAAATAAAACTTAACATAAACTTCTAAAGCCTATAATCGCCTAAAACCGGGTCGGCCGCTAGGCTGGTGTGGTCCGCATTCAATTCATGCTCTCCGACTTCGCGACCAACCTGCTCTCGCCGCCGATCCTGCTCTTCCTCCTCGGGCTCGGGGCCACGCTCCTGCGCAGCGACCTCGAGATCCCGCCGCCGGCGGCCAAGGCGCTCTCGCTCTTCCTGCTCTTCGCCATCGGCTTCAAGGGCGGCGTCTCCCTCGCCGACAGTGGCCTCGGCGGCGGCGTGGCCACCACGATGCTCGCGGCGATGGCCGCCTCGGTGATCGTGCCCTTCTGGACCTTCTTCGCGCTGCGCCGCCGCTTCGGCGCGGCCGACGCCGCCGCGCTCGCCGCCACCTACGGCTCGGTCAGCGCCGTCACCTTCATCACCGCCACCGGCTTCCTGTCCCAGCACGGCGTGCCCTACTCCGGCCACATGGTCGCCGCCATGGCGCTCATGGAGTCGCCCGCCATCATCGTCGGCGTCGCCCTCGCCCGCCGCTTCGCCCCGCCCACGCCGGACCGCCCGCGCACCGATCTCGACTGGCGCCACCTCGGGCGCGACGCCGTGCTCAACGGCTCCGTCTTCCTGCTCCTCGGCAGCCTGCTCATCGGCTTCGTCTGCGGGCCCGTGCGCGCCGCGCCGCTCAAGCCCTTCATCGACACGCTGTTTCCCGGCCTGCTCGCGCTCTTCCTCCTCGACATGGGCATCGTCGCCGCGCGC
>JAUWBD010000145.1 GCA_030605125.1 Verrucomicrobiota bacterium | reverse complement strand
TTGCAGGAACTCGCCGAGAGCATCCGCGCCGAGGGCCTTCTTCAGCCCGTCGTCGTGCGCCGGCAGACCGACGGCAAATACCAGCTCATCGCCGGCGAACGTCGCTGGCGCGCCTTCCAGCTCCTCAAGATCAAGACCATCCCGGCGCGCCTGGTCGCCGCCAACGACGCCTCCTCCGCGACCCTCGGCCTGATCGAGAACCTCCAGCGCGAGGGCCTCAACCCGCTCGAAGAAGCCTACGGCTACGCCAGCCTCATCCGCGACTTCGACCTCACCCAGGAGCAGGCGGCCGAGCGCGTGGGCAAACCTCGCGCCAGCGTCGCCAACACCCTTCGCCTCCTCTCCCTCGACGGCGAACTCCAGGGCTACATCGCCAAGGGCCTTCTTTCCGTCGGCCACGCCAAGGTCCTCCTCGGCATCGAGGACGCCGCGCAGCGCGCCGTGATCGCCCGCCGCGTGATCGAGGACGGCCTCAGCGTGCGCGCCACCGAGAGCCTGGTGCAGGCCAAGAAACTCACCGCCGCCGCGGCCGCGGGCGGCGCCGACGCCTCCGCGAAGGGCGGTGCGAAAAAACTCACCGCCGCCGATGCCGCCGCCATCGCCAGCATCGAGAAGCGCCTCACCTCGCACCTCGGAGCGCGCGTCGCCGTGAAACACGCCGGCAAAAAGGGCCAGATCGTCATCCCCTACGCCGGCAACGACGACCTTCAGCGCATCCTGGAGAAACTCGGCGTGGAGCTGTGAAACGGGTTGCGCGACGGGCGCTTCGACCCGCGGCACCCGATCCCTCTTCCTCGATTTGCTTCAGACTGGTCCGATGTTTCCTTCCTGTTTCACGCCCCGAATAGCCTGACGCCGGCCGCCACCCCGCCGACCGCGTCCTTGCACCGAATTGCGCTCTCCCACCGATCACGCGGCCCGCGTCCTCAATCAAGCTGGCGACGTCCTCTACGACGCCGTCGATTACCTGCGCCTTGATCCGATTCCGCCCGTGGCCCGCGAGCTCCGGCGCTACAGCTTCGCCAAGCTGAAGGCCGACGCCACCGCCGGCGCGATGGTGGCCATCGTCACGGTTCCCCAGGCCATCGGCTTCGCGCTCGTCGTGGGTCTGCCCGCCACGGCCGTGATCGCCACCGCCATCGTCGGCGCCATCTTCTGTGCGCTCTTCAGCGGTTCGCGCCACCTCGTCTTCGGGCCGACCAACACCATCTCGATCATCCTCGCCGGCGCCTTGCTCACCGTGCGCGACGTGCCGCTCACCGCGCTGGAGAAGGTGCTGGTGATCGGCTTTCTCATCGGCGTGTTCCAGCTCGCGGCCGGCTTTTTCAAGCTCGGCACGCTCACCCAGTTCATCTCGCGCACCGTCATCGTCGCCTACGCCTGCGCGGTCGCGGTGCTCATCGGCGTGGGCCAGCTGGGCAACCTTCTCGGCATCGGCGCCGCGGACGACGTGTCCCTGCCCGGCACCGTCACCCACCTGCTCACCAGCCTCGGCGCCTTCAAACTCAACCCCATGACGGCCGGCGTCGGCATCGCGAGCCTGCTCGCCATGCTGCTCATCCGCCGCCTGCGGCCGACCTGGCCGGAGGGGCTGATCGTGATCGCCCTCTCCGTGGTGCTCTCGCTCGCCTATGGTCTCACCGGTTTCAACGTCGCCCTCGTGCGCGACGGCGGCGAGATCTCGAACCCCATGCCGCTCTTCGTGGGCTTCCCCAGCAACGCCGAGGGCATCGCGCTCATCCCGGCGCTCACCAGCGTGGCGCTCGCCGCCGCCATCCTCGGCATGCTCGAGGCCATCTCCATCACCAAGAGCCTCGCCGCGCGCTCCGGCCAGCGCGTGAACCCGAACCAGGAGCTGATCGCGATGGGCGCGGGCAACCTCGCCGCCACCGCCTTCGGCGCCATGCCGGGCTCGTCCTCCTTCGTGCGCAGCGCCGTCGCGCAGCAGAGCGGCGGCGCCACCCAGCTCGCGAGTATCTTCGCCAGTCTGCTCGTGCTCGTCGTGCTCGCCGCGACCTCGGATCTCATCAACTACATCCCGATCGCCACGCTCGCGGCCTACCTGATCCTGATCTCGATCCGGCTGGTCAACATGGCGCAGGTGCGGATCGTCACTCGCGCCACGCGCTCCGACGCCATCGTCTTCTGGCTCACGCTTTTTTCCGCGCTCTTTCTCCAGCTGGACACCGCGGTCTATGTCGGCATCGGCGCTTCGCTCGTGCTCTTCCTCAAAAAGGCCAGCGCGCCCTCGCTCGTCGAATACGGCTTCAACGACCAGGGCCAGCTCTCCCAGCTCGACGAGCCCAAGGACCGCACCGACGCCGCGATCTCGATCGTCCACGTCGAGGGCGAGCTCTTCTTCGGCGCGGCCGATCTCTTCCAGGACCAGGTGCGCTACCTCGCCGAGGACGGCGGCATCCGTGTCGTCATCCTGCGCATGAAAAACGCGCGCCACCTCGACGCCACCTCGGTGATGTCGCTGCTCCAGCTGCACGAGGCCCTGCGCAAAAAGCAGCGCCACCTGCTGGTGAGCGGCATCAACCCCGACGTGGAGCGCGTGCTGCGGCGCAGCGGCGCATGGACCGTGATCGGCGCGGAAAACATTTTCCCCGCCGAGGCGAATCTCACGATGAGCACCAAGCGAGCCCTGCAACGCGCGAAGAAGCTGCTCACCGCCGACGGCGCCTCGGGCAAGGCCGACGTGCGCATCTTCTACGACCGCCAGCGCGCCGAAAACCAGGCCAACGCCAGCGGCGGCGCGTCCACCACGGCCGACGAGATCGATTACGAGATCTAGCGTCCGTAACCGAGGTAGACTTTTGGAACCTGAATTTGACCACAGATCGCACAGATATCACGGATAAGAAGCAGGATGTTCACCAGTCATTATCCGCGCCCATCCGCGTGATCCGCGGTCAAAGTCCTGCCTTTGCCCCATCTGTGTCTATCCGTGTAATCCGTGGTTAAATTCTGAATCCTTTTAGCTGCTGGTATCATCCGTGGTTGGATTGAACTGCGGTTTTTAGGATTAGTCGGCATCAAGCGCGGGGAAGAGGCTTGGGAAGTAGGTGTCCAGCACCTCGGTCGGGAGGCCTTGGCGCACCAGGAACTGGCGATATTTTTGGCGATGCGAGTGCATCGCGCTTTTTTCGCGGCCAATCTTCTCCGCGCGGAGCGGCGAACTGTCTTGTCGGCACGAAAAAACGCGCCTCCGGGCAGGAGGCGCGTTGAGAGAAGGCGCGGCGGGCGGCTGATCGCCGCGGGCCGTGGCCGCTTACTTGGCCGAGAGGCTCTTGCGGAGATCCTCGAGCTGGCCGGCGCTGCCGAGCAGCTGGTTGCGCGAGGCGATGAACTTCGCGTATTCGGCGATGAAGATCTTGCCCGGCGGGCGGAAGTCGAACTCGGAGGGCTTGTCGCGGAAGAACTCGCGGTGCACGCGGGTCCAGACGAGGCGGCCGTCGGTGTCGATGTTGATCTTGGTGACGCCGAGCTTGGCGGCGGGGAGGTATTCCTTCACGTCCACGCCGGAAGAGTCGGCGATCTTGCCGCCGGCGGCGTTGATGCGGGCGACCTCGTCCTGCGGGACGGAGGAGGAGCCGTGCATGACGAGCGGGAAGCCGGGCAGGCGGGCCTTGATCTTCTCGAGCACGTCGAAGTGGAGGGATTGCTTGCCCTTGAACTTGAAGGCGCCGTGGGAGGTGCCGATGGCGCAGGCGAGGGAGTCGCAGCCGGTCTTCTTCACGAAGTCTTCGGCCTCGGCGGGATCGGTGAGGGTGGCGTGGCCGTCCTCGACCTTGATGTCCTCCTCGACGCCGCCGAGCATGCCGAGTTCGGCCTCGACGGAGATGCCCTTGGCGTGGGCGCGCTCGACGACGCGCTTGGTGATCTCGACGTTCTTCTCGAAGGGATCGTGGGAGGCGTCGATCATCACGGAGCTGAAGAAGCCGGAGTCGATGCAGTCGTAGCAGGTGGCTTCGTCGCCATGGTCGAGGTGGACGGCGAAGATGGCCTCGGGGAAGATGTCGCCGGCGGCGCGGATGATCGCCTCGAGCATGCGCTTGTCGGTGTAGCTGCGCGCGCCCTTCGAGATCTGGATGATGAAGGGGGCCTGCGATTCGATGGCGCCGCGGAAGAGACCCATCGCCTGCTCGGCGTTGTTGATGTTGTAGGCGCCGACGGCGTATTTGCCGTAGGCGTGTTTGAAGAGCTGCGCGGTGGTGACGATCATGGTGGTAAGTTTGGGCGCACCGGTGGTGTCGGGGCGCTCAAGGCGCAAGGTAGGGACCGCGAAAAGTCACCGGCAAGGGCAATTTATGCGCGGTCTTTGCCCTAAGTTTCGCGGCGCTTGGCGAGGCCGCCGGGGGAGGGCTTGTCTGGGCTGCGGCGCGGGGAGCCGGGGCTGGTGCCAGACGAGGCGGGGGAGGGGCTCACGGCCTTGCCGGCCGCGTCGCCGAGATCCGCGGGCGGGCCGTCTCCGCCCGGCGTGGCGGTGGAGGGCGGGGAGGCTTGGTTGAGGGCGTCGGCCGGGGTGGCGCCGCCGACGCGGGCGATCTCGGGGTCGGTGCCGAGGACCTGGCGCTCGGCCTCGAGCCAGATCTCCACGTCGCGGCCCTCGGGCTGGCCATAGCCGCGCCAAAGTTGCTCGGCGGCTGCGGCGATTTGCTGGTGCAGCGGGGCGGCGCGGAGGTCGGGCGCGGCGCGGGTCTCCTCGCCGGAGCCGGCGTGCGCGGCGGGCTCGGGCGCGAGGCGAAGGGGTTGCGGGGCGAAGGAGGCGTTCATCGCGGCAGCCTAGCGCGAAGGCCGCCGCGCGGGCATCGGGCAAAGTCGGGAGGCCGCGCGCCGCGAAGTCCCGGAGAGGCCTACAACTCCCAGTTCACCGTGACGGTGTTGAAGTTGGCGCCGCCCTTGATGCGGCCGAAGAGGGAGGCGGTCTCGAAGATGCCCGAGCGGTGGTGGATGGCCGCGCCGAGCCAGAGGCGGTCGAGGCGCCGGGAGCGGAAGAGGTCGCCCAGATTCAGCTCGGCGCTGAAGTCGAGGTGGTTGAGCAGACGGCTGGAGCGGTAGCCTTTGCGCTCCATGTCGCGCTGCTCGTAGAACGTGATCGAGTCCATGTAGGACAGGCCTTCGGCGGCGCCGAAGCGCACCCGGCCGAGCAAAGGAATGTCGGCGGTGTAGTGGAATTTGACCGCGAGCACGTATTCGGTGGCCGCGCCCTGCACGGACGAGGCGTAGTGGTGGGCGAGGCCGGGCGTGAGATAGACCTCGACCGGCAGGCTGAAGAGCGTGTCGGAGAGCGGGTGCCCGTAGAAGAGCGAGCTCATGTAAACGGGCACACCGTCGGAGCGATTTTGGCCGACGAGGATCTCGCCGAGGCGGGCGTCGCTGCCCCAGCCCTGGGCGAAGCGCACGTAGGGGCGGGCGAGGGGGCCGGCGGGCTCGACCGCCTCCAGCTTCGACGGCGGGGCGAAGACGCCGAGCCCGAGCATGCCCTCCCATTCCCAATCATCCTCGACGAAGGCGCTGTTGCGCGCGGCCGAATCGAGCAGGCCGACCTCGGCGGCGCCGACGAGGTGGATGTTGCTCCAGAGGTGGCGGCGAAAACGCAGCCGCGCGCGGATATCGGCCCCGGCGTCCACGTCGCGTTCGTCGAAGCCGTAGTAGCGGGAGTTGAAGGCGGAGGATTTGACGCGCAGCTCGAGCGCCGGGGAGTAGTGCCAGGGACCGCGGCCGAAATCGCCGGCCAGGCGCGCGATGGCGTGGGTGCGCGCGTCGGTGTCGGAGAGGAGGTCGGCCTCGGCGCGCCAGGCGGGGGAAAGCGGGCGGACGAGGCGGAGGCCGACGTCGAGGGCGTCGCGGCGGTCGGCGTTTTGTTGTTCGCGCGGGATGTCGTAGAAGCGGTAGCGCGCGACGGCGTCGAGGCCCCAGCCGGGGATCGGGCGCGGGTCGGCGGGGAGCCACAGCCGGTAGCCGCCTTCGAGGCCGCGGAGGTAGAGGCGCTCGCCCTCGTAGAAAAACAGGGGCACGAAGTCCGTGACGGCGTCCTTGCCCGAGGCGTAGGGGATATTTGAATACCGAACGGCGACCGCGAGGCCCCAGTCGGGCGCGGGGGCGGGGGCGAGCGGCGGCGGATCGCCGATGGTCTCGGGGGCGAGGGGAACGGTCTGCGCGGAGGCGGGGGCGGCGAGCGCGGCAAGCGCGAGGACGAGGGAAAAGCGGGTATGGCGACGGAAGAGCCGCGGCTGGAAAGAGAGAAGCATGCGCCGGACGAGGATCAGCTTTCGTCCGATGGCAAGGGGAACGTCAGCGACCGCGGGCGGATTCGCCGTGCCAGGCGTCGTGGATGTTGGCCTCGGCGAGGTCGGCGGCGAGCGGATCGGCGATGATGCTCACCGACGCGAGATCGGAGACGGCCGCGGAGGGGAGCAGGCGGCTGATCTCGATGATGACGGGGGTGAGTTCCCCGAGCTGGTCGAGCGCGAGGCGGGCGAGATCCTCCCGGCGCATGGCGAGCGCGGCGCTGTGCAAGATGGAGAGGTCGGCGGCGGCGAGGTTAAGGAGGGCGGAGAGGTCGCGGAGGATGAGCGAGCGGCGCGGCTTGCGCATGCGCAGGAAAAAATCGGCCACCTGCGCGGAGCCGGCGGCGTCGGCGGAGTTTCCCGCGCCGGGCGTGGTGTCGAGCGCGCCACGCAGCGTCTCGCCCTGGGTGTTGTGGCGAAGGAGCAGATCGCGGAGACGCGCGATAAGCGAGGCGGCGGGCTCGTTGATCGTGACCGAAGGCTCCGCGGCGTGCAGCTCGCAGGCGGTGCCCAGGGCGGTGCGCAGCGCGCGCAAGTCGTCGAGCATGAGCGCGAGGGTGTCGTCGGGACGGACGGGAGGGCGCATGGGAGCGGGGGGCGAATGACCAATGACCAATGTCCAATGACGGAGGATCGGGGCCGTAGATCGTTCGCTTGTGAATGCCGGGTTGGTCGGGCGCGGGCGAAACGCGGGTGCGCTCAGCCCGAGGGGAGGATGGCGGAGCGGCGCGTGGGCGGCTGCTCGGCGGTGGGCGAGGGGGCGAGGGATTCGGCGGAGGGTCCGTTGCAGACGGTGCCATCGGCTTGGAAACGCGAGCCGTGGCAGGGGCAGTCCCAGCTGTTTTCGGCGGCGTTCCAACTGACCACGCAACCGAGGTGCGGACACACGGCGGAGCGCTCGTGGAGCCGGCCTTCGGGATCGCGGTAGAGCGCGATCTTGTGCAGGCCGCGCTGCACCACGCGACCGCTGCCGGGGGCGAGATCGGCGGCCTCGTCTTTCGCGTGCGGGCGGCCCCAGTCGAGGTATTGGCGCGCGACGTTGAAATTCTCGCGGGCGAAGGCGAGGGCGGCGGCGAGCGTCATGCGGCCCGGGTTGTAGAGGTGGCTCCAGGGGTTGGCGCGGTTGAGGATGAGATCGGTGATGATCATGCCGGCGAGGGTGCCGTGCGTCATGCCCATGCCGGAATCGCCGGTGGCGACGTAGGTGTTGTCGTGCTGGCCGGGGTTGCGGCCGATGTAGCCGAGGCCGTCGATCGTCTCCATCACCTGGCCCGACCAGCGCACGGAGGGCGAGCCCTCGGCGACCGGGAAGCGGGCGCGGGCCCAGCGTTCGAGGCGGTCGAAGCGCGGCTCGGGGTGCTCCTCCTGCCCGGTTTTGTGGTCCTCGCCGCCGACGATCAGCGCGCACATGCCGGGCACGCGCGAGGGGGCGAGGCGGACGTAGTGGTAGGGGTCGCCGTTGTCCCAGTAGAGGCCGAGCGGCATGGCGTCCTGCGGCACGAGGAGCGAGACGACGTAGGTGCGGTAGGGATGCTGTTTGGTGTGGATGGCGAAGCGGTCGTTGATCGGGGTGTTGGTGGCGACGACGACGGATTTGCCCGCGACGCGAAGATTGGTCTCGGTGCGCACGATGGCGTTGCGCCCTTCGAGGATGTCGTGGACGCGGGTGGAGCCGTGGAGGCGGCCGCCGAGGCGGACAAACTCGTCGGCGAGGCCGGCGAGGTAGGGCCAGGGCGAGATCTGGGCCTGGCCGGGGAAGCGGAGGCAGCGGGGGCCGCCGCCAGCGATGGGCCAGGGAACGAAGGCGACGTCGCGCAGGCCGGCGGCGCGGGCGGCCTCGAACTCGTCGTCGAGCGAAGACTCGGATTGGTCGGCGTCGGCGAAGAGATAGCCGTCGAGGCGGCGAAAGTCGCAGGCGAGATCGAGCTCGTGGGCGAAGGATTGGATGCGATCGATGGCGGCCGCGTGGCTCTGCGCGGCGAGGCGGGCGCCTTCGCGGCCGTGCCAGCGGGCGATGTTGTAGAAGCGGTCGTCGATGGCGTTGGCGAGGTGGGCGGTGGTGCGCGCGCTCTCGCCGGAGCCGGGCTGGGCGGCGTCGAGGATGACGACCTTGGCGCCGGCGCGGGCGAGGAGCACGCCGGTGGTGAGGCCGGAGACGCCGGCGCCGACGATCACGACATCGGCCGTGGCGTCGGCGCTGAGGGGCGGGGCGGAGGGCAATTGATGCAGCTCATCCCAGACGGGCGTGGTGGAGGGGGGCAGGGGGACGCTCATGCTCAGCCTTGGAGGAGGGATTGGCCGCCGTCGATGAAGACCTCGGTGCCGGTGATGTGGGCGGAGGCGTCGCCGGCGAGGAAGAGGATGAGCTCGGCGACCTGGGACGAGGCGCCGGGCTCGCCCTCGGTGAGGGGGATCTGGCCCTCGGGGAACTCGACCGGGGTGCGCACCTTTTCGAGGTCGCGCTGTGTAGTGTTTTCCCCGATACGGGTGCTGATGGCCCCGGGGCAGACGGTGTTGATCCGCACGCGGCTGGGCGCGAGTTCGAGGGCGACCATGCGGGCGAAGGCGACCTGGCCGGCCTTGGAAACCGAGTAGGCGGTGGCGCCGGTGTTGCTGAACATCCGCGTGCCGTTGACCGAAGACACGATGATGACGGAGCCGCCCTGCTTCTTGAGCAGGGGGAGGGCGGACCGGACGGTGAGGTAGGTGCCGCGGAGGTTGATGGCGAGGGTGCGGTCCCAGTCCTCGGGCGTGATCTGCTCGAGGGGCGCCCAGAGGCCGTTGATGCCGGCGTTGGCGACGACGACGTCGAGGCGGCCCCAGGTGTCGCGCACGCGGGCGACGGCTTTCTCCATCGCGTCGGCGTCGGCGACGTCGGCCACGCAGGCGATGGCCTCGGCGCCGGAGGAGATGATCTCGTCGCGGGCTTTTTCGAGCTCGTCGGCGGTGTGGCCGAGGAGGGCGACGCGCGCGCCGGCGGCGGCGAGGAGGCGGGCGGAGGCGCGGCCGATGCCGGAGGCGGCGCCGGTGACGAGGGCGGTTTTTCCTGTGAGCGAGAGGCTGGGAACGCGCATGAGAAATCGTGGGAAGAGGGGAAGGGTTGTCAGGCGTGGTCGGGCGGGTGGCGCTCGGCGCGCTCGAGGAGGGCGCGGATGCGGGCGGGGGTGGCGACGTCGATGAGGATGCGGCCGGCGGCGCGGGCCGCGGATTCGGCGAGGGTGCGGGCCTTTTCCTCGTTGGGCGCGGTGACGACGGAGTAGCCGGCGGACCCCTCCTCGGGGTCGAAGTCGATCATGAGGAAGGTCGTGCTCGTCTCTGGCACGGCGAGCGAGGCCGCGGGCGGCGGAGTGGGCGCGGGGATGGTGGGCATGGGGAGGAATGACCAAGGGCCAATGACAAAACGGCCTATGATCGTGGGGGATGCGGCGATGGGGGCGGGCGAGGTGGGCGGCGCGGGTGGGACGCGCCGCCGCGGGCGGCCGACGGTTCAGGCGGAGCGTTTTCGTTTCGCGCCGCCGTCCTGTTTGTTGACGGTTTTCCAGGCGATGGCTGCGGCGCGTTTGGGGCTGGCGCCGCGTTTGCGGTAGCCCTCCTCGATGTGGGCGGCCTTGCGCTTTTGTTTCGGCGTGTAGGCGGTTTTGTCTCCCTGAGGCATGGCGGGCGCGGGTTGGCGGCGGGCGGTGCGGAGCGGGCTTATTCGTCCACGCCCTGTTCGGCCTCGATGTTGATGCTCGAGGCGATCTCGGTGAGTTCCTCGTCGGTGGCGTGTTCCTCCTCGAGGGTGGCTTCGAGCAGGGAGCGGACCTCGTCGTAGCCGAGCAGGTCGGCGAATTCGCGCAGGGTGCCGTAGCCGGCGATCTCGTAGTGCTCGATCTTTTGGGCGGCTAGAATGAGGGCGGCGTCTTTGACGCTGTCGGCGGCATCCTCGGAGATGGTTTCCTTGCCCTCCTCGATCAGCCCTTCCATCGCGACGCACTTCTTGCCCTTGGGCGAGAATTCGAGGGACTTGGCGATTTGTTCGAGGCGCGAGACTTGTTCCTGGGTCTGCGCGAGGTGTTTTTGGAAGGCCTCCTTGAGGCGTTCGTCGGTGGCGGCTTTGGCCATCTTGGGCAGGGCCTTCACGAGCTGCGTTTCCGCGCTGTAGAGGTCCTTGAGTTCCTGGATGAGGAGGTCGTGGAGAGTTTCGATTTTGGACATGGCAGGTCAGGGGTTGGATTGGCGGAGGCAGCTGTGCACGGCCGGTGCCAGCCGGGGGCGAGGGTGGGCAAGGGGTTCGCGGGCAGGGCGATAAAGGCGACGGCGAGGCGTGCGGGCGCGGGAGCGGACGGCGCGGGCGGTGCGATGTGCACCGATGGTGCGTGGACGTGGGGGCGGAATGGGACGGGGCGGCCCGGTTGCAAAATTCCGCCTCGTGCGCCGCGCGGCACCGCGCTTAGGTCGGGACCCGGTTTCCACGCTTCCCGTCTATGTTCGGCCTTCTTGCTCTCATTTCGCTTATCGTCGGCACCTTCCTGTATTGGAACGAGTTCACCCGAAAGGAGCTCGCCACCTACTGGTCCATCTTCATCGGCTCGGCCTTGTTCTTCGTGGCCGCGCTCGGTGTGCTGGTGCTGCTCATCCAGATCGTGACGGTGGCCTGCTTCTTCGCCCACGCCCGCCTGAAGGCGAGCGGCAACGGCTGAGGGGGCGCGCGCTGCCCGCCGAGGCCATGTTGCTGCTGCCGCTGCGCTTCGAGCACGAGATCCTGGGCCCCCGGCCTTGGCTCAACCCGATCCTTGCGGCGCTTTGCGCAGGGGTGTTCGTGGCCGGATGGATCGGCGGGCTCTCGCTGGATGAGGCGGAGCTGAGCCGCGAGTCCGCGCCCTGGACTTGGATCACCTACGGGTTCGTCCACGCGAACCTGTTTCACCTCGGCGGCAATCTGATCGTGGCGTGGATATTCGGCAACACGCTGGAGCGGCAATCGGGGCCGGTGCTTCACGCTTTGATCTATTTCCTCGGTTTGATCGTGGCCGGCGCGGCGCAGCTGGTGGCGACGCCCGAGTGGTCGGTGCTGGGCGCGAGCGGGGCGATCTACGCGCTCGTCGGGCACGAGATCGCGCGGCATCCGCGGCGGCGCCTGCGCTTCGTCTGGTGGTTCGTTTTTCGTTGGGGGGCGTTTTACGCTCCGGTGTGGCTGATGCTTCCGATCGGCGCGGGCTTCGAGCTGTTGGCGTGGCTGGGCGGCGATCACTCGATCGCCACGGCGGCGCATGGCGCGGGCTTCTGCGTCGGATGGCTGGCGGGGCGGGCCGGGCGATTCGTGGCGCGCCGGCGGCCGCAGGCGGAGACGGGGGAACGCGCGCCGATCCCGTATTCGTGCGAAGACTACGAAGAGGCCGGGGAGGAGCGGGCGCCTTGATGCGCGGCCGTGTCGTCGGCCGCGAGGCTGGCACGCGGCGGGTGCGATGTGCACCGGGTGGAGGGAAGGGGGATGGGAAAGGCGAAGCCGCTTCAGCGGGAGGGGGCGTTTCGCGGCCCAAGCGGGAAAAAGCTGGCGTGTGGCTGCGGAGATTGCGTAGTGCTTTTGCCCGGCCTCGGGCAGCCGCCTTTATTTACCCGCTTCCGCCCGTATTCATCGTTTAACTACACCACATATCCCTTTCGCGTAGCTTCGGCTGCTGTCCATTCCGAAACCGCTAATTTCAGACGAGGACATGAGAGACGCTCGAACGCGCCCCGACCTGGGGCGCATCGAAAGCGCCTTCTCATGGGCTCTTAGCGGTGCCCGGAATGGGGCGTAATTAGGTGCGTCCCTCTTTTGTGTCCGCACCTCGGCAAAGCCGGCGCTGCTCCGCTCCTGCATCTTAATCTTCCCGCTTCAACTGTCCTCGCCGCCATGCCGCTTCGCCGTCCGTCCCCGCCCGTCCTCGCCGCCACGTTGCTCGCCGCTTTCGCCAGCCTCGCCCTTGCCCAGAGCTACACCGCATGGCGCAGCGCCGAGTTCACCTCCGCCGAACTCGCCAACCCCGCGATCAGCGGACCGGCCGCCGACCCCGACGGCGATGGCGTGAGCAACCTGCTCGAATACGTCTTCGTCGGCGCGCCCAAGATCGCCGACATCGGCATTTCGCCCGTCCTCGAGCATGTCGAGGGCGTGCTCGCCCTCACCTATCGCGAGCGCCACGGCCTCGCGACCTCGGGCGTGCGGGTGGGCCTTGAGGTCTCGGAGACGCTCCACCACTGGATCACGCCCAACAGCGTCGTGGAAGCCGCCCGCGAAGTTTTCACGGAGGAAGGCTTCGACATCGTTACGCTGCTCGATCCGCTGCCGTCGATGGGTCCCTCCGCCCCGCGGCGCTTCCTGCGGCTGCGTGTTGACGCAGCGCCACCTTACGAACTTGCCGCGCCAACCAACGTGGCGATCAAGCCCCTCTCGGCCTCCCTCTACGAAATCTCGTGGAACGATTGGAACGGCGATGAAACGGGCCACCAGATTGAGCGCCAGTCACCGGTGAATGGATACTGGGAGTCGCTCGGGACGGTGGCGGCCGACGTGAACGTCTGGCAACACGTGGGCGCCGACTACCGCGACGGCTTCACCTACCGCGTCGCGGCGCTGCGTTCTTCCGACGATGAGATTGCCTATTCCTCACCAGCAAGTCTTCCCGACACAGACGGCGACGGCATTCCTGACGCGTTTGAGCTGGGCTCGGGTTACGTCGGCGCCGGCGGCACGTATCCGACTTCTCCCTACGATTTTTCTTCCGGAGGCAGCGGCGTCTCCGATCGCTGGGCGATCGAAAACGGCTTCGATCCCTTCACCCACGACTTCTTCTCCGACACCGACGGCGATGGACTGACCGACTACGAAGAGGCCATGCGAGGCACCGATCCTCGTAGCGAGGACACCGACGGCGACGGCGTGCCGGATGACGTGGATGGTTGGCCGCGCGACCCGCTGCTTAGCCCGCCTCCCCTGCCGCCCTCTGCCTACGCTGTCGTCAGGTTGAATCAAGCCGGGTGGGGTGACGGCTACACGGCCATCGCTTTAGATGATGCCGGTAACGTTCTCGGC
>JAUWBD010000261.1 GCA_030605125.1 Verrucomicrobiota bacterium | reverse complement strand
GCGATCGCCTGGTTGGAGCCCTTGCCGCCCGGCCCGGCGGTGAAGCGGCCGATGGTGGTCTCGCCGGCCCGGGGGAAGGCGGCGCAGCGCCACGTGAGATCCTGGACGTAGCTGCCGACGACGATGACGGCGGGGGCGGGGAGGGAGGGCATGAGCGCGCAGCCAACCCGGACGACCGCGACGGGGCAAGCACTTGCCCCTTCTGTGACGCATGTGACGATCCGGACGCCCCGGCCTCAGCCGCCTGTAACGTTTGTGAAACGCGCCGCCTTTGCCCTAGCCTGCGGCGCAGGGGACGGTAGTTTTCCGTAACAAACCCAGCCGCTCCCACTTTCACCCGCCCACGCCATCGCGCCATGTCGGAAACCGCCTCCGCCGCCAAAAAAATCCTCGTCGTGGACGACGAGACCGATGTCACCGAGCTGCTCGCCTACACGCTCCGGGCGAAAGGCTTCGAGGTCGAGACGCTCAACGATCCCAATCGCAGCATCGGCGTGGCCCGCGGCTTCATGCCCGACCTGGTGGTGCTCGACGTGATGATGCCCGACGTGAACGGCATCCAGATCTGCCGCATGCTGCGCGCCGACGCGAAGCTCAAGAAGGTGCCGGTGGTCTTCCTCACCGCCAAGGCGGAGGAGGGCGACCGTATCCAAGGGTTGGAGACGGGGGCGGACGACTATCTCTGCAAGCCCTTTAGCACGAAGGAACTCGTGCTGCGCATCCAGACGATCCTGCGGCGCGTGGGCGAGGGCGCGCCGGAGACGCCGAAGCTGCTCACGGCCGGCCGCATCGTGCTCGACGGGGAGCGCCATGCGGTGACGGTGGCCGGGCAGGAGGTCGAGCTGACCGCGACCGAGTTCAAGCTCCTGCGCCTGCTGATGGAGCGCCGCGGCCGGGTGCAGACCCGCGAGCATCTGCTGATCAACGTCTGGAACTACGAGACCGAGATCGAGACGCGCACGGTGGACACGCACGTCCGCCGCCTGCGCGAGAAGCTCGGGCCCGAGGCCGACTGGATCGAGACGATCCGCGGCGTGGGCTACCGTTTCGCGGAGCGGCGCCCGGTCGAGGCGGCCAACACCTGAGTTGGCAAGGAGGGCGCGCTGGTGTAGCCGCCTCCAGGGTAAGCGGCCGCGCGCACGCGCGCGGCCCCCGCACCAACGCCCGCCGCAGTCGCCATGCTCCTTTTCGCCCTGATCCTCGCCCTCGTCGCGCTCGGGCTCGTGCTGCGCCGCCTCGCCCAGCATCGGCGCGCGGTCGCGGCGCTGCGCGAGACGATCCGCGCGGGGCGGCCCCTTTTGCGCGAGGATCTGCCGGGCGCGCTCGGGCCGGATTGGGACGATCTCTGCGTCGCGATCGGCGATCTCAGCTCGGAGCTGGGCCGCATCGACCGGCAGCGCACGGGGCAGCTCGCCCAGCTCGAGGCCACGCTCGGGTCGGTGCAGGAGGCGGTGCTGATCATCGACGCGCACAACTACGTGCTGCTCGCGAACCCGGCCTTTCACGCGATCTTCCCCAAGGCCGGGCGCATCCTCGGCGAGCGCCTCGAGCTCGCGCTGCACAGCGACGCCTTCCTGCGCCTGGTGGAGAGCGTGCGCGAGGGCCGCGCGCGGCCGCGGCAGGAGATCGAGTTTGTCGATGGCCGGGGCTCCACCTGGGTCGAGGCGACCGCGTCGGTGATCCCGCCTTTCGAAGGCGGCGAGCAGCCGAACCTGCTCTTCGTGTTGCACGACATCACCCGGCAAAAGCGCCTCGAGGCGGTGCGAAAGGATTTCGTGGCCAACGTCTCCCACGAGCTGCGCACGCCGCTCTCCGTGATCAAGGGCTACGTGGAGACGCTGGTGGACGCGCATGACACGATGCCGGTCGCCGACCGCGCGCGTTTCCTCGGCACGATCCAGCGCCACACCGAGCGGCTCAACTCGCTGCTCGAGGACCTGCTCGCGCTCTCGCGCCTGGAGTCCGCCCAGCCGGGGCTCGCGCGCGAGCGGGTGGAGCTCGGCCAGCTCTTCGCCGCGCAGCTCGAGGATATCCGCTCCCGGCCCGCCGCCGAGGGCCACCGCTTCGCCCTCGCCGTCGATCCCGCCACGCCGCCGGTGCTCGCCGATCCGCTCAAGCTCGGGCAGGTCCTGGACAACCTCGTCTCCAACGCCCTCAAATACACCCCGCGCGGCTCCCGGATCGAGATCGCCACGCGTATCATTGAAACGGATACGGTCGAGGTGTCGGTGCGGGACGACGGCCCGGGCATCCCGGCCGAGGACCTGCCGCACATCTTCGAGCGCTTCTACCGCGTGGATAAGGGCCGCTCCCGCGAAAAGGGCGGCACCGGCCTCGGCCTCAGCATCGTGAAGCACATCGTGCAGCTGCACGGCGGCAAGGTGTGGGCCGAGAGCAAGCCCGGGGCGGGCACGACGTTTTTCTTCACGCTGCCGCCGCATGCGCCCCGCGGCGAGACGCCCGGCGGCGCGCGGTGATGCCGATGGCCCGATCTATCCGGATTTTTTAAAACGCAAAGACCGCCAAGATCCGCGAAGAATAAACCAGGCTCAGAATCTGGCCCCGCCCCGCGTTTTTTGCCCGACACCGCGCGACGCCGTCGTCGCTTTTTGACCCGGCGCGGCCACGGCTTCAGCCTTGGCGCATGGACTCCCCCACCTGGCCGCACCCGCGAGAGGAATTGGTCGCGACGATGGATCGCATCTATCGCTACCACATGACGACCACCTCGGGCGGCAACCTCTCGATCCTCGATCCGGACGGGAGCATCTGGATAACGCCCTCGCGGGTGGACAAGGGCTCGCTGCGCCCGGCCGACATCGTGCGGGTGCGGGCCGACGGCTCGCGCGAGGGGCCGCACCCACCGTCCTCCGAGTTTCCCTTTCACCGCGAGATCTACCGCCGCCGCCCTGACATCAAGGCGATCGTGCACGCGCATCCCGGCGCGCTGGTCGCCTTCAGCATCGTGCGCCGCCTGCCCGAGACGCGGGTGCAGGCCCATGCCCACGAGGTGTGCGGCAAGATCGCCTACGCCGCCTACGCCTGCCCCGGCAGCCAGGAGCTGGGCGACAAGATCGCCTCGGCCTTCGCGGAGGGCGCCGATTGCGTGATGCTCGAGAACCACGGCGTGGTGATCGGCGGGCGCGATCTCGCGGAGGCGTTTCAGCGCTTCGAGACGCTGGAGTTTGTCGCGCAGACCGACATCCGCGCCTCGGCGCTGGGCAAGCTGCGGTTTCTCCCGCCCGAGGCGCTGGGTCGGCAGGCGATCCCCGATTATGGCGAGCTGCCGCCCGCGCCGCCCTCCAACCCCGAGAAGGAGCTGCGCGCGCAGGTCTGCGAGTTCACGCACCGCGCCTATCGCCAGCGCCTGATGATCAGCACGGCGGGCTCGATCTCGGCGCGCGTGGACGCGGAGCACTTCGTGACCACGCCCCGCCGCCGCGACCGGCTCGAGCTGACCCCCGGGAGTCTGGTGCGCGTCTCGCGCGACGCCTGCGAGGCGGGCAAGCGCGCCAGCCGCACCAGCCGCCTGCACGCCCTGATCTACGCGGCGAATCCCGAGGTGGGCGCGGTGATCAACGCCCAGCCGATGTGCGCGAGCGCGTTTTGCATGACCGAAGCGGTCTTCTCCTCGCGCACCATCCCCGAGAGTTACCTCGTGCTTGGCGACGCGCCCAAGGTGCCCTTCGCCGACGTGGTGACCGACGCCGAGGCGTTGGCCGCGCGCATGTCGCTCAAGAAGTGCCCCGTGCTGCTGATCGAGAACGAGGGCGCGCTGATCGTCGGCCGCACCTTGCTGGAGGCCTTTGACCGGCTGGAGGTG
>JAUWBD010000210.1 GCA_030605125.1 Verrucomicrobiota bacterium | reverse complement strand
GCGAGTTGCTCGGCGACGCCCAGCGGCGCGCGTTTGAGCGAGGCGAACACGTGCCCGAAGCGGTGCCGCTCGTAGTAGCCCTCGCGCGCCTCGTCGAGGGAGCGGATGAGCGAGCGCGTCATGATCATCATCGCGAGCCCGCAAGCCATGACGAGGGCGACGGCGAGCACCTGCGACTTCAACGCGCGCAGGTCGCGCAGGAGCTTGAGATCGAGGTGGTTCACGGGGGTCGGCGGAACGGAGCAGGCGGCCGCGCGAGACGCGGCGAAAACTCAGGCCGCCGCCCGAAAGGATAGCGCCACGCCGCAGCTCCGGGCCGCAGCGATCAAATCGCGATCCAGCGTGGCGAGCGGCACGCCGAGACGGAGGGCAAGCTCGAGGTAAGCGGCGTCGTAAGTGGAGAGCGAATGCTGCAAGGCGAGATCGAGCGTCTTCTGCCAGGCCCGCTCCATGGTCTGCTCGTCCACAACGATGTCGTAGGAAGCGAGTTGGGAGAGGAACCCCTCGATGCCGGCGCGATCAATGCGGCCTCGACGGCTCGCGCCCAAAAGCACGTTGGCGAGTTCGAGATGCCACAGCGCGGGCACCCAGGCGCGAGCGCCCCGCGCGAGCTGATCCAGCAGGCGGTCGGCGGCGGGCGTGGCCTCGTCGGCGAAGACCCAGGGCAGCGTCGCGGAACAATCGAGGACGAAGGCGTCCTTCACGCGCGCCCCTCCTCGCGCAACGCGCGAGCGTTGAGGCCCCCGAGCGTGTAGCGCCGACGCTGGGCTCGAATCGCCGCCGTGGCGGCCTCCCGACGCGCGGTCAAATCCTCCGCGAAGCCGACGAGGCGCGCGACCGGCCGGTCGTGCTTCGTGATGGTGAATGAGCTGCCTTGGCCAACCCGCTCAAGCAGCTCGCCCAGCTTGGTCTTGGCTTCGAAGGCCCCGATCGTGCGGGTGGATGAGTTCATCCCAAACAGACCAATCGATTCAACCAGTTTGTCAAATCTTAGGGACCCAGACCGCCCCGTCACCACGCCAGCGCGCCCACCGGAGCGCGGGTTTCGTTTTCGCGCACGCGGTCGATGCGGCCGTCGGTGAGGTGGAGCACGCGGTCGGCCATGTCGGCGATGACGGCGTTGTGCGTGATGATCGCCGTCAACGTGCCAAGCTCGCGGTTGATGCGCTCGATCGCCTCCAGCACCACCACGCCGGTGTGCAGGTCGAGCGCGCCCGTGGGCTCGTCGCAGAGCAGCACCTGCGGCCGCTTCGCGATGGCGCGCGCGATCGCCACGCGCTGCTGCTCGCCGCCCGAGAGCTGCGCCGGGAAGTGGTCCATGCGCGAGTCCAGGCCGACCAGCCGCAGCGCCTCCTCGGGCGACATGGGATCGCGCGCGATCTCGGTGATGAGCGCCACGTTCTCCCGCGCGGTCAGGCTCGGGATCAGGTTGTAGAACTGGAAAACAAAGCCCACCACGTCGCGCCGGTAGCGCGTGAGTCCCGCCTCGTCGGCGCGAGCGAGATCCCAGCCGCGATACACGAGCCGGCCGGCGCTCGGCAGATCGAGGCCGCCGAGGAGGTTGAGCAGGGTGGATTTTCCCGAGCCCGAGGCGCCGAGCAGCACGACCAGTTCGCCGCGAAAAAGGTCGAGATCCACGCCCTTCAGCGCATGGACCGCCGCCGGGCCGGACCCGTAGGTCTTGCCGAGTCCTCGCACTTCGAAAACTGGTTTGGCCGCCGCCATGGACGGCCAACAAAGCCGCGGCGGGCGCCGGGCTCAACCTCCGAGACCATCGCCCGTGGCGCGGCCGCTCCGCCCTTTGCGGCTCAGGCGGCCTGCGCGTCTTCGTTCGTCCCGACGGGCGCCAGTCGCGCCAGAATCTCCGAGAGCTGCGCCAGCCGAAACGGCTTCGTCAGGTGGGCGTCCATCCCCGCCTGCGCGCAGCGTTCGGCGTCACCCTCCATCGCGCACGCGGTGAGCGCGACGACCAGGCTGCGGCGACCGCCGCCCTCCGCCGCCTCGGCGGCGCGAAGTTGCCGCGTCGCTTCCAGACCACCCATGCCGGGCATGTGCAGGTCCATGAGCACGAGCGGCGGATGCGTCTCGGTCCAGACGCGCAGGCCCTCCTCTCCGCTCGCGGCCACGGTGACACGCGCGCCCAGCTTGCGCAGGGACTCCGCGGCGATGCGTTGGTTGACCAGGTTGTCCTCCACGAGCAGCACGTCGCGCAGGTGCGGAGGCAATTGATAGAGCCGCCGTGGCGCCGCCTCGGCGAAGGCCGCACGCATCGGCACCGGGGCGAGCAGAGCCGCGATCTTCTGCCAAAGCTGCCCTTGGAATATCGGCTTGCGCAGAAAAGGCACGCCCAGCTGCCGACAACGCAGGATATCCTCCCGATTGTCGCGCGAGGACGCCATGATGATCGGCACCTCGCGACACGCCCCCACCCGACGCAGCGCCTCGATAAAGGCAAAGCCGTCCATGCCCGGCATCACCTCATCCACCAACACCAGGTCAAGCCGTTCGCCCCGCTCGACGCACCCTCGCACAACCTCGAGGGCAGCGGATCCGTCGGCGGCGCTTAGGACCTGCGCGCCCCATCCGCCAAGCAACTCCTCGACGATGGTGAGATTGGTGGCGTTGTCATCGACGACGAGGCAGCGCCGGCCCGCCAAAGAGGCCCGGGGCGGGGGCGCAGGCTCCGGCCCCGTCGCCCCGGCGTCCGCGACATCGACCGTGAGCGGAAGGTGAAATTTGAAAATGCTGCCCGCGCCCTCGTCGGATTCTACCGCGATGTCCCCGCCCATCTTTCGCACGAGGCTGGCGCTGATCGATAAGCCGAGACCGGTGCCGCCATAGCGACGGGTGATGGACGCGTCCGCCTGCTGGAAAGCCTGGAACAAGCGCGCGCGCTGCCGCTCGGAGATGCCGATCCCCGTGTCGCGCACCTGCACATGCAAGCGCTCCGCCCCGTCCGGCTCCAGACGCCGCGCCACGTCCACGACCACCTCGCCGCGCTCGGTGAACTTGATCGCGTTGGCCACGAGGTTGGTGACCACCTGGCGCACGCGGAGCACGTCGCCCAGCAGCCGGTCGGGCGTATCGGGCGCGATGTGGCAGGCCAGTTCGAGGCCTTTTTGCGCGGCCCGGAGCGCGAGAGGTTCGAGCGCGCCGGAAAGCATCTCGCGCAGGGCGTAAGGCGCGCGCTCCAGCTCCATGCGCCCGGCCTCGATCTTGGAGAGGTCGAGAATGTCGTTGAGGATGCCGAGCAGGTTGTCCGCCGAGGTGAGCGCGGTCTGGAGAAACTCCCGCTGCTCGCGGTTCGAGGCGAGGTCGAGCGCGAGCTCCGTCATGCCCACGATGCCGTTCATCGGGGTGCGAATCTCGTGGCTCATGTTGGCCAGAAACTCGCTCTTCGCCCGGTTGGCATCGTCGGCCGCCTCGCGCGCGACGACGAGGTCGCGGCGCAGTCGATGCTCGTGCAGCGTGAACCCGACCTCGCGGCAGAATGCCGGCATCCGGGAATAAAATCCCGGCCGGCCCGACACCAAAAGCACGCCGTAGCGCACGCCGTCCCGGCCGAGCGAAAACAAGCCCGTTTCCACGCCGGCCAGCTCCCGCGAGAAGAAGGAGAGCGCGCCCGCGGAATCGAGATCCTCGGCCACGACGCGCAGCGCGCCCTGCGCATCGAGCGTGAAGAGGACGCCTGTCTCGGAGTCGCCACAAAGCCGGTTGATCCAGATCGCGGTGCGCTCGAAGCCGACCGGCTCGAGCGTCTGCAAGACCGCGGCCGCCAAGTCTTCGTCGGGGTTTCCGCCGGCCGCACCGAGCCTGATCCTGAAACCGTGGGGCAAGCCGGCGCCAAGGCTCTCGCGATGCGCCTCCTGATTGAGGCCCCGGGCGAACGCCTGCGCGGCCACGCGCTCGGCCTCCATCCGGTCGGCAAGCTGCTGCGGACCGCAGGGCAGCCTCGGCCCCAGCCACGCCACGAGTTCGTGCCCCAGCTCCGGCTGGGCTCCCGCGGACGCCAGCTCGGCAAGCGAGCGCCGAAGCACGTCGGCCAGCCGGCCCGCACGGGTCGCCTCGATCAGCTCGACCGCCAGACGCTCGAGTCGCGCGTCGTCAACTTCGCGCAAGGAGGCGGCGAGAAACTGGATCAACTCCGAGCTGCGGGAAGTCCCCCGCGCACGCGCCAGATCGGAGAGCCACAGATCCGCGCCGGCCGACTCCCGCCACACAAACTGCGGGGCCACCCGCACGGACCGCACGGGGCGGGCCTCGGCGCGCGCCTCGTGCAACAATCTCACGCCGGTCGCTCCCGCCCGGAAGGCCGAGAACCGGAACGTGGCGAGCGGCGTCTCCAGGTTTCGCCCCCACCTCACATCGTCAAAGCCGATCACGGGCACGCGGTCCGGCCCGATGCCCATCTCCCCCAGCGTATCCAGCGCGCCGATACCGCCGCCGTCGTTGGAGGCCTGGATCGCGTCGATCTCCACGCCCGCCTCGAGCGCCCTGCGCACCGAGACGCGCGCCATGGGCGTCACGTATTGCGACTTGAGAACGAGTTCGGGATCGAAGGGCAAGCCGGCCTCGGCCAAGCCCTCGCGATAGCCTTCGAACCGCCGCAAGGCGCCGGGATTGCCCGGTTCCCCGTCCAGGAACGCGATCCGCCTCCGACCGGCCGCCGCGAGACGCAACACGCCCTCCTTCATCGCCGCCGCGCCGTCGAGGCTCACGCAAGGCAGGTTCTCGAAGCCGTCGGGCAACACCACCACCGGACGCCCGGAGGCGTGAAGCTGGCGCGCCACCGCCTTCAAGCGATCGTCCGGAAACACAAAGATGCAGCCGACGAACGCGTTGCTGCGAGGCCAGGCGAGATCCAGCTCGGAACAGTGGTTCCAGCGCTCGCCCGGATTCACCGGATGGAGGACATCGACAACCAGGCGGTAGCCGAGGCGCGAGGCTTCCGCAACAGCGCCTTCTTCAAGCCCTTCGACAAGGGCCGCGCGCTGCGGCGTCACCAACAGCAGGGTGGGCCGGGTGGGGTCGGGCATCCCTGGTATTAATGCCCGTCATAAGAACGCGCGTGAACAGAATTTTCACGCGCGGCACTAAGCAATTTTTCCCGAGGTCACGCCCTCCTGAAAACCGAGGGGTTTAGCCCAGTAGCTTCGTCCAGCGCGCGAGCTGTTTCTTGAACTGCGCGGGCGAAGGCATGCCGGTGCCGCGGCGCTTGGCCATGGCGCGCTTGAGGTCGAAAACGGTCGCCCAGTCGTCGCCGTAGCCGGGGTGGCAGGCCTTGACGTCGGCGGTGGCGAGCCGGTCGAGCGGCAGGCCCTTTTGCTCGGCGAGCTTCACGACCGCGCCGACGGCGTGGTGCGCCTCGCGGAAGGGCACGCCGCGCTCGACCAGGTAGTCGGCGAGATCGGTCGCCAGTAGTGCCGGATCGGATACGGCGGCGGCGCAGCGGTCGGCGTTGACCTCGAGCCCCTCGAGCGTGCCGGCGAGCACCTCGGCGCAGATCGCGGTGGTGTCGAGACTGTCGAAGACCGGCGGCTTGTCCTCCTGGAGGTCGCGGTTGTAGGTGAGCGGCAGCCCCTTCGTCATGGCGAGGAGCGCGGAGAGGTTGCCCACGAGGCGGCCGGATTTGCCGCGGAGGAGCTCGCAGGAGTCGGGGTTCTTCTTCTGCGGCATGAGCGAGGAGCCGGTGCAGAAGGCGTCGGGCAGCTCGACAAATTTGAACTCGGCGCTCGACCAGAGGATGAGGTCCTCGGCGATGCGCGAGGCGTGCACGCCGAAGAAGGCGCAGGCGGAGGCGAACTCGAGGAACAGGTCGCGGTCGGCGACGGTGTCCATGGAGTTTTGCGTGACGCGCGGGCGGCCCTTCTCGTCCACGAAGCCGAGGGCCTTGGCGGTGAACTCGCGGTCGATGGGCAGCGTGGTGCCGGCGATCGCGCCGGCGCCGAGCGGGCACCAGTTGGCGTGCTTGGCCACGGCGGCGAAGCGCGAGTGGTCGCGCTCGAGCATCTCGAGCCAGGCGAGCAGGTGGTGGCCGAGGAGCACGGGCTGGGCGCGCTGGAGGTGGGTGTAGCCGGGGATGAGCGTGTGGCCGTCGCGCGCGGCGAGGGCGAGGAGCGCGCGCTGGGCGAGGCGCAGGCGGGCCATGATCTCGGCGCAGGCGTGCTTGAACCAGAGGCGCATGTCGGTCGCCACCTGGTCGTTTCGCGAGCGGGCGGTGTGGAGCTTGGCGGCGGCGGGCACGCGCTTGGTCAGCGCCTGCTCGATGTTCATGTGCACGTCCTCGAGCTGCGTGCTCCAGGTGAATTTGCCCGCCTCGATCTCGCGGAGGATCTCGTCGAGCCCGGCGTGGATGGCGTCGCGCTCCTTCTTCGTGATCAGGCCCACGTGGGCAAGCATGGCGGAGTGGGCCTTGCTGCCGGCGATGTCGAAGGGCGCGAGGCGCTTGTCGAAGGAGACGGATTCGCTGAAGCGGAGCATCAGGTCGGCGGGGCCGGCGGAGAAGCGGCCGCCCCAGGAGGCTTGGGAAGATTTCGCCATGGCGGAAAAAGTGGTCGGGAAAAGCGGGAGCACACGGACGCGCGCGGCGCCGGGCAACGCGAAAGGGGCGGAGGGCGCGCCCGCCCCCTCATTCCCTCACGCCCTCATTCCCTCTCAGGCCTGCATCAACTCCCAGGCGGGCTGGATCTCGAGCGCGGCGGCGCCGTCGGCGAGGCGGCGGGCGGGCGCGCCGGGATCGGCCCAGGCGGTGAAGGCGATCATGCCGGCGTTGTCGCCGGTGTGCCGCGGCTCCGCGGCGAGGAGTGGCACGCGGGCGCGGGTCGCGACCGTGGCGAGCGCGGCGCGCAAGGCCTTGTTGTTGGCCACGCCTCCGGAGAGGCCGATGCTGCGGAAGGGCCGGCGCTCGCCGCCTTCCGCCGGGCCGGCCCCACGGCGCAGCGCGGCGGAGACCTTGCGCGTGAGGGCGTCGATCACGGCCTGCTGGTAGCTGGCGCAGAGGTGCGGCGTCTCGGCCGCGATCTGCCCGGGCGTCATCTTTTCGAGCTGGTAACGCAGCGAGGTCTTGAGGCCGGAGAAGCTGAAATCCAGCTCGTCGCGCGGGCCGAGACCGCGCGGGAAATCGTAGGCGTCGGCGCGACCGCCGGCAGCCGCCTGGCGCTCGACGAGCGGGCCGCCGGGGTAGCCGAGGCCGAGGAGCTTGGCGCCTTTGTCGAGCGCCTCGCCGGCGGCGTCGTCGCGCGTGGTCGAGAGCACGGTGATGCGGCGCTCCTCATCGAGCACGGCGAGGAGGGTGTTGCCGCCGGAGACGACGAGCGCGAGCTGCGGCAGCAGGCCCGCGAGTTTCCCGTCGAAAGCCGCGGGCTCCACGGCATGGAGCGGGATGAAGGGCGACCACACGTGGCCGCGCAGGTGGTTCACGCCGCGCAGAGGCAGATCGAGGGCGAGGGCAAGCGCCTTGGCCGAGGCGAGGCCGATGGCGAGACAGCCGGCGAGACCGGGGCCCTGCGTGACGGCGATCCGGGCGAGCGAGGCGAATCCGCCCGAGGCCTCGCGGGCCCGGCCGAGCAGCGGCTCGAGGGTGCGCAGGTGCTCGCGGGTGGCGAGATCGGGCACCACGCCGCCGTGTTTCTCGTGGATCGCGATCTGGCTGTGCACCCACTCGGCCACGAGGCCGCGGGCGGGATCGAAGAGCGCGACGGCGCTCTCGTCGCAGGACGTCTCGATCGCGAGGATCACGGCGCCACCTCCGCGGGCACGGCCTCGTGCTCGGGCGGGGCGGAAGGCACGGCCTCGCGCTCGGCGGCGGCGGCCTCCGCGTCGGCCTCGGCTTCGGCCCGCTCGGCCGCGG
>JAUWBD010000031.1 GCA_030605125.1 Verrucomicrobiota bacterium | reverse complement strand
GGGGGGCGGGGCAGGGCGGCGAAGGCGGCGGCGAGGGCGGCGTCGGCCCCGACCACGCGCTCGACGCGCTCGGGCGGCAGGCCGGCGCGGGCGAGGAGGTCGGCGACGTGTTGCTCGCGGGCGACGCTCACCCAGACGGGGCGGGTGCCGTCGGCGGCGGGGGCGAGGGGGCGGGCGTCGAGCAGGTTGGCGGCGGGATCGAAGCGGCCGCCGCCGACGGCGCGGGCGAGGTCGGCGGGCGAGCGTGATTCGCCGGGGCGCAGGCGGAGCAGTTGCGAGTGCACGCGGCCGGCCGGCAGCACGAGGGTGACGGGCGCGGGCGGCAGCTCGGCGAGGAGCGCGCGGAGGCGCGAGGCCATCTCGGCGGGACCGAGCAGGCCGTCGGCGCGGAGGTCGGCGAGGAGGGCGCGTTCGAGGCGGAGGGGCTCGCCGGGCTGCCTGGCGCGGCGGGCGAGAAGGATGCGGGCGCCGTGGGGGACGAGCTCGAGGGCGATGCGCGGGCCGCGGGCGAGCGCGCGCGCGAGGCGCGCCCCGAAGGAGGGGCGCGGCCGGGCGGCGGGCGGGTGCGGGTTGGGCATCGCGGAAAGTTTAAGGGGGAAGATGAAAATTAAGGGGCGGGGCCGCGTCGGGAGAAAGAGAACGATTGAGAGAACGAGAACGAATTAAGGCGCGGGGGCGTAGCGGATGAATTCGCCGGTTTCGGAGAGGAGGGTGGCGGTCACGAAGATCAGCAGGTAGCGCGGGCGGCTGATCTCGGTCTTGGTGCGGAAGGCGGCGCCGACGAGGGGCAGCTTGCCCAGGATCGGCACGGCCTCGGTGAAGGTGGTCTGCTCGTTCTCGATCACGCCGCCCATCACGACCGTCTCGCCGGATTGCACGACGACGCGGGTGGATATCTCCTGGTCGCGCGATTGCGGGAGCTTGATGTCGAAGGTGCTGGCCACGCGGCCCTGCGCGTCGAGATCGCTGATGGTGGCGAAGGTGACGAGCTCGACGTTTTGCGAGACGGCGGGCTTGAGCGCGAGGAGGATGCTACGGCCGTCGCCGCCGATGCTGGCGAGCACGTCGAGCGAGACGCCGGCGGTGAGCTTGGTGGGCTTGCCCTTCGGGACGAGGGAGGAGGTGGAGCGGTTTTCGAGGATGGTCTGCGAGACGGTGTATTCCTCGTAGAAGTATTGGGTGAGGCCGTCGCGGATGGTGGCGGGGCGGTTGTTGAGGACGGTGAGGCGCGGGGCGCTGAGCGTCTGGCTCTCGCCGGACTGCTCGATGGCGTTGAGCGTGGCGGTGAGGGTGGAGTCGCCGAAGACGTTGGTGAAGGTGCGCTGGAGGCCGAGGCCGACGTTGGTGCCGAGGCCGGTGAAGTCGGTGGCGGAGCGCGGCACGTTGGCGGCGCGCCCGGTCTCCCAATTGAGGCCGAGCTGCTGGTAGGCCGACTCGGAGATGGTGATGAAGCGCGCCTCGATGAGGACCTGCTGGATGGGGCGGTCGAACTCGCGGATGATGTTCTCCAGGGTGCGCAACTGGCCGCGGGTGCCGGTGGCGACGATGATGTTGCGCTCGTAGTCGATGAGATACTTGGAGCCGCGGAAGAAGTCGCGGATGGCCTGGTCGATGGAGGGCGCGGGCGGGGTGTTGTCGCGCACGAAGTCCTCCATGCGGCGATTCGAGGTCACGGTCTCGCGGTCCTTGTCGCGCACGCGGGTCTCGTTGACTTCGGCGGGGCCGAACTGGGCGGGCAACAGGAAGCCGCGGCGCAGCCGGAAGAAACGCGTCTCCTCGAAGCTCTTGGCGGCGTCCTTCGCGTCCACGATCCAGACGATGTTTTCGCCGACCTCGAAGTGCAGATCGAGCTGGCGCGAGACGTGGTCGAGGAACTGGCGGATGGGCACGTCGCGGAGGTTGACGCTGAACTTGCGCTGGAACTGGGGCAGGGCGCGGTCGGCGACGAAGTTGAGCCCGGTGTTTTTGCCGACGGTGAAGATGATGTTCTCCAGCGTGAGGTCGTCGGCCTGGAGCGTCATCGGCTGGGCGAGCACGGCCTCGGCGCCGGAGGGCGCGGCGTCGTCGAGGCCGACGAGGGGCGCGCTGCGTTCGATGATGCGTCCGTGCGAGCCGGGAATCTCGGATGCGGCCTGCACGTCGCCGAGGGCGCGCCGGAGGCTGCGCGGGAGGTCGAGTCCGCGGGCGTTGGGATCGGTGAGCAGGTCGGCGGGCTCGTTGGCGAAGCGCGAGTCGCGGGCCTCGATGCGGCGGAATTCGCTCTCAAGGGCGCGGTCGCGGCGGCGTTGGCCTTCCGTGCGCGTCCAGGAATAGACGCGCTCCACGCCGAGATCGGTGGGGGCCAAGTGCTTCAGCTCGGTGGCCTTCTCCTCGGCCTCGATCCATTTCTCGGCGCGGGCGAGGGTGAGGATTTCACGTATCTGGTCGTTGTAGGCCGTGCTGACGGGCGGGGGCGGCTGGATTTCCTCGCCGGCGGGGGACGTGGAGGCGGTGGCGGCGGTGCGCGACTGGCAGCCGGACTGGATGGCCGCGGCGGCGAGTCCGAGCGCGGCGGACAAGATGCGGAGCGAGCGACGATTGGGGCGGGCCATGGGGATCACGGAGGATGGGACGGACGGGAGCGCGGCGGGGCGGGCCTTCCGGAGGCGCGCCCGCAGCAGCAGGAGGTAAAAAACGCGCCGACTCGCAAGGGGTGTAAACATATTTTGCCTGCGACCGGCGTTTAGGAGGAAGGATTCACGGCGGCATCACCGTAGTTTTCCCATGGGGGCGGCGAGGCTGGAGCCAGGTGAGGGCGGGGCGCGAGAGCGAGGCGGCGAGCACGGACTCGTCGGCCCAGACGGCGCGGCCGGCGCGCTCGTCGCCGTCGAGCAGCGCGATGAACTCCAGCTTCTCGCGGCCCTCGGGCGTAAGCGCGTGGCGCACGATCTCGAGCGCGGGCAGGGTGCGGCGGCCGAGGATCTCGACGAGCGGCAGGTCCACGTGCCCGGCCAGGGCGCGATAGACGAGTTCGGTGCAGACGAGCTTGTCGGCGCTGAAGAAATCGAAGTCGAAATCGTAGGGCTTGCCCGCGTGGTCGAAGGCGCGGGCGATGATCTCGCGGCGCGCGGCCTCGTCCACGCGCGGGCGCAGCACGGCGACGCCGTCGGCGTGGCCGGCGGAGTATTCGAGCGAGGTGAAGACCACGCCCTCGCTCATCGCCTCGATGACGGCGGGCGGGTGGCCATGCGAGTCGGGCGCGGCGAAGGCGGCGAGTTTGCGCGCCACGCGCGGATCGCGGTCGAGGCCGAGGGCGCGCAGCTCGTCCGCGGTGCCGACGTAGAGCGCGGCGTGCGGCCAGTAGCCGGGGAGAAAGGCGTTGGAGAGATACCAGTTGCGCCGCTCGATCAGGATGTCGCCGGGCTGGAGCTTGCCGCGCAGCTCGACGAGCTGCGCGTGGCTCACGAGGGCGCGGCCCTGGCGCGGGGCGCGGAGGCGGGCGTCGCCGACGAGCGAGGAGACGAAGGAGCTGGTGCGATAAAACCCCGCGCCGGCGAAGTCGCGCACGCGGTCGGCGCGGGAGGCGAGCCGGTGGCGCAGCCAGCCGGTCTGCGCCTCGGAGAGGCGGAGCAGGGCGGCGTCGAGCGCGGGGCGGAAGTTTTCCGGCGCGGGCTCGGCGGTGGCCGCCCAGGCGCCGGAGGCGAGGGCGCGCTCGAGCAGGCGGCGGTAATCGCGGTGGGCGAGGGCGGCGAAGAGCGTGTCGTAGGTGTCGGGCGGGAGGTTCCAGCGCGGCTCGGCCTCGTTGAGCTTGCGGCGGGCGAGGGGAGCGTCGGAGAAGGCGGCGACGAAGCGCGCGGCGAGATCGTAGGAAAGGATCAACGAGACGGCGTGTAGGCGCGCGGCGCGTTCGCGGGTGGGGCCGGGATTCAGTTGCCCGTGGCGCTCATAGGCCCAGGCGGTGCGCAGGGTGGCGTCGCGCAGGGCGAGGAAGGTGACGACCATGCGGCGGATCTCGTCGTCATCGGCGGGGTTGTAGTAGCTGCGTTCGCCGGCGAGGAGCTGCGCCTCGAAGGCGCGGAAGCGGAGGTGGAGATCGTCGCTACCGTCGATCACGCCGGCGAGGGCGCGCTCGTCGCGGTCGAGGTCGGCGGCGAGGCGCTCGGGCGCGAAGGCGTGGAGCGCGGGCGAATCGGTGCGTCGCCACTCGAGCGGGTGGTCGTGCCAGATCCAGACGCCCGCGCCGACGAGGAGAACCGCGCAGGTGGCGGCGAGGACGACCGTGACCCAGGCGGGGGGCTTGACGAGGCGGGAGAGGGGAGTGGGGCGGGCGGCCTCGGCGGCGGGGGGCGGCTGGGTGGTCGGCGCTCCCAGCGCGTTCCACTCGGCGGCGAAGGAGGCGAGGAGGCTGGTGATGGCCTCGTGTTCGCGGCGGAGGGCGGCGGCGCGCTTGCGGCCGAGGAGCAGCCGCAGCTCGGCCCACCAGGCGCGGGCGCGGAGGCGCTGGGCGCGCAGCCAGTGGATGCCAAAGAGGCCCGAGGCCGGCGCGAGCGCGCAGAGCAGGATGACGACCCAGGGCTGGAAGTAGGCCGCGGCGGCGAGGGCGAGTAGCGCATACCACGCGAGCAGGAGCGCGGCGCCAAAGAGCAGACGCCAGAGGGCGAGGGTGGCGCGGTCGCCGCGGCCGAGCAGCGCCGCGACGAGTCGAGAGACGCCAAAGGGCAGGAGGTGCAGGGCGAGGCCGTAGAGGGCGAAGGCCGAGCCGGCCCAGACACCGACGGCGTCGCGGAGGAGGCGAAGGAAGAGGCGCGGGCCGCGCTCGTGGAGCAGGCGCGCGCCGGCATCGAGGCCGAGCGCGTGGAGCGCGGCGGCGTGGGCCGAGACGCGGGCGGCGGCGGCGCGGGCGCGCTCGGGATCGGCGCGGTGAAAATGGTTGAGCGCGTCGGCGACTTGTTTGCGCAGCGCGAGGGCCTCCAGGCCGGCGGAAGGGCGCGGGTATTCGCGCGGCAACAGCCACTCGACGTCGTCGAGCAGGTTTTCCCAGGCGGGGTCGTCGAGATCGATCAGCTCGCGGCGGAGGCGGCGGTCGAGCTCGGGCGTGAGCGCGCGCATCGCGGCGTGCTCGTCGCCCTCGTGCGCGGCGAGCCAGGCGGCGACATCCACCGGTTCACCGAGGCGAATCCAGACGGCGGAGCGGAATTTCTCCTTTCGCTCGTAGTTGAGCGCGACGGGCACGACGAGGAGGCCTTTGGCGCCGGCGGCGAGGGCTTGGAGGGCGAGGCGGGCGGCGCCGGATTTGACCGGGGCGAGCCGGGGCGCGTCGTGGGTTTTTCCTTCGGGGAAGATGCCGACGACGGCGTTTCCGTCGGCCTGCGCGAGGGCGCGGGCGGCGGCGGCGAGCGAGTCGAGGTTGCGTTTGACGGTCTTGGGGTCGTCGGCGCCGCGGTAGGCGGGGATCATGCCGGCGGCGCGTAGGGCGTGGCCGAATACGGGGACGGAGAAGAGGGGGGCCTTGGCGAGGAGGCGGACGGGGCGGCGCGCGGCGACGCCGAGCAGCACGGGGTCGATGAGCGAGTTGGGGTGGTTGGCGACGAGGAGGAGCGGGCCGGTGGCGGGCAGGCGCTCGGGGTGCTCGATCACGATGCGCGGGTAGTAGAAGCGCACGAGCCCGCGGGCGAACCAGCGGCCGAGGGCGGCGAGAGAAGCGAGGAGCGGCATCGGCGACATACCCACGGGCCGAAGCATTCGGATTTAAAACCGAAGACGCCAAGGACGATCCGAAGATCGCAAAAGGCCGCGGGCAGGCGGTTCAGGCGCTTTGCTCGTTGCTGAAGACGTGCTGAACGTCGTCGAGCGAATCGAGGGCGTCGTGGAGGGCGGCGATCTGCTCGGTCTGCTCGGGCGAGACGGGCACCGGCGTGGTGGCCACGTAGGCGAGCTCGGCGGACTCGGTCTTCACGCCGGCTTTTTCCAGCGCTTGCGACACGCGATCAAAGGCGTGCACGTCGCAACGCAGCTCGTAGCCGTCGTCGCTCGCGAGCACGTCGTCGGCGCCGGCCTCGAGCGCGATCTCCATCAACGCGTCCTCGGCGATGGCGTCGCGCGCGACGAGGAACTGGCCGCAGTGCAGGAACTGGAACATCACGGCGCCGCTTCCGGCGAGGTTGCCGCCGTGCTTGGTGAAGACGGAGCGGATCTCGGAGGCGGCGCGGTTTTTGTTGTCGGTCGTCACCTGCACGACGAAGGCGACGCCGCCCGGGCCGTAGCCCTCGTAGGTGAGCTCCTCATAGGTGACGCCCGGCAGCTCGCCCGTGCCCTTCTTGACGGCGCGGTCGATGTTGTCGGCGGGCATGTTGGCCTCGCGGGCCTTGAGCAGGAGCGTGCGCAGGCGGGCGTTGGCCTCGGGGTCGCCGCCGCCGGCCTTGGCGGCGAGGGTGATGTCGCGCGAGAGGCGCGAGAAGACCTTGCCCTTGCGGGCGTCGGTGACGGCCTTCTGCCGCTTCACCTTGGACCATTTGTTGTGGCCGGCCATGGGGGAGGGAAATCAGTCGAGGAGCCGAGGGGACGAGGAGTCGAGGAGCTTGGGCTAGAGCGGCTGGCGCCGCGGTGGGGGCGGATTTGGCGCTTCTCGGCCCTTCGACTTCTCGGCTCCTCGACCTGCGCTTTCGGCGCTTATTTCTTCGGCGTGACGTTCTTGAGGTTCTTGCCGGTGCGCTGGGCGAGGCTGGCGGGGGAGACGCCGATGGGCTCGTCCTTCGAGTATTTGTTCACGAGGACCTGCTGCACGATGGTGAAGAGGCCGTTGATCGTGGAGTAGAGCGCGAGGGCGGCGGCGAAGTTGTAGCAGATGAGGGTGAACATCCAGGGCATGATCTTCATGATCGTGGCCTGCGGGCCCTCCATCGTGGTGGGCTGCGGGGTGAGGCGCATCTGGAAGATCATCGTCGCGCCCATGAGGATGGGCATGATGTTGATCGGGAAGCCGAGGCCGGGGATGCGCCAGACGGTGTCGGGCGTGGAGAGGTCGGTGACCCAGAGGAAGGGTTGGAAACGCAGCTCGGCGGTGCCCATCAGCATGGCGAAGAAGCCGACGAAGAGCGGCATCGTAATGAGAATGGGGATACAGCCGCCGGCGGGGTTGACCTTGTGCTCCTTGAAGAGGGCGATGGTGGCCTCATTGAGCTTCTTGGGGTTGTCCTTGTATTTCTCGCGGACGGCCTTCATCGGCTCGGAGAGCTTGGCCATGCGCTTGGCGGATTTGGAGGCGGCGAGGGTGAAGGGCAGGCTGATGAACTTCAGCACGAGCGTCATGAGCACGATGGCGACGCCCCAGTTGCCGACGAAGCCGTGGATGCCGACCATCATCTTGTTGAGGAGCGGGGCGATGAGGCCGGAGAGGAAGATGCGGTTGAAGAAGTAGCGGTCGAACTGCATCACCTTGTCCTCCTTGTTCTGGAACTCGGCGGAGCGGGAGAGGCGGGTGTATTCCTTGGGGCCGACGTAGAGGCGGCCGGAGTGGATGATGGCGGTGTCGGGCGCGAGGGCCGGGAGATCGAAGCGGGCGGCGGCGGTGATGCCGGTGTCGGTGCGGGAGCCGCCGCCGGGCAGCGGGGGCAGCTCGACGCGGCGGATGGCGACGGACTGGCCGGGCTGGTCGGGGGTGTAGATGCTGGCGAAGAACTGGTTTTTCACCGCGGCCCAGACGACGGGGCCGGGGCGGTCGATCACGGATTTGGGCGTGGGGTCGCCGATGCCGAAGCGGGAGAGGAAGCCGGGCTCGAGGTCGCCTCGCTCGGTGACCTCGGCCTTGTCGCCGTTGTAGGAGGCGACGTTGAGGTAGAGGCCGGAATCCTGCGGGCTCACGAGCGCGGTGGTGCCGAGCTCGAGCACGAGGCGGGGGAGGGGGGCGGTCTGCGAGGAGCGGTTGCGGATCGTAGTCTCGTGGCGGATACGGTAGGGCTCGTCGGCGGGATTGGCGGGATCGGCCAGCACGTAGCGGCGGGTCACTTCGAGGCGATCCTCGAAGACCGCGCGGTAAACCACTTCGCGGTCGGTGGACGAGACGAGTTCGAAACGCGTCTCGGGGCCGAGGCCGCGCAGCTCGCCGAGCGCGAGCAGGGGGGCGGCGTGACGGAGGTTGAAGACGAAGGGCTCGGGGCTGCCTTGGAGCGCGGGATATTTGTGGAAGGCGACGTCCTGGATGGCACCGCCGAAATCGGTGAAGCGGACGCGGATGAACTCGTTGGAGAGCTCGGTGACGCGGGCGTCGGCGCGCACCTGGCTCAACGAGGCGAAGGCGGAGGAGGGCGCGGCGGGGGCCGGGGAGAGGGCGGGGGCGGTGGCGCCGGGCGCGGAGGGATCGGCGGGCTCGACCGCGGGCGCGGGAGCGGCGCCGATCGGAGCCGGTGCGGCGGGCGGCGGCTGGTTGCGGGCGCCGATGAAGAGGGTCGCGAAGGCGGCAACCATGAAGAGGATGCCGAGCGTGAGGTTCTTTTTATCCATTGATCGAAAAGGCGGGTGCGGTGGGTGAAGGGCGCGGCGGCACGGGGTCGAGGCCGGAGGGACCCCAAGGGTGGCACTTGAGCAGGCGGCGCGCGGCGAGGGCGGATCCGCGCAGGGGGCCGTGGGTGGCCAGGGCCTCGAGGGCGTAGTGCGAGCAGCTCGGGCTGAAACGGCAGCCGCAGAAGGGGCCGGCGAGCGTGTGGAGCGCGGGCGAGAGGACGATCTGGTAGCCGCGCACGCCGGCCATCAGCACGCGCGCGAGCGGGCCCGGGATGGGGGCCGAGGGCGCGGAGGGCGAGGGAGGTGACGACGGTTCAGGAGGCACGCGGTGCGAAGAGTTTTCGACAGAGGTCGAGGAATCTTTGTTCGAGCGCGGCGGGTTCAAGCCGATTGAGGGATCGACGCGCGACGAAGACGAGGTCCACGCCCGGCGGGAAGGCGAGTTGGTGGGCGCGAAAACCCTCGCGGAGGCGGCGTTTGGCGCGGGCGCGGGCGACGGCGTTGCCCACGGCGGAGCGGGAGGCGACGAAGCCGGCGCGGGCCGGGGCGGGGGGCTCGGGCGCCGCGGAGGCGGGGGCGGGCGGAGCCGAGGGGGAGGGGGCGGCGGGGTGGGGCGCCCCGGCGGCGATCACGGGCGAGGCTTGTGTGCCACGCTTGGCGCGCGGGGCGTAATAAAGCACAAAGGCGCCGCAGTCGTAGCGGCGCCCTTGGGTGCGGACGTGTTGAAAATCGGACGCCCGACGCAGGTGTTGGTCGGCGCGGAAGCGCATCGGCGTCAGAAGCCCGGTGCCGGGGCATGCCCGGCGGAGCGGTGCGGGCTCAGACGACGGTGAGGCGCTTGCGGCCTTTGGCGCGACGGGCGGCGAGGACCTTGCGGCCGCTCTTGGTGGCGTTGCGGGCACGGAAGCCGATCTTGCGGGCGCGTTTCTTGCGGTGCGGACGGAAGGTGGGTTGCATGGCGTGTGACTTGTTTAAGAGTTGACGGAAGTGCGGCAGCAAAAGCGCGGTGTCAACTCGCTTCGCACGCCCCGTGCCTCGTGCGTTTGCCAAGCCCTCGCCGCCTCCGCCGGCAGGCCTTCGCCGGGAGGGCTTGCCGGGCGGCGCCGATGCACCGGCTCCCCACCCAAACCACCCCGCTTGCCATCGCTTGGACGCGCGGCGTAACTGGCCGGCTCATGTCCGAAGATCTCGCCCAGCTCGTCACCGGCATCGCCCGCCGCGCCCGCGCCGCCTCGCTCGCCCTCGCCACCGCGCCCACCGCGCAGAAGGACGCCGCCCTGCGCGCCCTCGCCCGCCTGCTCCCCACCGCCGAGGCCGAGCTCCTCGCCGCCAACGCCAAGGACCTCGCCGCCGCCGAGGCCAACCAGCTCACCAAGGCCCAGATCGAGCGCCTCTCCCTCTCGCCCGCCAAGCTCGCCCACCTCGCCGAGTCCGTCCTTCAGGTCGCCGCCCTGCCCGACCCCGTCGGCCAGACCCTCGACTCCTGGACCCGCCCCAACGGCCTGCGCATCCGCCAGGTCCGCGTGCCCATCGGCGTCATCGGCATCATCTACGAGGCCCGCCCCAACGTCACCATCGACTGCGCCATCCTCTGCCTCAAGTCGGGCAACGCCTCCATCCTCCGCGGCGGCAAGGAGATCTTCCATACCAACACCGCCTTCGCCGCGCTCATCCAGCGAGCCCTCGCCGAGGCCGGCCTGCCCGCCGACGCCGTGCAACTGATTCCCACGACGGATCGCGCCGCGCTCACCCACCTGCTCAAGCTCGACGAGCTCATCCACTGCATCATCCCCCGCGGCGGCGAGTCGCTCATCCGCTTCGTCGCGCAAAACTCCACCATCCCGGTCATCAAGCACTACACCGGCGTCTGCTTCGTTTACCTCGACAAGGCCGCCGACCCTGTAATGGCGGAGCGGATACTGCTCAACGCCAAGACCCAGCGCCCCGGCGTCTGCAACGCCGCCGAGCAACTCCTCGTCCACGCCGCCGCCGCGCCGACTCTCTTGCCTCGCCTCGCCGCCGCCCTCGCGGCCAAGGGCGTGCAACTCCGCGCCGACCCCGCCGCCTGCGAGATCCTTCGCACCGCCTTCCCCGCCGGCCTGCCCGCGCCCGGCACGCTCGCGCCCGCCACCGACGCCGACTACCGCGCCGAGTTTCTCGATCTCATCCTCGCGATCCGCGTCGTGCCCGACCTCGAGACCGCTGTCGCCACGATCAACCGCGACAGCTCCGGCCACACCGACGCCATCGTCACCGCCGACGAGGCCGCCGCGCGCCGTTTCCAAGCCGCGGTGGACAGCGCGGTCGTGCCGTGGAACGCGTCCACGCGTTTCAACGACGGCTTCGAGTTTGGTTTCGGCGCCGAGATCGGCATCAGCACCGACCGCCTCCACGCCCGCGGCCCCATGGGCCTGAAGGAGCTCTGCTCCTACAAATACCTCATCGACGGCGAAGGCCAGGTGCGCGGCTGAGCACGCGCAAACCGGCGCTTTGGATCTTGTGGCAGCCACGCCCGCTCAGGGCGCTTTCGTTTCACCCGGGCGCTCCGGGGAGCGGTCGTGACTGTCACCGCTTTCGAGATGCCCTACACGAACAAGTTGGCTCCGCTAGTCTCCGCCGCGCTGAGATAATCCGCCACGCCGCCAAACTCGACGCCGTCGATCAGCTCCTCGGCCCGGATACCCATCGCCTCCATCGACATCGTGCAAACCACGAGGCGCACTCCGGCCAGTCGCGCGGCGCCGAGCAGACCGGGCAGATTTGGCACCTGCTTGCTCGCCATCTGGTGCTTCATCAGGCGTCGGCCGGCCCCGAGGAAATTCATCTTCGAGAGCGGCAATGCACCGAGACCGCGCGGCAGCATCCACCCAAACATGCGGTCGAGAACGGATTTCCCCTCCACCCTCACCGGCTGCTCGCGCCGCAGCGCATTGATGCCCCAAAAGGTGAAGAACATCGTCACCTTGCCGCCCATCGCCGCGGCCCCGTTGGCGATGACGAGGGATGCCATCACCTTGTCCATTTCACCGGAAAACACGACCAGCGTCGCGCCCTTGCGACGCGTCGGCTCCCCGATCGAAGTCGGGTCCGGGGCCGCCGCCAAACCACCGACGGGACGACGCAAGCGCGCCCGCACCTGCCCCTTGGCACGCTCCACTCCGAGCAGCTCAAACGCGTTGGATTTCGCGAAGGCCTCGATGTCGCGGGCGAAGCCCGGATCGCTTGCCGTCACCGTCAACTCCTGCCCCGGAGCAAGCGCCTCGCTCCGGGCCTTCACCTGAAGCAGCGGACCGGGACAGGACATGCCCGTGCAATCGAGAATGACCGGCGAGGCGCTCGCCGACGCGGGCGTCGAGGGCGTCGGCGAACTCGCGGAGTCGATCCCAGGAGCCGACACGGGCAAAGCCCTCACGCCGCCCGCCAAGCTCACCACATCGAGGCCCGACTGCGCGAGCACGCGGGCCGCGAAGTAACTGGTCTTGCCGAGCGCGCACACCGTCACCCACGGCCGCGACGGATCTATCTCGAGCAATCGCCCGCGCAGCTCGGGGAAGGGAATGTTCACGGCGCCCGGAATCGGCGAGATCCGCGCCACCGCCGCCGGACGCACGTCCAGCACGGCCCGGTCCGCGGGGAGTTTCCCCACCGGGCGCACCAAACCGTCGCGGGCGTTTTGCGCGGCGAAAGCGGCCGTGTTTAACACGTCGCGAGCGCTGCCGTAGGGCGGAGCGTAGGCGAGTTCCAGCTGCGCGAGATCATCGATCATGAGCCCGCCGACCAGCGCCGTGGCCAGCACGTCGATGCGTTTGTCCACCCCGTCTGCACCGGTCGCCTGCGCGCCAAGCAGCCGACCGTCCTCGGGCGACCAGAGCAGCTTTACGGTGAGCGGCGTGGCGCCGGGGAAGTAGCTCGCGTGCTGATAATCGGTGACGATGGTCGCGCGATAGGCGCGCCCGGCCTGCGCCAGACGTTTCTCGGACCACCCGGTCATGCCGGCCGCGAGGTCAAACACGCGCACGATCGCCGTGCCGACATGACCCGCGTAGGGCTTTGCGTCCGCGGGACGGAAAACATGGTCGGCGATCACGCGCCCCTGCCGATTGGCCGGCCCCCCGAGCGGCAGGTTCATCGGCGTGCCCGTCAGGCGATCGAAACTCTCCACCACGTCGCCCGCGGCATAGATGTCGGGATCGCTCGTGCGCATGAACCCGTCCACCTTGATCGCCCCGCGGCCTCCGAGCTCCAGGCCGGCCTCGGCGGCGAGCCCGCTCTCCGGCTTCACCCCGATCGCCAGCACCACCAAATCCGTCGGGATCGCGCGTCCCGACTTGAGCGTGGCGGCGAGAGACTCGCCCCCCACCGCGAAACCCGCGATCGCGTCGCCAAGGATCAGTTCCACGCCCTCCGCCCGCAGAGCATCGGCCACCGGCGCGGCCATCTCGGGATCGAGCGGGGGCAGGACCTGGTCCGCGGCCTCCACCACGGAGACCTGCTTGCCCAGTCGTTTCAACTGCTCGGCCATCTCCAAGCCGATGAACCCGGCGCCGATCACCAGCACCCGGCGCGCGGCCTGCGCGGCGGCCTTGATGCGATCCATGTCCTGCAAATTCCGCAGCGTAAACACGCGGTGGTCGTCGATTCCAGGAAGCGGCGGCCGCAGCGGAGAGGCCCCCGGGGCAAGCACCAGCTTGTCGTAGGCCAACTCCGCCTCCGCGCCACCGGCGGCGAGATCGCGCACCACCACGACCTTCCGCGCGCGGTCGATCCGCACCGCCTCGGTCCGGACACGGACCTCGATGTTGAGCAGGGCCGCGAGGCTCTCCGGCGTCTGCACCGCCAGCCGGGCGCGCTCCGCGATCTCGCCTCCGATGTGGTAGGGCAGCCCGCAGTTCGCGAAAGAAACGTCGGGGCCGCGCTCCAACACCGTGATGCGGGCCGATTCGGAGAGCCGACGCGCCCGCGCCGCGGCCGAAGCCCCGGCGGCCACGCCACCGACGATCACCAAACGTGGAGAAGAAACGGATGACTCATTATTCATAATATGATCATATGCGCATATGCTTGCTTGATTGTCAAGCCCGGCTTTGGTGTCGGCATGGCCAAAGGCGGAAAAACCCTTGGGGAAGAGGCGCTGCAGCAGGTGGCGCGGCGATTCGCGGTGCTCGGAGAGCCGATGCGACTGCGCATCCTGCAAAGCCTGATGGACGGGGAATTGCCCGTGAACTCGCTCGTCGAGGCCACCGGCGGCACGCAAACCAACGTGTCGCGCCACCTCCAGACCCTCGCGGCCGCCGGATTGGTTGCGCGTCGTCGAGAAGGGGCGCAGGTCTTCTACTCGGTGGCGGACCCCTCGATCTTCGAGTTGTGCGAATTGGTCTGCGGCGGCATCCGCAAATCCCTCGCCGCCCAAGCGGGTTCTTTGCGCTGAGCACTCGGCCACGTGCGGCCCCGGCGGGCGGCAACCGCCGCCTGCGGCCCCGTTCACGCGGGCGCTCGACATCCCTTCTCGGTTGCTCCGTCGTTCTGTCGCTCCGTCCCAACCGTGTCCGCTTCCGCCATCATTCGCTCCCCTCTCCTGCTCGCCGACGGCTGGCGCGATTACCAGCTCCTCCACTGCGGCTTCGGCCTGAAGCAGGAACGCTGGGGCCGCGTGAACCTCGTGCGCCCCGACCCGCAGGTCATCTGGCCCAAGAGCGACGGCCCCGAGTGGCGCGGCTGGGACGGCTTTTATCACCGCAGCAGCGAAGGCGGCGGCCGCTGGGAATTCCGCAACCGCCCGCCCGAGCAATGGACCATCGGCTACGAGCGCCTTGGCCTCACCTTCCGCATCCAGCCGACGAGCTTCAAACATACCGGCCTCTTCCCCGAGCAGGCGGTCAACTGGGAGTGGTGCTCCGGCCTCATCCGCGAAGCCCGCGCCGCCGGCCGTGAGATCAACGTCCTCAACCTCTTCGGCTACACTGGAGCCGCCACCTGCGCGGCCGCCAAGGCCGGCGCGAGCGTCACCCACGTGGACGCCGCCGAGGGCATGGTGAAGTGGTGCAAGGAAAACGCCGCCCTCAGCGGCCTCGCCGAGGCGCCCATCCGCTACATCGTGGACGACTGCCTCAAGTTCGTGCGCCGCGAGATCAAGCGCGGCCGCCGCTACGACGCCGTGATCATGGACCCGCCCACCTACGGCCGCGGTGCCGGCGGCGAGATGTGGAAGCTCGAGGACAGCCTCTGGGAACTGCTCCGCGAGTGCCGCGAGGTCCTCACCCCGCGCCCGCTCTTCTTCCTCATCAACGCCTACACCGCGCGCCTCTCGCCCACCGTCGTCGCCAACCTGCTCCACGCCCTGCTCGGCGACCGCGCGGGCTCCATCACCGCCGGCGAGGTCGGCCTCCCCATCCAAGCCGATGCCGCCCCCGCCTCCGCGTCGGGAAAAACTGAATACGCGAAGGTCCTCCCCTGCGGCATCTACGGCCGCTGGCAGGCGGCGTGAGCCGCGCCGGCTCGCCGCCCGCCCCTCCCTCGCCGTCGCCATCATGGCCTGGACCTACCTTTTTCTCGCCGGACTGCTCGAGGTCGTGTGGGCGCTCAGCATGAAGCGCACGCACGGCTTCACCAAGCTCGGCCCCAGCCTCTTCACCATCGGCTTCATGGCCCTGAGCTTCTATCTGCTCGCGCTGGCCATGCGCACGCTGCCCGTCGGCACCGCCTACGCCGTGTGGACCGGCATCGGCGCCGCCGGCACCGTGCTCTTCGGCATGGTCTATTTCAACGAGCCTCGCGACGCCGGACGCCTCTTTTGCGTCGGCCTGATCATCGCGGGGGTGCTCGGCCTACGCTTCTTCGAAAAAACTCCGGTCTGAGCCGTCCGCCCCGACTCCCGCTTTCTTTCCATGCGCCACCATCTCGGATTCGTCGCCATTCTCGGCCCGCTCGCCCTTCTGCCGGCCTACGCCGGGCCCGCGGCCGACGCGCCGGACGCCCTCTCGCCCTCCGCACATCCTTCCGCCTGGGACCGCGGCTCGCTCACCCTCTACTCCGAAAACGACAAATACTTCGCCGGCACCGACCGCGCCTACACCAACGGCCTCAAGCTCTCCTACCTCTCGCCCGATCTCTCCACGCTCCGCTCGCCCGAGGTCGCGGCGCCCGTGCGGCTCTTCGCCGACGCCCTCGGCCGCTTCGTGCCCGACGGCCACACCTACAAGTTCGGTTTTTCCCTCGGCCAAAACATCTACACGCCCGAGGACACCGAGACCACGGCCTACCAGCTCGCCGACCGCCCCTACGCCGCCTGGCTTTACGCGGGCGTCGCCCTCCACGTTCTTTACCCGGAACCCTCGCCCGGCCGCTCCGCGCGGCTCGACATCTTCGAACTCAACTTCGGCCTCGTGGGCCCCTCCGCCCTCGGCGAGGACGTGCAAAACGGCTTCCACGACCTGATCGGCGTCGCCCGCGCCAACGGCTGGGACAACCAGCTCCGCGACGAGCCCGGCGTGAACCTCATCTACGAGCGCCGCCACCGCTTCTCCACCGAGCGGGCGCGCGAGGCCTGGGGGGCGGATTTCATCCCGCACGCGGGCTTTTCCCTCGGCAACGTCTTCACCTACGCCAACGCCGGCGCCGAGCTGCGCCTCGGCTACAAGCTCCCCGCCGATTTCGGCAGCAACCTCATCCGCCCCTCCGGCGACTCCGCGCCCGACAAGATCCGCCCCGGCTGGGGCGTCTTCCTCTTCGGCGCCTTCGATGCCCGGGCGGTCGCCCGCGACATCACCCTCGACGGCAACACGTTCAAGGGCAGCCCGTCCGTGGACAAGAAACCCTTCGTCGCCGACTTCTACGGCGGCGTCGGCGTATCGTCTCCGTGGATACAGCTGCGCTACGCCCAGGTGGTGCGCACCAAGGAGTTCGAGGGCCAGCGCGACAGCCAGGTCTTCGGCTCCCTCAGCGTCACGGTGCTCTTTTGAGCGCCGACGGCGCTCGCCGTCGGCCTCCGGAGCTTTCCCGAGCGGCCTCCTCGCGCCCTGGGGCCGCCGCCGAGCCTCAGCCCGCGGAGGCCTTGTCTTCGCCCGCGTCCTTCGCCTCGCCCGCGTCGGCCGCGGGGCCCGCCTCGGCCGGCGCCACGCCCGCTCGGGCCGCCATGCGCCGCTCGGCTTCCAGGATGATCGCCTCGCAACCGAGAAACTTGTGGTCGTCGAGCGTGAGGCGGCGGCGTTTTCCGTTCTCCTCGTAGATGGCGTAGGCGATGCCCTTGTTCGCCCACTTGCGCCGATCCATCTCGACGATCGAGTCGAGGTGCACCCGTTCGCCCGAGGCGCCCGTCACGATGTCGCCATCGGCCCGCACGCTGCGCGTGTGGTTCCACGCCACCCAGGCGCCGAAAAACACCGCCCCGCTGAGCATGATCCAGCCCGTCCAGCGCTGCCCGGCGAGATCGCCCGGCGTGCGCTCCTTCGGCACCTTCAGCGGCAGGTCGTTTTCCTTCGCGTGGCGCTCCCACAGGCGCGTCAGCGCCGGGTCCTTCAGGTCCTTCGCCCGGCCCTCGGCGATCTCCACCTCCGCCATCTCCTTGAACACCTCGTATCGCTTCCCCTCCGCCGGCCACATCAGGTAGCCGTCGCTGAGAAACCAGAGCGCCGAGCCAAAAATCATCGCGAACATGAACAGCATGCGGCGGCGCCATTCCTTGGAGATGCGGGCGTGAACTTGCATAAACCCGGAGCCAAACCCGCCCCGCCCCAAAAAACAACTCTCCACCCCTGACGGACGGTTTACACGGCCCTCCGCCGCCCCCCAGGGCGCGGTGCTTTGGGCGCGGCCCGGGAAATGCGCCCTTGACTCGCGCGGCCGGCTTTGAGGTTCTGCCCGTTTTCCAAAAGCAATCCCTCGTTTCTTTTCACCATGGCCAACACCAAATCCGCCATCAAGGCCGCCCGTAAAACCGCCCGCCTCACCGCCCGCAACAAGGCGACCAAGACCCGCCTGAAGACCCTCCACAAGAAGTTCCTCGCCGCCGCCAAGGGCGAGGACAAGGAGGCCGCCAAGGCCGCCGCGCAGGCTTACACCTCCGCGATGGACAAGGCCACCAAGTCCGGCGTCGTCCACAAGAACGCCGCCTCCCGCGCCAAGGCCCACACCGCCAAGGCCGTCTTCGCCAAGTAAGGCCGCGCGGCGCGCCTTCCGCGCCGCCCTCCTTCCCGGTTCGCCTTTTCTTTTCCCCGCGTCCGCCTCCTCCGGCGGCGCGGGGCTTTTTTGTTTTTGGCGCGGCCGCGGCTCGCGCGCGCTTGAGCCGCGGCGCGCGAGCGCTTGTGGTGAGGCCCGATGCCTCCGCCGCCCGTCCAGTTTTTCCTCAGCCCCGGCGCCGAGGAGACGTGGACGCAGGCGCTGCGGCCCTGGCTGGAGGAGCGGCGCGTCGGTCTCGGCCGGGCCTACCTCGTCGTGCCGACCCGCGGCCAGGCCCACGCGCTGAAACGCCGCTGCCTCGTCGAGGGCGTGGCCCTGCTCAGCGTCGAGTTCCTCACCCCGGGCCTCGCCCGAAAAAAATGGGCCGCGCTCGATGCCGCCGCGCGTCCCACGATGGGCCGCGAACTCCTGCTGCTCGGCCTGCGCGCGCTCATCGCCCGGCGCCTCGCGCCGCTCACCCCGTTGGATCCGGGCTGGGGTTTTTGGAAGAGCCTGCAAAGCGACCCCGAGCGCGCGCTCGACGATTTCGACGAGCTGCTCAAGGGCGGCTTCCGCGCCGAGCAGTTTCCGCTCCCGCCGCTCGCCGACATTTTTTCCGAGCTCGTGCGCTGGGTCGAGGCCCGCGGCTACGCGCTTGCTCCCGTGCAGGCCGAAAAGACCGCCCTCACGCCGCCCGCGGCCGGCGCGCCCGCGATCGGCGGCCGCGTCTTCGTCTGCGCGCCCGGCCCCGAGCACTGGGGCGAGTTCTTCAACATGGCCGCCTTCGTGCGCCGCTGCGGCGAGGTCACGGTCGTGCTGCCCGCGCCGGAGTTTCGCGGCCGCGCCGCGCTGGACGAGAAGTGGATCGATCTCTGGCGCGCCACGCTCGGAGCGGAGCCGGTCCCGCTCGAGCCCGCCGACACCGGGGGCTGCGGCGCCGTGGCCGCGTGCTGGAACGATCCCGGCGCGCCCGCCGACACCGACGCCGTCTCCCGCCGCGCCACCGTGCTCGTCGGCCACGGCCGCGCCGACGAGATGGAGCTCGCCGCCGACCTCGTCTCGCGCCGCCTCGCGGCCGGCGCGGAAAACATCGCGGTCGTCTTCCCGCGCGCCGACGCCGCCCACCAGCACCTCGCCCGCGCCCTCGCCGCGCGCGGCGTGGCCTTCACCGATCTCCTCGGCGCGGCCGGCACCCCGCCGGTGGATGTGGCCGCGCAACGCGCCCTCCTCGCCTTCCACGAGAAGGGCGGGCGCCTGGAGGAGCTGCTCGCGCTCTGGCCCTCGCTGCGCGCCATCGGCGCCGTCACCCTCTCCTTCGGCGAGGCCCGGCGCGCCTGCGAGCGCGCCTTCGACGAGACCCAATCGCACGCGATCGAAACCGCGCTGCCCGTCTGGCGTCGCTCGCCCTCGCTCGCGCCCCTCGTCGAGCTGGTGGAGAAACTGCTTCCCGTCTGGCCCGAGGAACTCGCCGCGGGCGAGGCCCTGCGCCGTTTCCGCGCCGCCTGCGAGACGCTCGCCCTCGAGGCGCCTTCGCTCGATGCGCTCGCCGCCTTCTCCGAGCGCTCGCCCGAGCCCTATCCCCGCGCGGTCTTGCTCGCCACGCTCGCCTCCTTCCTGCCCGAGACCAATCCCGTGCGCGGGGCGCCGGGGCGCGGCGGCTTCACGCGCGTCACGCTCACCACCCGCCGCCGCGCCGAGGGCGTCGCGTGGTCTCACGTGGTCTTCGTCGAGAGCAACGCCGGTGTCTGGCCCGAGCGGCGCGAGCCGAGCTGCTGGCTCACCGACGAGCACCGCGCCGCGCTCGGCGCCCGCGGGCGCTTCAGCCTCGGCGTCTTCACCAGCGAGGACCGCGCCGCCCTGGAGCGCGCCGGCCTGGCCGCGCTGGTGCGCGACACCGCCCACGAGATCGTCTTCACCGCCGCCCTCCACGACGACGAGGAGCCGGAGACGAGGCTCGCGCCCAACGCCTGGCTCGAGCGCGTGCTCTGGACGCGCGGCGAGGCCGGCGCCGACGGCGATCTCGAAAAAGCCTTCGAGTCGCTCGCCCGCGGGGCCCCCGCGCCCGCCGGGCCCGCGCCGGCGCCGGGCACGCCCGCGGTCGCGGAGTGGAAGGCGATCTGGGATGGTCGGCGAGATCCGGCGCGGCCCTTCGACGAGTTTTTCTTCTCCGGCGATCCCGCGCGCATCTCGCCTCCCTCCCTCAGCGCCCGCGGCATCGAGGCCGGCGTGCGCGATCCGGCCGAGCTGTGGTTCGAGGCGGTGCTCGGCGCCCGCCGCGTGGACTGGGCGCCGCTGGCCCGCGCCCGCCGCAAGGCGATCGGCCAGCGCGCGCACGAGGTCCTCGCCGCCGCGCTTCGCCCCGTCTCGGCCGGCCCCCAGGGCTGGGGCGAGCTGCCGGAAAAACCCGAGGCCGAGGCGCGGCTCGCCGCGGCCCTCGCCGAGCTGCGCGCGCGCTGGCCGGGCGACCTTTACTGGGACTCCTTCCACGCCGAGCTCTCCCAGGTCTGCGCCGCCCTGCTCGAGGGCGCTTGCGCGCTGCCGGGCACGGGCCGCTTCGTCTCCACCGAGCGCCGCCTGCCGGCCGGCGCCTCCGTGCCGCTCGGCGGAAAACCCTTCCCGGTGAGCGGCCGCATGGACCTCGTCCTGCTCGACCGCCCGGGCTGGCCGGGGGCGCGCGCCGACATCGTGGACTTCAAGACCGGCGGCGACGACCGCCTCTCCGCCGACAAGATGGCCCGCTCCGGCGCCTCCCTCCAGCTCGGCGTCTATCTCGCCGCCGCGCTCTCCCTCGGCGCCGCCGACGCCCGCGTGTGGATGGTGAAGCCCGACGGCGGCGAGGCCTCCGCCATCGGCAAGGACGAGATCGAGGGCGCCCTCTCCCTGCTCGGCCGCCTGGAGCGCTTCCTCGCCACCGGCCGCTACGGCGCGCTCACCCGCGACCGCTCCGAGTATTCGTTTGGCGGATACGATTGGCCGCTGGCCTGCACGCCGGTCGGCGAGGCGGTCCTGCAGGCGAAGTTCGCCGCGACCTTCGGCGGCGAAGAGCCCGAGGACGCGAAGGAGGCCGGTTCCGATGAGTGAGCCCCCGCGCAAGCCTCTCGCCGACCAGTCGGCGCGCGACCGTTTCCGCGACGAGTGGGAGCGCAACTTCGCCGTCAGCGCCAACGCCGGCTCGGGCAAGACCACCGCCATCTCCGAGCGCCTCGCCGCCCTCGCGCTCTCGCCCGGCGGCGCCGAGCTGCTCAAGCGCACCGCGGTGGTCACCTTCACCAAAAAAGCCGCGTCGCAGATCGGCCAGCGGGCGCGCGCGGTGCTGTTGAAAAAACTCCTCGCCGCCGGCGCGGCCGACCTCTCGCCGCTCGACCACCTCGAGCGCGCGTTCTTCGGCACCATCCACAGCTTCTGCCTCAAGCTCGCCCGCACCTACGGCCAGACGCTCGGCATCAACCTCAACCCCGCCGTCGTGGGCGAGGACGACGAGGCGCTCTGGGAGGAGTTTCTCGAGCAGGACGAGATGCGCTTCGACACGCTCGCCGACACCGAGCTGCGCGCCTTCCTCCGGCACATGCCGCTCGAGTCGATCTTCGGCATGGCGCGCGGGCTCGATGTCGCCACGGCCGAGATCCTGCGCGCGCGGCGGCCCTCGGGCCCGCCGCCTCCGCCCTCCGCCACCGGGCTCGAGGACTTGCTCGCCCTGCCGGCGAAGGGCCCGGAGAAGACCCGCCGCACCCTCGCCACCAACCAGCGCCGCGCCCGCGAATGGGCCGCGCGCTTCGCCGCCGGCGAGGGCTTCCTCCCGCTCTACGAACCGGCCGGTTCGTCCAAGGCCGTGTGCGAGCTCGCCGAGGCCTGGATGGCCCCGCTGAAGCGCTGGCTGGCCGCGGCCGCCGCCGCCCTCGCCGGCGAACTGGCCGGGCGCTACCGCGCCTGGCGCTTCGAGCGCGGCGTGCAGACCTACGGCGACCAGATCGACGCCGCCATGGCCGTGCTCGGCGACGACGCCACGCTCGACCGCATCCGCGCCGAGGGCTGGCGCATCATCCTCGACGAGGCCCAGGACACCGATCCGCAACAGTTCGCGGTGCTCGTGGAGGTGGCGCGCGCCCCCGGCGAGCCGCGCGGCGCCTGGCCCTCCGGCGGCGGCGCGGGCCCGCGCCCCGGGCACTTCTGCCTGGTCGGCGACGGGCAGCAGGCCATCTACGGCAGCCGCGCCGATATCGGCAACTTCCGGCGTCACCTCGCCGCCTTCGCCCGCGGCGACGGGGGCGAGAAGCTCGAGTTCAGCGTCACCTTCCGCGCGCCCCACGCCGTCATCGACCTGCTCAACGCCACGCTGCCCGCCGCCTTCGGCCCCGACCGACCGCACAACTCCGGCCCGCCCGCGGCCGAGGGCGCGCCCGCGCCGTATTTGCAGGTGGACTACAACCCGCTCGCGCCCGGCCCGGGCAACGCCCCCGGCCGCGTGCTGCGCCTGCCGCTCGCCCTGCCCGAGGCCGCGCCCCAGGGCGGCGTGGAGGGCTGGCTGGCGGAGGAGGCGCGCCAGGTCGCCCGGCGGCTGCTTTCGCTGCGGCCGGCCGGCGTCGGCGCCGCGAACTGGGGCGACATCTGCGTGCTAGCCCCGCGCAACGAGTGGCTGCTCACGATCCGGCGCGAGTTCGAGGCCGAGGGCCTGAAGTGCGCCCTCCAGATGCGGAAAAACCGCAACGGCGACCAGCCCGCCTACGCCTGGATGACCGGCCTGCTCGCCATCTGCTGCGACCCGGAAAACACCTTCGAGTGGGCCGGCGTGCTGCGCGAGGTCTTCGCCGTGAGCGACGGCCTCATGGCCGCGGAGCTGCGGCTCCACGGCGCCTTTCGCTGGGAGGAGCCGGAGGTGCACGCCGAGCCCCTGCGCGCCGCGCTCCTGGCGCTGCGCCCGTGGGTCTTGTCGGTCAACGACGAGGGCGTGGCGCTCGGCGAGTTCGCGCGCGGCCTCGCCGTCGCCTGCGGTCTGCGCGCCAAGGCTCGTTCGCTCGACGCCGGCGGCGCCGCGGCGGGCGAGCTGGAGCGCCTGCTGGCGCGGGCCGCGGAGCTCGGGGTCGAGGGCGCCGGCCCGCGCGCCTGGCTGGCCGAGCTGCTCGGCGGCCTCGAGGAGGGGCGCCCCGCGGGCAAACCCGCCGCCGACGCCATCAACCTGCTCACCTGCTTCTCGGCCAAGGGCCTCGAATGGCCGGTCGTGCTGCCGCTCGGCCTCTGGCGCGGCATCGGCAAATTCACGCCGCACGGCCTCGCGCTGGTGCGCGACCTCGAGGCCGGGCCGCGCGTGTATTTCGACTCCGTGAGCGTGCCGCAGGAGACGAAGGACGCCCGCGAGCGCGAGCGTTGGCGCGAGCTGGCCCGCCTGCTCTACGTGACGATGACGCGCCCCCGTCGCGCGCTTGTGTTGCCCTGGGCCGAGGGCTGGGGCGGCAAACCGGGCAAGGATCCGAGCTTCGCGCAGCTCTGGGGCGACTGGACGCGGCACGTGCCGGAGCTCGAGGACGCGCCCGAGGCCGGGCTCGCCGAGCCCGGGGAATCCGAGGCGCCCGCGGACTCCGCGCCGGTCACCGAGGCCGCGCCCGCGCCGGAGATTGCGACGGAGATCGCGGTCGCGGCGGCCTTGCCCCCTTTGCCCGCGCGGCTCCTGCCCCACCAACTCGCCCACGCGCCGGACCTCGCCCGCGCCGCGCGGCACGAATCGGCCCAGGACGAGCCGGTGCCGGTGCGCGCCGGCTCCGAGGAAGCCGTGGACTACGGTGTGTGGTGGCACGAGACCTTGGAGTTTTTCCCGTGGCAGGGCGGGGAAGAGGCGATCGCCGCGCATGGAGCCAAGCGACTCGCCGCCGCGACCGGGCAGGGTTTTGGCGAACGCGCGCGCCGCGAGTGGGAGGCGTGGCTCGCGAGCGACACCCGGCGCGAGCTGGAGGACGCTCGCTGGACCCGGCAGGCGGAGTTGTCGGTCTTCGCGCCGCTCCGGGCGGACGCCTGGATGGACGGCGTGATGGACTTGGTCTTGCACGACGAGGCCGCCGACGAGCTGTGGGTGCTGGATTGGAAAACCAATCGTCGCCGCCGGGACGAGGCCGACGAAGCCCTGCTCGAGCGGTTGCGCGCGGAATACGCGCCGCAGTTGCAGGCCTACGCCGCGAGCCTCCGCGGCGCTTTCCCCGGGGCCCGCGTGCGCGCCTGGGTGTATGGCACGGCCGTGGCGAGGCGGATCGAGATCGAGGGCGATGGCGCCGCGGCGGGCGGCTGACGACACCTACGCAGCATCGCCGCGCTTGACTCCCCCGCCCGGGGGCGGCGAGGGTCTTCGTTTCACCAAACACCTCCCATGGGCCAACAATACAACAAGCACATCAAGAAGAAGCGCCGCATCGCCTACCTGAAGCGCAAGAAGGAGGCCGCGAAGAAGGCCCCCGCCAAGAAGTCCGCCAAGGCCAAGAAGTAAGCGCGCCTCCCGCCAGTTTGCGAAAACCGCGGCTCTCCCAAGCCGCGGTTTTTGCGTTTCCGCAGCCCCGCCTCGTCCCCCGTCACCCGCCTCCCTCTCCCGTCATGAGCACGGTCAAAGTCTCCCTCGTCTCCCTCGGCTGCGCGAAAAACCTCGTCGATAGCGAAATCATGGTCGGCCACCTCCACCAGGCCGGCATGGAAGTCGTGCCCGATCAGGACAAAGCCGACGTCGTCATCGTCAACACCTGCTCCTTCATCGACTCGTCCAAGGAGGAGTCGATCAACCACATCCTCGAGGCCCACGAGGCCCGTGGCATGAAAAAGCGCCGCGCCGGCCAGAAGCTCATCGTCGCCGGCTGCATGTCCCAGCGCTTCTCGAAGGAGTTGCCCAAGGAATTGCCCGAGGTGGACGCCTTCATCGGCCTCGACCAGATCACCAAGGTCGCGCCGATCATCGAGGAGCTCACCGGCTTCAAACGGCCGAAGGGCGCCGCGCCGCAAAACTTCATCGAGGGCCGCAGCACCTACATCCCCGACTACGACACGCCCCGCTTTCGCCTCACCCCGAAGCATTTCGCCTACATCAAGATCGCCGAAGGCTGCAACCACCCCTGCGCCTTCTGCATCATCCCGCAGATCCGTGGCCGCCACCGCTCGCGCTCCGTCGAGAGCGTCGTCGCCGAGGCGCGCCGGCTCGTCGCCGAGGGCGTGAAGGAGATCAACCTCATCTCCCAGGACACGACCTACTTCGGCATGGACACCTGGGACCAGCGCCCCAACCCGCGCTCGCCCGTGGACTCCTCGCGCGGCACCGCCCTCACCACCCTCCTGCGCGAGCTCAATGCCATCGAAGGGGATTTCTGGATACGCCTGCTCTACACGCACCCTGCGCACTGGTCGGACGAGCTCATCAAGACCATCGCCGAGTGCCCAAAGGTCGCCCGCTACATCGACATCCCGCTCCAGCACATCAGCGACCACATGCTCGGTCGCATGCAGCGCGAGACGAGCAGCCAATACATCCGCGACCTCATCGCCCGCATCCGCGCCGGCATCCCCGGCATCGCGGTGCGCACCACCTTCATCGTCGGCTTCCCCGGCGAGACCGAGGCCGACGTCGAGGAGCTCTGCCAGTTTATCCGCGACACGAAGTTCGAGCGCCTCGGCGTCTTCCGCTACTCGCAGGAGGAAGGGACCAAGGCCGCCAAGATGGACGAGCAGCTCACCGTGAAGGTGAAGGAGGCCCGCTGGCACAAGACCATGGCGCTCCAGCGCGACATCGCCGCCGAGGTGAGCAAGAGCTACGTGGGCAAAAAACTCCGCGTGCTCGTCGAGGAACCCGGCGTGGCCCGCGGCGAGGCCGACGCGCCCGACATCGACGGCCGCGTCTATGTGCCGCGCACGCTGCCGGTGGGCGAGTTTGTCGAGGTCGAGATCACCGGCTACCGCGACTACGACCTGCTCGCGCTCCCCAAGGGCGAGAAGCCCAAGGAATACAAGGTCGCGAAGCAGGCCCAGTAGGGCTTGGAGGGACGCCGTCCCCGGCGTCCGCGCCCGCGTCTTGGTCGCCGCCTCCGTCCCTTTGCAACGGACGCCGAGGACGGCGTCCCTCCAAGAATCACGCCGCGCCCTCGCCCTTCGGCTCCGGCTCCGCCGCCGCTTCCGCCTTCGCCTTCGAGCCGCCGCCGCCCACCAGCGCGGCCAACTGCTCCTGGATCGAGAGGAAAAACTCCGGGCTGAGCTCCGCCGCCGTCACCTCGTGGAGCGACTTCAGCTTCGCGTGCTCATACACCTGCTTCGCGTTCGCCCCGCCGCCCGTGCGGCCCTTCGGCCGCAGCACGCGCTTGCGCTCCAGCATCATCGCCAGCACCTGCAGCAGGCGCTCGTTCTCCACCGTGCGCTCCGTCGCCGGATCGCTCAACGCGAGGAACAGGCTCTCCGCCGTGAGCTTCAGGTTGCGCTCCGGGTTCTCGCCGGCCTTGCGCGGCTTGAAGACCTGCACCCATCGGCAAACCACCGGACCCGCCGGCTCGAACTTCCCCTGCTCCTCCGCCGCAACATCGTGCCGCACGATGCCTTCCGCATCGCCCGAGCCCACGGGGTTGCGCACCAGAAAACTCACCACCCGATCCCCGTCCGAAAATTCACGACCCGACACCTGACAACGCGACGAGAGGGATTGCAGCGATAGCTCCATAAGCGGGCTTTGTTGTTTACCCCCCGCGCCCCGCGACGCTAGCACTTTCGCCACCCGCCCCCTCCGACACGCCCCGCATGACCGGACGCATCATCGCCATCGGCGACATCCACGGCTGCCACCTCGAATTCGCCGAGCTGCTCGAGCGCCTCGCGCTCACGCCCGACGACCGCCTCGTCCTCGTCGGCGATCTCGTCAACCGCGGCCCCGACAGCACCAAGGTCATCGACCTCGCCATCCAGCACCGCGCCCTCTCCCTGCTCGGCAACCACGAGGCCCGCCTGCTCGCCTTTCGCCGCACCGGCGACAAAGCCGGCCTCAAGGAGGACGACGAGAAAACCCTCGCCCGCCTCGAGCCCCGCCACTGGGACTACCTGGAAAAAATGCCGCTCACCCACGTCGAGCCCGAGCTCAACGTCGTCTTCGTCCACGGCGGCTTTCTCCCCGACGAGCCTTGGCAAAAACAACCTGCCTCGGTCGTCACGCGTATCCAAGTGCTGGATGCGGAGGGCCGCCCCCGCAAACGCGCCGAATGCCCCGACGGCATGCCCTGGGCCGAGCGCTGGGCCGGCCCGCCCTTCGTCGTCTATGGCCACACGCCGCGGCCGGACATTTTTAAGCTCAAGTGGTCCGTCGGCATCGACACCGCCTGCTGCCAGGGCGGCCACCTCACCGCCTACGTCCTCCCCGAGCGCCGCTTCGTGCAGGTGAAGGCCCGCAAGCGCTACTACGGCGATTGAACTTCAGGTAGGGCGTGACCGCTGGGCGCGCCGCTTCGGCTCTCGATTCTCACAAGAAATTCTCGGCGGGCCCAGCGGTTCCGCCCTACCTCTCTTCCATGCCTCGCGCCAAAAAATCCGCCTCCGCCCAGCCCGCGCTCCCCGCGCCCGAATCCGCCGCGCCCGGCGCCGCCCTCCTCGCGGTGGACCTGCAAGATTCCCTCCTCGGCGCCCTGCCTGCCGCCGCCGCCCGTGCGCTCGGTGCCCGCGCCTCGCTCGCGATCTCCGCCGCCGCCGGCCTCGGCATCCCGGTCCTTTTCACCGAGCAGGTGCCGGAGAAACTCGGCCCCACCGCGCCCGCGCTGCGCAAGCTCGCGCCCGCCGCGCCCGTCTTCGCCAAAACCACCTTCTCCGCCGTCGCCGATCCGGCGGTCCTCGCCGCCCTGCGCGAACAAAACATCGAACACCTGCTCCTGATCGGCCTCGAGACGCCCATCTGCGTTTACCAGACCGCCCTCGGCGCCCTCGCCGAGGGATTTCAGGTCACCGTGCTTTCCGACGCCATCGGCGCCCGCCGCGCCGACGACCACGACGCCTGCCTCTCCGCGCTCCGCCACGCCGGCGTGCATGTGTTGCCGACCGAGACCGTCCTCTACGCCCTGCTCCATGACGCCGGCCACCCCTTCTTCCGCACGCTCGTCGGCCTCGTCAAATCCGCCGGCCGATGAATCTTGTGAAACCGTAATATGCACGGCCCGGGCCGGTCATAATTTCTCGATTAATTCAAAATTCTTAGGGCCGACGGCGTCTGCAGCTCGCGGGAGTATCGGTCGCCTCGTCATTCGAGCAGGAGCCGTTATTTCAAAATCATCCGGGGAATATCTCCCTCGGGTAAGCCCTCATAGCCTTCTCGGAAAGCGTCGATCCCCTTTTTCGATTCTCCTGACAAAATTGAATCAATCCTCAAGACAACAGAGGCCTCCTTTAGAAGCATGGGGCGAAGCCCACTTAATAGCTTCCGCACACGTGGGTTTTCCCAATTGTCAGCGTAAAATGCTTGCATCCGGCCGGTCGGGGTGAGGGCTGCGATCAGCAACCTCTTCTCGAGCCGTCCTTCCTTGAATTGTCCCCCCCCCCCCCATCGGGCCGGCCCACACGATTCCGTGAAGTCCCGCCAAACTGCGGGCGCTGTTCACTTGGGTCGCGTAGCTGGAATCATCGTGCCACGCGACCAAGAGTTTCGTGTCTTCGGCGGACTCATTCTCTGATTCCCCCCCCTTTATCGCTTTTTTCGCCTGCTCGCTTTCTAATTACATCTCTCGCCTTCTCCAGCTCAGTAATAGCGTTGGGAAGGCGATGTTTGTTTTTATTGGCCCATCGCTCGATCAATGGAATAGCCTTATCATCTCCGATCAATGCCATGCTTCTCACGCTATTTATCTGAATTGCATCCAGCGGAGCATTCAGCTCGTTTTCAAGGTAGCCTAGATCCTCTGCCGTCCCTATCTTCCCCAGTGCGAGAATCACAGTTAATCGCACTTTTATATCTTTCTCAGTGTCTCCAAGTCGTCTGTCACCCAATTTTCGGACTGCGTCGAGCGCGATCTTCTTATCCCCCTCTCCCTCTACCATGAGGCCGACAATCAAGCCGATTCTATATTCGTCGTTGGTCGAGAGCAATTCCTTGCTTAGCGCAGTATGGGCCTCGGCGCCCATCTTGCGGAGTTTATTATATCTATGAAGTTCTTCGTCAGTGAACGGAGGATGCCCAGTAGGAAGTAAGTTTATGATGGAGTCTTCCTGCGTCGGCTGTGTAGCTGAAAGCGGCTGCGCCCGAATCAACGTGAATGCGACCGCTGCGATAATCCCGAGTGCTTTCAATTTAGTATGCATGAGAATTGCCATGAATTGCTGCTTGATTAGAAATTTTCAATCTTCTTGAGCCCATTATCCCATTTGTGCTCAATCCGGATCCGTGCATTAGGTGCCACACGGGATACGAACCAGACGAGTCTTCATGCCCAGCATTGGTTAATAAATGACCGAGTTCGTGAGCTGCGGCATACCCTTGCCATGTAATACCGGCTGATGATGCCATGGAGTTGTTATATTCGATGAAGATGTTATAGGTGTAGTCGGGGTCCGTGTTTAGGTGCCAGTATTCGGCGGTGGCCCATCCGCCTGAAAAACCAGTCCCTGTCTGAATTCTGTTTACGTAGAACACATGGATATCGGACGAGTCTCCTTTCGTTCCGAGTGCCGTGATCAGGGATCTTGCTTCTTGTGCAAGCGGCCGTCCATCCGATGATGTAGACAATGTTAGCATGCCGTCGGTCAAATCAACTCCGCTTGGGGGGTCTTTCACCTCAACGCTTACAACATTAACTTTGACACCCACTTGCGCATAGCGCTCTTGTGCTATCTTCCAAAATCCGTTGACCGAAGCAACTGAAACAATGGGCACTCCTCCCGCTGACTGTGCTTTATCACGCAGAATTACAACTCTGACATCAACCGTTTTTTTAACCGGCACCGGCATCTTCAGATTGAGCTGATGCGAAAGTCCATTCGCGCCACTGCCGATTTTTACACTTTCGACTTTGAATTTTCCACCGAGCTGCACTTTAAAGGTCCGATCATTCTTGGCGTTATCGGCGATGTTGTCAACTTGGTGGCCGTCGTCAACGTCGTCTGCCACGAGCAAAAGCGATTTCGTTATAAGGTCGCTCCCTTCAACCTGAAAGTCGATTTCCGTGGCTGCATCGTTGTAGTTCGAGTCCGGATTTTCGACAGTGGCGACTGTGACAGATGCCGTGCCAATACTCGCCGCACTCGGAATTCGAATGTAAAATCGGTCGGAATCCTTACTGATATCTAAAGTCGCCGAGGACCCAGATCCTGAGAGAACACCAGTCTCGGCCATCTTCGCGACTTTCAATTCAGCAACGCGCTTCTTGTCCTTATCCAGAATCTCGACAGGTAGCAATGTCACGGTATCGGTAGTCGTGCCGACGTCGGTATCGCCGGACATCTTCAAGGTCACCTTTTCCAGTGCTTGAGTATCGGTTGGTGCCGGAACTGAGTATTCCGCGTAGAGTGTGAGGTCTTTTTCGTTTTGCTGGAGATTATATGGGAGGCTGAGCAATCCTGTTTTGTCCGCGTTGCGATACAGCTTGATACGAGACCCGCCTGTTGTCGCTTCAAGCTTCACGTTCTTCACCTCAAACTTTTGGGCAAGCTTCAGAGTCACAAGAGATCCGCCCGGTGCGATCACACCAGCACTCACGTCTTCATTTTTCTCCGGGTGATCGGGAAACGATACCGAGAAGGTCTGGATGTCGATGTCCACAGCCGGTGCGTAAGCATCGAACCTTGGAAGGCTACCGCTGCCGGTGCCAGAGCCTGTTGTGGAGTAAGTGCCCTGAATATGCACCCAGTGGCGGCTCGAAAAGACCGGCGCGATATTATAAACGTGGTTGGTGCCGCTCGCGTTATTGCTGTCCGCCTGCCAGGCAACCGCATCTCCATCGTCTTGAGATTGAATCTGCGAGGAAACGATCTTTTTTCCGGAGCCCGGCTTCAGCGTGAGCTTCAGCGCCCGCCCTCCAGCGGGAATATCATAGCCTACCGTCTTCTCATCCGGAACGGTGAGTTCTTCGCTAAGGGTTTGTGCCTGCGTGCCCAGACTCACGAGGCCGAAGCCTGCGACTAAACAATACGCCAAACTGGCGCGTAGAAGCATGTGGGACTTGATCATGATTTGGAGGTGAGCTGCGGGAGGAGCTGGTTTTGGACGTAGAGGGCTTCTTGGGTGCCGGGGTAGTTTTGGAGGAGTTTCTGGGCGTGGGCGCGGGCGGAGGCCTTGCGGCCGGCCCATTGGTCGAGGGTGGCGAGGTAAAGGAGGGCCCGTGGCGCAAATTCACCCTGCGGGTGCTTGGCCAGCAGGGTCTCGAGCGTGCGGCGGCCGGCGCGGGAGTCATTGAGTGGACCGATCTGGAGGACCGCCATGCGCAGGAGCGCGCTATCGGCCCACCGACTGCCGCTTAGCTCGCGGGTGAAGGGCCCGTAAGCCTCCAGAGCTTTTTTGTGGTTGCCCATGGCGTTGTGGCAACGGGCGGTCTGGAGCTGACGCCAAGCCGAGGCCTCGTCGCCGGCGCGGGCGGGGCCGTGCCTGGCGAGGAGGCGAAGGGCCTCGCGGTGCTTGCCTGCGGCCATGAGCAGCGGCACGCGGGGATCTGGCACGCGGGCAAGGTTGGCCCCCTCGGTGATGGCGAGCAGGCGATCCGCCGGCGTGGGCGGCGTGCTCTCGGCGACGGCCGGATCGGTGGCGAGGGGCGCCAAGGCCGCGCGCGCTTCCTCCGCCCGACCGAGCGCGAAGAGAATGGACGCGCCGCGGAGGCGAACCTCGGCGGACTCGCCGGCGGCGGGGGCGGAGGCGACGAGGCGCTGAAGCACTTCCCAAGCGCGGGCCGGCTGATCCTGATCGAAGAAATGAATCTCGGCCTGAACTAGCGCGGCGTCGATTTGCTCGGGTAGCGAGAGCCGCATCCCGTCCAAACCTTGAAGAAGTCGCTGGGCTTCCTGCGGGCGGTCCAGCGCCCGCTCGCAGGACGCGGTGAGAATCGCGGCGGCGGCGAAACGGGGATGCCCCTTGCCGGCGGTCAGGATGCGCTGGAGGGTGGCGCGGGCGGCCCGGGCGTCCTCGTCCGCCAACTGACGGCGAGCGGTGGAAAGGAGCTTGTCCGCTGCATCGAGGTTCCCGTTGGCCGGCAGCGCGGCCACCGGAGTCCGCTTCTTTTCGATGGCGGCGAGGAGTTCGCGCACCTCGCGGCGGGAGCCGGGATCTTGCAGGAGAGGAGTGGCCAGAAGGGAGGCCGCCTCGTCGAGCCGGTCGCGTTCCAAGGCGGAGCGGGCGAGGGCAAGCTGCGCGATGCGGGCGCTCTCCGGTTGGTCTGCGCGATTGGCCAAGGAACGGTAAATGCCCAGTGCTTCGTCGGGGCGGCGGTTGCGCTCGAGGGCGCGCGCCAACTCCAGCTCCACCTCGGCATGCCAAGCAGCGGGTTGCCCGACCCCGCCGAGGAGAGCTTGGCGATAGGTGTGGGCGGCGGCGCCGTGGTCGCCTGCGGCCGCGAGCAGGGCGGCGCGACGGCGAAGCGCCTCGGCCGCGCCATTTGGCGGCAGGCGGCGGGCCGCCTCGGCGTAGTGGGCCAGCGCCTCATCGCGCGAGCCTGCCTGCTCGAAGCTACGGCCGACGGCGAGGATGGGCTCCACCGGCGGGCCGGGCGCGCGAAAGAGCGCGGCCGCCTGCCGCGAGAGATGTTGACCGTGAAGTTTTCGCAGGACCGCGCGCTGGCGCGAATCGGTCGCCCGCGATCCATGCTTCGCGGCCAGAGCCACCGCCTGCGCGGTGCGGCCCTTGTCCGCGTGCCACTCGATTTCGCTGATGATAAAGTCGATGAAGCGGCGGTCGGCGGCGAAGGCCTCCAGTTTCTCCAAGATAGCAGCACGCTCGGCGGAGCCTGAGTCGCGCGTCCAGCGGGCTTGGCGCAGAAGAGCGCCGAGCAGATGCGGATCTCCAGCCGGCGCAAGGCGCTCCACTTGCACGGCGAGTGCGAGGGCTTCAAGCGGCCGCTTGTCGTTCAACGTGGCATCTGCTTGCTCAAGCAGCGCCTTCAGGCGCGCCGTGCCTGAAACCAGTTGCGCCTGCTTTGCATAGAGATCGGCCGCGGCGCGATAGCGACCGGCGGCAGCAGCCTCGGCCGCCTGCTTTGCCATGGCTTCCGATACAGCGGACGAGGGTGCGGGCGCGGCGTGACCGGAGATCACACAACAAGCTAAAGCAAGTGCGACCCACGCACCACAAGCACCCGCTCCGCGCCCGATTACGGCGGGACGGGGAGCTTTACCAACGAATGGACGTTGCGGCGCGGTGGACATCTTACGGGCGGGACTGGAAATCCGAACCCGCCACAGCGGCGCAAGCCAATTATAGGAAAATCCACCTACGTATTCCGCGCGACTGACACCCTCCACGCTACCACCATTCCACGCTCAAGTCGTGCGCGCGATGTCGAGTTTGTTCGCGCTGTTCATCAAGTCGGAAGGCAAATCCAGGTTTGGCGAGGGTGCGCGACCCGGCGGCTCGAAGGGGGGCATATTTCCTGCCTGCGCGCTGGCGCTCCAATTTGGTGCGGAACCGATGGAATGACGTCGATCCATACCTTATTTGCCGTGCGCCCGATCCTCGTCGCCCTCCCCGGCGACGAGGTGCCGGAAGCGGTGGTAGGAAAAGCCCACCCAGAGCAACACCAGCCCGAGCACCACGAAGGCCGCGATCCGGTGCAGCGCCGAGCTGAGGTCCACCAGAAACACTCGCGGCAGACACAGCGCCAGCCCCAGCAGGCCAATTAACCGATAGGGCCGGATGCGCGCGAAGAGCCCGGTCATGAACAGCCCGATCGCCGCCAGCCCCCAGCCCACCGTCGCGTAGGGATCGAGCGCCCCGCGCTGCGCCACCGCCGCGACGAACACCAGCTCCAGCCCCGCCAGGCCGAAGGCCCAGCGCAACCCCGCCCGCCCCTTCGCCGTCGAGCCCTCGCCCGCCAGCCCCGGCGGCAGCGCCACCAAGGCCACCGCGACGGCCAACACCGCCGCCAGCCCCGGCCCAAAGCCCTCCGCGCCGCCCGCCGCGACCAGCCACGCCGCGTTGGCCCACGCGCCCACGCCCAGCGCCACCGCCGCCGCGCGCGCCGCGAGCACCCGCCCGACCCGCAGCGTCACCGCGGCCGCCGCCATCGCGCCCATCCACGCCCACAAACGCTCCTCTCCGTCGAAGCCGCGCAGGCAGGCCAGCAGCGCCAGCCCGGTCGCGATCCACGTCTGCACGCCCGCGCTCCGCCGCCTCCACCATGGCCCCGACACCGACTCCAGCTTCGGCCCCGCCTCGCGAGCCAGCGCCCACGCCGGCGCCCAGACCGCCAGCGCCGCCACGACCAGCCAGCCCCGGCCGTAGTCTCCGATCGAATACACCGAGACCACGCCCCAGGCCGCCGCGCCCCAGAGCACCCAAGAAAACTCCAGCGCGACGCCGATCCCCGGCCACCTCCGCAACGCGAACACCGCCCATGCGGCCGCCGCGCACGCCGCCGGGTAAACCACCGACCCGCCAAACCACTGTCCGAGCGCGGCGAGCGTGACCAGCATTGCCACCGCCACCTGAAACGCCGTGGCCCAGCCCGCCGCCGGCTCCGTCTCCAAGGCCTCGCGATGCCGGCGAGACGCATGCAGCCCGACCGGCAGCGCCCACGCGCCCGCCAGCGCCGCCACGAGCCAGCCCGTGGCCGCCTCGCCGACCCCTCCCGCCTCGCGCCAAAACACCCAGCCCAGGATCGCCGCCAGCGTGGCGAGCCACGGCAGATGCCTCGCCGCGCGCCCCGGCGCCAGCGCCGCCAAGCCCAGCCCCAGCGCCGCCATGCCCACGAAGCCCGCGTCGGCCGGCACCAAGGCGAACCACACGTGCGCGAAGCCCGCGAGCGTCGCCGCGC
>JAUWBD010000040.1 GCA_030605125.1 Verrucomicrobiota bacterium | reverse complement strand
CCGCCGCCGCGCGCCGCAGCGCGTCCTCCTCCATCGCGCGACGCTCGGCCGCCAGACGCTCGTCTTCCAGACGGCGCTTCTCCGCCGCCTCGCGCTCCGCCGCGGCCAGGCGCGCCTGCTCCTCGGCGAGGCGCGCCGCCTCGGCGGCCTGGGCCGCGGCACGACGCTCGGCGGCCGCGCGCTCGGCGTCGTTTTCCGCGTTGGCCGCGGTGCGCGCGGCGGAAGTCTCCGCCTGCCGGCCGGAGTAGGATCGCCAGGCAAGGAAGGAGCCCAGCAACAAGACCAAGAGGATAACAACAATGGCGACGCCGCGTTTCATGATAGGGAAATGATGGAAGGAGACCTAACTGGAACCCTTCCACAGAGGGGATGTTCCCTCAAGGTCTTGTCAAACCCCGCCCGCCGCAGGGCCCTGCGCGAAGTTGCTTAAAACTTGCCCGACTCGCCCCCCGGCCAAGCATCGCCCGTCTTTCACCGTGGTTTCCGCCGACGCCGACCTCCGCATCAAGCTGCCCGTCTTCGAGGGCCCGCTCGACCTGCTCCTCTTCCTCATCCGGAAAAACGAGCTCGATATCTACGACATCCCCATCGCCACCGTCACCAAGCAATACATCGAGGTCCTGCGCTCCATGCAGCAGCTCGATCTCGAGATCGCCGGCGAGTTCTTCGTCATGGCCGCCTCGCTGATGGAGATAAAGAGCCGCATGCTCCTCCCCCGCGGCCAGGCCGCGGTGGGCGAGGGCGAGGACGACGACCCGCTCGACCCGCGCTGGGAACTCGTCCACCAGCTCCTCCAATACAAGAAATTCAAGGAGGCCGCCGCCAAGCTCGACGAGCTCGCCGCCTTCCAGCGCGACATGCTCGCGCGCCACGTCGTCGAGGTGGCCGTCACGGAAAACGAGCGCCCGCTCAAGCCGGTGGACCGCATCGAGCTTTGGAACGCCTTCAACCTCGTGCTCCGCCGCCTCTCCGAGAAGCTCGTCGTCGGCGAGATCAAGGGCGAGGAGGTCACCGTCTCCGACAAGATGGAGGAGCTGCTCGAGCTCACCCGGACGCGCAAAAAATTCCTCTTCACCGACCTCTTCGAGGGCAAGCAGGTCACCGTGCGCCTGCTCGTCGCGACCTTCATCGCCGTGCTCGAGCTCACGCGCCTCAAAAAGCTCCGCGTGCGCCAGGACGAGGCCTACGCCGACATCCACGTCGAGGCCGTGGAGGACACCGTCAACCCCGACGGCACCCTCGCCGAAGGCCAGCTCAACTTCTCCCCGGTCGCGCCCGACCACAGCCAACCCTCCGTCTCCGCGGCCGCCGCGGTCACCACGGCCGCCACGGTCGAGGAAGAACCGGAACCCGCGCCCCGCCCGGAACAGCCGCCGCTCGTGCTCACGGCCGACGGCTACGCCACCATCCCCACCGTCCTCGGCGCCGACGCGCCGGCGACTCCCGACCTCGACGCCACGGCCGCGGCAAACGACGCGGCGGACCTGTCGGCTCCAGCAGACGAAACCTCCACGGCCGCGGCGGACTCGGCCACGGCGGACTCGGCGCCGCCCGCCGTGATCGGCGACGAGGCGGCCCGCCCCCCCACCCTGCCCGAGCCCGGGCCCGAAACAACTCCCGCTCCCCTTTCCCCGCCCGAGTTCGCCGAGCCCGAACCCGACGAACCCGCCGAGCCCGCTCCGCCCGAGCCGCCGCCGCCATCGGGCGCATCCCCGACCGGCACTGAGCAGAATCCTCCCGAAAAGCCGCTTGATACCGGGGAGACGCGGAACACGTTGACCTCGTGAGCAAGCGCGCCCGCAAACCCTCCGTCCCTTCGCCCAGCGCCGCACAGCCCGCCCCCAAAGGCGCCGCGGCCAAAGCCGGCCTCCTCGGCGTCGGCCTCGACAACACCGACGGCCACAAGCGCATCACCACCGGCGAGCAATTCGTCCTCGTCGGCGGCTCCGCCGAGACGCACGAGCGCATGGCCGAGACCACGATCAAGACCTTCGAGGAGCTGAAGCGCCGCGACAAACGGCTGGAGAACGTCGATCCCCGGGAGCTCGCCGAGATCCTCCACAAATCGACTCCGCGTTGAGCGCCGACCGCGCGCCAGCCGCTTCGATTCCGCGCTCGACCTCGCGCCGCAAGTCCTTCCCCCTTTCCCCCTTTCATCCCCTAACGTCACCCACCATGAGCGACACCCCCAGTCCCGCCCCGGCCCCCGAATCCGCCCCCAAGCCCACGCTCACCCTTGCGCCCACGGCCCCCGCCGCCCCCGCCACGCCGCCCGCCGCCTCGCCTGCTCCGCCCACCACCGCGCCGGCCGCCGATCTCGCGGCCATCCCGCCCGTGGCCTCCCCGCTCGCCCAGTCCGGCATGTCGGCCAGCAACTCCACCCCGCCGGCGCTTGCCGCCGCCGCCGCTAAAACCGGCTCCAAGCCCGGGCTCAAGCTTCAGGGCACCCCGCATCCGGCCAACGTCCCCACGACGCCCGCTTTCAAGTCGCCCATGCCCGCCGTGGTGGACGACAGCCCTTCGCCCGTCGTCCTGGTGCTCTCGCTCCTTGCCGCCGCGGCCGCGATCACTTTCGCCGTTCTCCTCTACCTGAAAAACCAATAATCCTCCGCCACCGACCATGTCCGACGCGCTCGCCCATTTCGACGAAGCCTCCTTCAAGACCGCCACCGCCGGCGCCACTCCCGTCCTCGTGGACTTTTGGGCGCCCTGGTGCGGCCCCTGCAAGGCCATCGCGCCCATTCTCGACGAGCTCGCCAAGGAGTTCGCGGGCAAGCTCGTGATCGGCAAGGTCAACGTGGACGACCACGGCGACCTCGCCGGCCAGTTCGGCGTGCGCGCCATCCCGACCATGATCCTCTTCAAGGGTGGCGAGGTCCTCGAAACCCTCGTCGGCATGCAGTCGAAGGATTCGCTCAAGGCCAAGCTCGCCGCCAAGCTCTGAGCAAACGTGGCGAGAGCATCCGGCTCCCCACGCTCCCCCCGCCCCGGCCCCGCGGCCGGGGCTTTTTTGCGCCCCAAGTTGGCGGGAGCAAGATGCTCCCGCCACCGCCGATCACGCCGGCATGCCGATCTGCCGCAGCGCCTCGTAGCAGGCCACGCCGGCCGCCGTGCTCAGGTTGAGGGAGCGCAGCTCCGTGTTGGCCTGCGGGATGGTGAGGCTGCGCTCGTCACCAAATTCCTGATACAGCCAGGCCGGCGAGCCGTGGCCCTCGTTGCCGAAGACGAGCCCGTCGCCGTCCTCGAAGCGCGCGTCCCAGATCGTGCGTTTCGGCCCGGTCTCGATCAGCCACATCCGCTTCGGCGCGTGCTCGCTCGCCTTGAAGGCCGCCCAGTCCGCGTGCTGGTGCACGTCGAGTGAGAACCAGTAGTCCATGCCCGCGCGGCGCAGCGCGGCGTCGGTGATCTTGTAGCCGAGCGGGTGGATGAGGTGGAGCCGCGAGCGCGTGATCGCGCACATGCGCCCGATGTTCCCCGTGTTTTGCGGGATCTGCGGCTGAAAAAGCACCACGTGCAACATCTGAGGAATACGAAAACCACTAATGAACACTCATGGTCACTAATGATCTGCTCATCCTATGCTCAATAGGCCTGGATTAGTGACCATCAGTGAAGATTAGTGGTTCACACGTTCACTCCTCGACCACGTAGCCCACGTTGTCGGCCGCCAGGTCGCGGACTTCGCAGGGCACGGCGGCGGCAGTGAAGGCCTCGCGCATCGCCGCGCCGACCTTTTCCGCGGCCGCCGCCTCGCACACGCAGAGCACGCTCGAGCCGCTGCCGCTCAGCCAGCCGGTGTAGGCGCCAGCCGCCACGCCGGCCAAGATCGCCTCGCGCCCGCCGCGGATCTTCGGCAGCCGGTAGGGCTCGTGCATGAAGTCCGACACCGAGTCGCGCAGGCGGGCGTAGTCGCCCGTGGCGAGGGCCGCCACGAGATAGGCGGCGCTGTTGATGCTCTTCACCGCGTCGAAGTAAGGCAGGGTGGCCGGCAGCACGCCGCGCGACTCCTTGGTGAGCAGCTCCACCGAGGGCGAGGCCACCACGAAGCGCAGCGTATCGGGCAAGAGGATACGCACGGTGCCGAGGTAGTCGTTTTTGTCGGGCGAGCAGCGCGCCACGCAGAAGCCGCCGAGCAGGCCGGCCGCGGCGTTGTCGGGATGCCCCTCGAGGTGGGTGGCGATGGCGACGAGCTGCTCGCGCGTGAGCGGTCCGCCCGCGAGCACGTTGAGGCCCGCGAGCACGCCGCCGATCACGGTGATGGAGGAACCGAGGCCGCGGGCCGGGGGCACCTCGCCCTCGATGCGATAGGCGAAGGCGTAGCCGCCCACGCGGGCCAGCTTGCCGAAGGCCTTGGCGGCCGAGACCACCATGTCCTTCGCGCGGCCGTCGCTCTCGCGCTCGGGGCGGGCGAGCCAGGCGTCGCCGCCGCCGGGCGAGGCGGAGAGGCGCTTGATCGTGACGCGGTTGTAGATCGTGAGCGCGAGACCGAGCGAGTCGAAGCCGGCGCCGCAATTGCTCGTGCTGCCCGGCACGCGGACGGTGATCTGTTGCTGCTGGGCGGCGGGAGTCGGGCTGCGGCTCATCGAAAAGGGCAAGGGCGGGTGAAGGAGGCGGGGGGCCCCCAGTTCAGCGGCGCTGGTTGGCCTGTTTCAAGGCCTGCTTCATCTCCATCGTCACGACGCGCTTTTTCAGGTCGTTGCGCTTGTCGTGGAGCTGCTTGCCGACGCCAAGGCCGATCTCGATCTTCACCAGCGCCTCCTTGAAATACATGCGCAGCGGCACGAGGGCGAAGCCGCCGACCTGCATCGCCTGGGCGATCTTGCGCAGCTCGTGCTTGTGCAGGAGCAGCTTCCGGGTGCGGCGGGTGTCGTGGTTGTTGAAGCTGCCAAAGGCGTATTCGTCGATGTGCGCGTTCATCAGCCACAGGTCGCCCTTGTCGAAGCGGCCGAAGGCGTCGTTGATCTGCGCGCGGCCGGCGCGGATGGCCTTCACCTCGGTGCCCTGCAGCTTGATGCCGGCCTCGAAGCGCTCCTCGATCGAGTAGTCGCGCAACGCCTTGCTGTTGCGGATCTCGGTGTAGCGCTTGCCGTCCTTCTTGTTGGCTTTGGCGGCACACATGGTGGGGAGAGGGGGTTGGAAAAAGGGGAAAACAAAAGCCGCCACCCGCAAGAGGTGACGGCGCGGCGAAAGGGAATTCGCTCCGCGGGCGCGGGTGGCGCTCGCGGGCCGGGCCGATTATTTGCCGGCGAGCTCGAAGGTGATCTTGCCCTCGATGACCTCGCGCAGCGCGACGTCCTCGAGCGAGAGCTTCTCCAGCGACTCCACCAGCGGGCGGCTGCCGCGCTTGAGCTGCTTCACGCGGCGGGACACGACGTTGATGAGGACGTTCGGGTCCTTGATGATCGTCTTGGCTTCCTTGAGATAGTCGTCGCGCATGGGTTCGGTTGGGTGGCGGAGAGAGTGAGAACCGGAGACGACAAAACCCTCGTCTCCCCCGGTCAAGGGTCATTTTCCCCCATCAGGACGCCGGCCACGGGCTTTGACGCCTCCTCCCGCCCGGGCCGGACCGGCCCGGCGGGCGCTTCGCGCTCGCGCCCGCCTGCCGGGCAGGCCGGCCAAGGCGTGTCGGGCGCTGGCCGGCAGGCGCTTACAATGCGGCCGGCGCCTCCCGCCCGCCGACGGGGACGCACGATCAGATGTGCTTCGAATCCTCGGCGTCCTTCTTGATGTAGCCGGTTTCCTGCCGCTGGTGGTTGACTTGGTTCTTCTTCAGGTAGGCCTGATAGACGTCGTCGGCGCTCATGCCGAGGGTCTGGGCGAGCGAGACGAGGAAGTGAAACAGGTCCACGACCTCCACCTTGGCGTTCTGCTCGTCAAACTTCTGGTATTTCGCCCACCACTTCCACGGCACGCTGTCGATCAGCTCGGCCGTCTCCTGCTGCATCGCGCGGGTGTAGTTGAGGATCCACTTCGCCTTTTCCTCGTCGGAGGGCGGCGGCAGGTGAACGCCGATGCGGGCGTTCAGGGCGGATTGCATGCGGAAGATTTCTTCGAGCTTGTCCATGGTGGGTGGGTGGCGCGGACCCTGCGAAGGCGCGGAGGCCTTGGCAAGCCCCGCGCCGGCCGGCGCCCGCCCGCCGCTAGGCGCCGAGCACCTTGGCGAGCGCGCAAAAATCCTCGTCGCCGAGGCCGCGCGCCTCGGCGGTCTTCAACTGCTCGCGCACCACGTCGAGCGCCGGCAGCTCCGCGCAGCCCGCCGCGGCCGAGGCGAGCCGGAGGTCCTTGTGCAGGTGCTTCACCGAAAACTGCGGTGCGTAGTCGCCCGCGCGCAGCTTCGGCTCCTTCAGCTTCACGAGGCCGGAGTAGCCCACGTTGCGGGACAGCGCCCCGTAAAACACCTCGTCGCCGATGCCCGCCGCGGCGGCGAGCGCGCGCGCCTCGACCAGCCCCTGCATCTGCACCGCGAGGTTGAGGTTCATCGCGAGCTTGAGCGCGGCCGCCTGGCGGTTGGTGCCGATGTGTAGTCGGGCGGTGGATACGAGCGCGAGCAGCGGCTCCAGCCAGGCGATCAGCGCGGCCTCGCCCCCGAGGTAAAACACCGTCTGGCGCTGCTCCGCCGCCGGCTTGCTGCCGGTGAAAGGCGCCTCGAGGTAGCGCGCCCCGGCGCCCTCCACCGCGCGGCGAAACTCCTCGCTCGCCTCCGGATCGATCGTGCTCGACTGCACCACCACCTTTCCGTGGCCGAGCCCGGGGAGGAGCCGCGCGAGGATCGCCCGCACCGCCGCGGGGTCCGCCACCACGATCTGCACCACGTCGGCCGCGGCCAAGACCGCCTCCGGCGTCTCGCGCCAGGCGGGCGCGCCGGGACGCGGGGTGCGGTTCCACGCGCCGGCGAGCACGCCGGCCGCGGCGTAGTGCCGCGCCCAGATCTCGCCGATGATGCCGAGGCCGAGCACGCCGACCTTGGGCAGGGGATGACTGACGGGATTGTCGTGAGTGGTCATGAAAGTGTCTCCAGCAGGCGCGCGATGAAGCGGTTCACCCGCTCCTGGTTGCCCTTCACGTGATCCTTGAATCGCACAAAGTCGATCGCCTCGCCCTCGAGGCCGTTGGCGTAGTTGTCCACGATGCCGAAGGAGTTGTAGCGGAGCCCGAGTTCCGTGCACAGGTCCGCCTCGTGCGCGAGCGTCATCCCGACCACGTCCCCCCAGTGGCGAATGACGCGCACCTCCGCCTTGGTCTCGAAGCGCGGCCCGCGCATCTGCACGTAGGTCAGGCCGGTCGCGATGCAAAATTCCGGCGCGAGCGCGGCGACGATGCGCGGCACGAGGTTGTTGGCGATGCCGGGCGCGCCGCCCTTCAGCTCGTCGTCGAAGTAGGTCGCGGGCCCCTGCTGGAGCGCCACATAGTCGGCGCTGGAGACGAAGGTGCCGGGCGCGAGGGCCGCGCGGAGCGAGCCGACGGAGTTGAACGAGACCACGTCCTCGAAACCGAGCCGCGCGAGGGCGGCGATGTTGGCGCGAAAGTTGATCCGGTGCGGCGGCAGCGGGGCCGCGCCCGCGCCATGACGGTTCAGCACCACGTGCTCGCCGCGTTCGCGGAGGACGACCGCGCCATGTTTTGTCTCGACCGTCCGCTCCGTCCACCCGGAGAACAACGGCGAATGAATGATGCTGGTGCCACTGATGAGCGCGACCTTCATGGTGAACGCGATGAAAGCGCGGCGACCGGCCGCGCCAAGGCAAAGCGCCGCGCCGCCGCCGGCCTCCTCGCCCTCGGCTCGCTGCTGCTCCTCGCCGGATGCAGCACGCCCGGCCCCGGACACGCCTACCTCTACTCCCCCGCCCTCGGCCCCACGATCCGCGACATCGATCCGCGCGACGGAGACGAGCGCGCCGGCGTGCCGACCTTTGTCGGCGTCGGCGAACATGTGCTCGGCTTCGCCTACGATCCCTACACCGACCACCTCTTCATCCGGATGTCGCCCGGCAACCGTGTGCGCGTGATCGACCGCCCCGCCGGCGCGATCAAACGCGAGTTCCACGCGCCCAACCTGCCCCCCGGCGGCCACGACCTCGCCGTTCGCTCGCGCGACCGGAACCTGTTCTTCACCGATCCCACCGCGCCCGCCCTTTTTGAAACCGACCACAACGGCCGGCTCGAGGGCTACCACCGGCTCGAAGGGCTCGATGCTCCGGCATACGGCGTCGCGCACGACGCCCTGCGCGACGAACTGATCGTGCTCGCCCATAAGACCAGCGATCGCATCCACCGCTTCGACCTGCGCGGCGGCGCGCTCGGCCAACTCGCCCTGGAGGTGCCGGTGCAGGGGGTCTCGCTGGGCTACGATTCCGCCGCCCGCGAGTATTTCGCCTCCCTCGCCGACGGGTCGGCCATCGGCGTGTTCGACGCGCAAGGACGCCTCCTCCGCCGCCTCCCCCGCCCGGCCCCCGACCGGGAAACCTTCATCGACGTCGGCCCCCGCTCCCTCCTCCGCCTCTTCTAAGCAGGCCACGGCGCGCCATGCGGGGTTGCCAAAACGCGCGCGACGTGTCGCTTTTCGCCCCTTTCCCTTTCATGTCCCATCCCGTCGAAAACGTCGTCATCGTTGGCACCGGCTGCGCCGGCCTCACCGCCGCCATCTACACCGGCCGAGCCAACCTCAATCCCCTCGTCATCGAGGGCAGCCTGCCCGGCGGCCAGCTCACCACCACCAGCGAGGTGGAGAACTTCCCCGGCTACCCGCACGGCATCGACGGCTTCCAGCTCATGCAAAACCTGCGCGAGCAGGCCACGCGCTTCGGTGCCCGCTTCGAGCAGGCCCAGGTCCAGTCCGTCGATTTCAACTCGCACCCGCGCAAGCTCGTCTGCGGCGACCGCGTCATCCTCGCCAAGAGCGTCATCATCGCCACCGGCGCCTCCCCGCGCATGACCGGCGTGCCCGGCGAGAAGGAGCTCTACGGCGGCAAGGGCGTCACCACCTGCGCCACCTGCGACGGCGCCTTCTACCGCAAGATGGACGTCGCCGTGATCGGCGGCGGCGACAGCGCGGCCGAGGAGGCTCTCTTCCTCACCCGCTTCGCCAGCAAGGTCTATCTCGTGCACCGCCGCGACACGCTCCGCGCCTCCAAGATCATGGCCGACCGCGCCACCTCGCACCCCAAGATCGAGTGCGTGTGGAACGCCGTGCCCGTCGCCGTCGAGGGCGTGGAGCAGGGCGCCGTCTCCGGCCTCCGTATCCGCGACGTGAATACCGGCGCCGAGCGCACGCTCCCGCTCAAGGGCGTCTTCGTCGCCATCGGCCACGTGCCCAACACCGGCCCCTTCGCCGCCGCGCTCGACGTGGACGAGGGCGGCTACTTCAAGCCCGCCGCCGGCTCGCAGGTGAAGACCAAGGTGCCGGGCGTCTATGTCGCCGGCGACTGCGCCGACCACGTCTATCGCCAGGCCATCACCGCCGCCGGCATGGGTTGCCAGGCCGCCATCGAGGCCGAGCGCTGGCTCGCCGAGCACGGCGGCTGAGCCCGCCGCGTCCGGGAGTGCGGAGCCTCGGCTCCGCTTTCGACGGCGGGCCTCGGCCCGCCGCCCCACCCTCCCCCTTCCAAGGACCTCTTCTTTCTTTGGAATTATTCCAATTCCCGCTTGAACCTTGGAATGATTCCAGTTCTCTGCGCCCCTGCTTTTTCGCTTCGCTCCCATCGCCACGCATGCGCCCATCCCTTCACGAGCCCCCCACACCCTTGGCCGAGCGTTTGGCCCACAGCGGCTTGCGCAACACTCCCCAGCGCGAACTCATCTACCGCGCCCTGCTTGAGAAGCGCGACCACCCCACGGCCGACGAGGTTTACTCCCGCGTCCGCGCCGAGATGCCCTCCATCTCCCTCGCCACGGTTTACAACTGCTTGGAGACGCTCGTGCAGTGCGACCTCGTGCGGCAAGTAAACTTCGAGCGCGGCCCAGCCCGGTATTGCCCCAACCTCCATCCGCACGCGCACTTCCACGACGAGAAGAGCGGCGCGACCCACGACATCGAGCTCCCCGCCGACGTCCTTGAGCGCATCCGCGCCCTTCTCCCCCCGGGCTACTCCGCCCGCGCCATCGAGATTACCTTCCACGGCCAGATGCCCGCCGCCCAGCCCACCCAGTCCGCCGCCTGACCGTCTGCCCCGTCCCCTCACTCCCTTTCCCTCCCTCCCCCTTCCTAACATGTCCTCCACGCTCGAAATCCGCGCCCTCCACGTCGCCCTCGCCTCCTCGCCCGACAAGTCCATCGTCAAGGGCCTCGACCTGACGATCCGCACCGGCGAGGTGCACGCCATCATGGGGCCCAACGGCACCGGCAAGTCCACCCTCTCCAAGGCCATCGCCGGCCACCCCGACTACGTCATCACCTCGGGCGACGTCCTCCTCGACGGCAAATCCATCCTCGAGATGGAGCCCGACGAGCGCGCCCGCGCCGGCCTCTTCCTCGCCTTCCAATACCCGAGCGAGATCCCCGGCGTCTCCATCGCCAACTTCCTCCGCGCCGCCGTCCAAGCCCGCATGGCCGAGGGCGAGGAGCTCGACGCCACCGCCTACTACAAGCGCCTCTACGCCAAGATGGACATGCTCAAGATCGACCGGAAGTTCACCTCCCGCTCGGTCAACGAAGGCTTCTCCGGCGGCGAGAAAAAGCGCTGCGAGATCCTCCAGATGGCCATGCTCGAGCCCACCTTCGCGCTCATGGACGAGACCGACTCCGGCCTCGACATCGACGCCCTCAAGATCGTCGCCGAAGGCGTCAACACCCTCAAGAGCGGCAGCCTCGGCGTGCTCCTCATCACCCACTACCAACGCCTCCTCAACCACATCGTGCCCGACTACGTGCACGTGATGTATGACGGCCGGATCGTGAAGTCCGGCGACAAGACCCTCGCCCTCGAACTCGAGGCCAAGGGCTACGACTGGGTCAAAACCGACCTCGCCGCCGCCACCGCCTGAGCGCGTGGCACGCCCCGCCGGCCTCCAATCATAAATCATCAATCTCAAATCATAAATCCGATGAAGCCTCCCACCGAGCTCGACGCCCCTCCCGCGCCCGACGCCGACGCGCTCGCCGCCGATCCGTCCGTCGAAAACCCCGTCGCCGGCATCGACCAGGCCGTCGGCGACTTCACCTACGACGTCAAATACGAGTTCGATGCCGGCAGCGGCCTCAACGAAAACGTCATCCGCTACATCAGCGGCGTGAAAAAGGAGGCCGACTGGATCCTCGATTTCCGCCTCAAGGCCTACCAGACCTTCCTCGACAAGCCCATGCCCACGCACTGGGCCACGAAGGATCTCGAGAACATCAACTTCGACAAGATCCGCTACTACCTCGCCCAGGGCCAGAAGCCCAAGCGCACCTGGGACGAGGTGCCCGACGACATCAAGAAGACCTTCGAGCGCCTCGGCATCCCCGAGCAGGAGCGCAAGTTCCTCGCCGGCGTCGAGGCCCAGTTCGACAGCGAGGCCGCGTATTCAAACGTCAAGGACATCGTCGCCAAGCAGGGCGTCATCTTCCTCAACTCCACCGAGGCCCTCCGCGAGCACCCGGAGATCTTCCGCAAGTGGTTCGGCAAGGTCATCCCCACCGGCGACAACAAGTTCTCCGCGCTCAACAGCGCCGTGTTCTCCGGCGGCTCCTTCATCTACGTGCCGCCCGGCGTGAAGGTCGCCATGCCGCTCCAGGCCTACTTCCGCATCAACGCGGAAAACTTCGGCCAGTTCGAGCGCACCCTCATCATCGCCGACGAGGGCGCCGAGGTCACCTACATGGAGGGCTGCACCGCGCCGAAGTTCTCCACCTCCACGCTCCACTCCGCGGTGGTCGAGCTCGTCGCGCTCAAGGGCGCGAAGATCCAATACATCACCGTCCAGAACTGGGCGCCCAACGTCTTCAACCTCGTCACCAAGCGCGGCCTCGCGATGGAAGACGCCGAGATCAAGTGGATCGACTGCAACATCGGCAGTCGCCTCACCATGAAGTATCCCGGCGTCGTCCTGAAGGGTAAGCGCGCCCGCGGCGAAGTCGTCTCCATCGCCCTCGCCAACGACGGCCAGCACCAGGACACCGGCGCGAAGATGATCCACGCCGCCGACGACACCTCCTCGCTCATCGTCTCCAAGTCGATCAGCGTCGGCCAGGGCCGCGCCACCTACCGCGGCGTCGTGCACATCCCGAAGCACCTCAAGGGTTGCAAGAACAACACCGAGTGCGACGCGCTCCTCATCAACACCAACAGCCGCACCGACACCTACCCGGCCATCGTCGTCCGCGGCGACACCCACGCGGTGCAGCACGAGGCCAGCGTGTCGAAGGTCAGCGAAGACATGATCTTCTACATGCAGCAGCGCGGCCTCACCGAGGCGCAGGCGATGAGCCTCGCCGTGAACGGCTTCGTCAACGACCTCGTCCGCCAATTCCCCATGGAATACAGCGTCGAGCTCAAGCGCCTCATCGATTTGGAAATGGAAGGTTCGGTCGGCTGAGCCGACCGATCTTCCGTCGAGGAGCCGAGGGGTCGAGGAGTCGAGGAGCCAGCCTGCTTCTCCCGCTCCGCGACCTCCTCCGCTTCCTCGCTAGAATCCAGCTCCTCGTCTCCTCGACCCTTCGACTCCTCGACTCTCTCTCGCAATGTCCGCTTCCGCACTTCCCGCTACGCCCACCGAGGGTCTCGACTCCTCCCGCTTCGCCCAGCACCTCTCCCAGCGCGCCTACCTGCCCGCTTGGTGGCTCGAGACGAAGAAGGCCGCCTTCAACCAGTTTACCGCCCTCCCGCTGCCCTCCCGCACCGACGAGACCTGGCGTTTCTCCAACCTCAAGGGCCTCGACCTCTCCGGCTTCACCCTGCCCGAGGATCCCGCCTCGCAGATCCCCAACCACTCCGCCTTCCCGCAGACGGCCGAGATCGTGTTCTCCAACCGCCAGCTCGTCGCGCGCAGCACCGTGCCCGCCGAGCTCGCCGCCAAGGGCGTCATCTTCGCCCCGCTCGACGAGGCCCTGCAAAACCACGGCGACCTGGTGAAACAGTATTTCCAAAAACACCCGGCCCAGCTCGGCTCCGAAAAATTCGTCGCGCTCAACACCGCCTTCACCGCCGCCGGCGCGCTCCTCTACGTGCCCGCCGACGTCGAGGTCGCCCTGCCCTTCGTCGTCCAGCACACGCTCACCGGCAACAACGTCGCCGCCTTCCCCCACACCATCGTCGTCCTCGGCCCCCGCGCCAAGGCCACGCTCGTCGAGTTCTTCATCTCCGGCGGCGCCGCGACCGATCGCCAGCTCGCCTCCGGTGTCAACGACCTCCACGCCGCCGAGGGCGCGCAGCTCACCTACGTCGGCGCCCAGCACTGGAGCCGCGAGACCCTCGCCTTCCAGGTCAACAGCATCGTCGCCGAGCGCGACGCCCGCGTGCTCTCGCTCAACCTCCACCTCGGCGGCCGCCAAGCCCGGCACGAGTCCAACAGCCGCCTCCTCGGCCCCGGCGCGCACTCCGAGATGCTCGCCCTCACCGTCGCCGACGGCGCGCAGGAGTTCGATCAGCGCACGCTCCAGACCCACGTCGCGCCGCACACCACGTCGAACCTGCTCTACAAAAACGCCCTCCTCGACACCGCGAAGACCATCTTCTCCGGCCTCATCATCGTCGAGCCCGACGCGCAGAAGACCGACGCCTACCAGAAGAACCGCAACCTAATGCTCTCCGACGCCGCCGAGGCCCACAGCCTGCCCGGTCTCGAGATCCAGGCCAACGACGTGAAGTGCAGCCACGGCAGCACCAGCGCGCGCATCGACGCCGAGCAGGAGTTCTACCTCCAGTCCCGCGGCATCAATCCCGCCGAAAGCCGCCGCCTGCTCGTCGCCGCCTTCTTCGAGGAGGTCTTGGAGAAGCTCGAAAACGAGGACCTCCACCGCGCCCTCACCGGCCTCATCGCGAGCCAGTTCAAACGGTAGGGTCGCCGCTCGCCGGCGACCGCGCCCGCGTTCACCGCCCCCCAGGCTTTGGTTTTTAGCGCGAAGACGCGAAGAGCAGACCGAAGATCACAAAGCCCTCACTCGGCACTTGGTTTGTTCTTCGCGGATCTTGGCGATGTTCGCGTTGAAAAATCCGAACTGATCGGACGGTCGGCGTTACCGCCACACCCTCACGGCCCCAGCACCACGATATCGTCGAGGTGCAGCCCGCACCACACGCGGTCGCCCTCGTGCAGAGCCTCCATGATCGCGCTCTCGTTGGGCACCACGGCCGTGAGCACCGTGCCCGCATCCGTCCGCAACACGAGGTGGTCGAAGGCCCCTTGGAAAATCTCCTCCGTGATCGTCGCCTGAAACACGTTCTCCGCGCCCTCGATCGGCCGCTTCGCCACGCACACCTTCTCCGGCCGCACCGAGACCCGCGCCCGCGCCGCGCCGCCCGGCCACGCCGCCGCCGCAACGCGCAACTCGAGCCCGCCCTCGAGGCGCACCACCACCGCCTCGCCCGCGCCGCCGCCCACCCGCTCGGCCGCGAGCAGATTCGCCTCGCCCACAAACTCCGCAACGAAGCCCGAGCCCGGTCGGTGGTAGATCTCCGTCGGCGTGCCGAGCTGCTCGATGCGCCCGCCGCGCATCACCGCGATCCGGTCGCTCATCGTCAGCGCCTCCTCCTGATCGTGCGTCACAAACACGAAGGTCATGCCCAGCCGCTTCTGCAGGCGCTTCAACTCGACCTGCATCTGCTTCCGCAGCTTCGCATCGAGCGCCGAGAGTGGCTCGTCGAGCAGCAGCACCGCCGGCCCGGGCACGAGCGCGCGCGCCAGCGCCACGCGCTGACGTTGCCCGCCGGAGAGCTGATGCGGCATGCGGTCCTCGAAGCCGCCCAGCGCCACCAGCTCGACCACCTCGGCCACGCGGCGCGCCGCCTCGGCCTTGGGCACCTTCTGCATGCGCAGCCCAAAAGCGATGTTCGCGCGCACGCTCATGTGCGGAAAGAGCGCGTAGCTCTGGAAAACCTGGTTCACGTTGCGCCGATACGGCGGCAGCGCGGTCACGTCCTCGCCCGCGATGCGAATCGCGCCGGAGTCGGGCGTTTCAAAACCCGAGAGCATGCGCAGCAGCGTCGTCTTCCCGCAGCCCGAGGGACCGAGCAGCGTGAGAAACTCCCCCTCGCGCACGTGCAAGCTCACCGCGTCCACCGCCGTGAAGGAGCCAAAGCGCTTCGTGACTGATTCAAATTCGATCATTTTGAGGGACCGCTAAAGGGCGCTAAAGACCGCTAAAAAATGCCGTGGGATAGGCTGCTCGCATTTAGCGTCCATTAGCGTGCTTTAGCGGTTTCATCTTTTCTCCGCCCGAGCCACTGCAAGAGCGCGAAGCTCACCACGAACAGCAGCGTGAACACCACGCCCAGCGCCGCGCCGAAGGGAAAGTTGAGCGCCTTGGTGAACTGGTTCTGGATCACGTTTCCGATCATCGACACGCGCGCGCCGCCGAGCAGGTCGGTGATGGCGAACATCCCGATCGCCGGCACGAAGACCAGCATCATGCCCGCCGCGACGCCCGGCCAGGTGAGCGGCAGGATCACCTCGCGAAACACCCGCAGCGGCCCCGCCCCGAGATCGTGGGCCGCCTCGATCAAGACCCCGTCGAGCTTCTCCGCGCTCGCATACACCGGCAGGATGACGAAGGGCAGATACACATACACCAGACCGATCACCACCGCCGCCGGCGTGTAGAGCAGCTCGAGCGGTTCCGCGAAAACGTGCGGCACCGCGCCCGAGGATTTGAGCACGGCGTTGAGCAGCCCCTCGCTGCGCAGGATCGCGATCCACGCGTAGGTGCGGATGAGAAAACTCGTCCAAAACGGGATCATCACCAGCAACAGCAGGCGCTCGCGCCAGCCCGGCCCGCGGCGCGCGATGAACCACGCCGCCGGGAATCCGATCAGCACGCAGAGCGCGGTCGTGAGCGCCGCGTAGCCGATTGAGCGCGCGAAGATTCGCAGGTAGATCGGGTCGGCGATGCGCGCGTAGCTATCCCAGGAGAACCCGAATTCCACATCGCCGAGCATGCCGCGCGAACCGAAGCTGTAGGCCACGAGGATGCCCATCGGCGCCACGACGAAAAGCAGCAGCCACGCGAGCATCGGCGCGAGCAGCCACCAGCCCCACGCGCCGGGCCGGCGCGCGTGGGGATTGGCGGAGAAAGCTCCGGGTAGTCCGTGCATGATTATGGCTTGAGGTAGGGCGGGACCGCCGGGCCCGCCGCGTCGGAATGGCGGCGCGCCCAGCGGTCGCGCCCTACCCGCGCCGCGCCCTCAGCGCGCGTTCTTCAGATCCGTGACCAGCTTGTCGATCGCCTCCGCCACGTCCTCGCCGAGGTAGCGGAAGGTATCGAGCTTGCGGTCGGTCTTCGGGTAACTGGCCGGGTTGGCGAGCTGCTCCGGGCTCAGCAGCTTGCGCGCGGCGCCGTTGGGGTTGGTGTAGGGGAAGTCGTCGGAGATCAGTTTGCTCACCTCGGGACGCAGGATGTAGTCGATGAAGAGGTGGGCGTTCTCGACGTTTCGCGCGCGGCGCGGGATCGCCAGCAGGTCCACGAAGAGGTGCGCGCCCTCGGCCGGCAGCACGTATTCAAACTTCTTGTTCTCCTTCCAGAGCAGCGCGGCCTCGCCGCCCCACACCAGGCCGAGATCCACGTCGCCGTTGAGCAACGCGGTCTTCGGGCTGTCGGAGTCGAAGAGCTTCACGCGCTTGAACCACTCCGCGAGCACGGGGCGGATCGCGGCGAGGTTTTCCTTGGAAAAGTCGTTCAGGCCTTTGCCGAGCGTGTAGAGCGCGGCGGTCGCCAGCTCGCGCCCGTCGTCCACCACCACGATGCGGCCGGCGTGCTTCGGCGCGAAGAGATCGGCGTAGCCGCGCACCGGCTCCTTCACCTTCTCCGTGTTCACCACGATACCGACCGTGCCGACCATGTAGGGCACCGTGAACTGCTGCTCGGGATCGTGCGGCATGTTCAAGAACTCGGGCAGGAGGTTGCCGAAGTTTTTCAACTTCTCGCGGTCGATGGGCGTGAGCTGGCCGTTCTTGATCAGGGCCTCGGCGATGTAGTCGGGCGGCTGGATGAGGTCGAAGCGGGCGCGGCGCGCCATCATCTTGGCAAGCATCTCCTCGCCGGAGGAGTAGGTCTCGTAGTTGACCTTGATGCCGGTCTCGCGCGTGAAGCCGTCGAGCACGGCCTGCGGGATGTATTCCGACCAGGCGAAGAGGTTCAGCTCGCCGCGCTTCTTGGCCTGCGCGAAGGCCGAGCCCACCGCACAGAGCGCGGCCAGCCCGAGGAGGAGGAGTTTGCTGCGTGTTTTCATGGTTTGGAGAAAGTCGTGTCCGCCCCGCGCGCCGCCATACGCCGCAGGTGCTCGGTGAAAAGCACGAAGGCCACGGTCGTCACGACGAAGATCGCCGAGAGCGCGTTGAGCATCGGGTTGAGGCCCACCTTGGCCATGCCATAGACCTGCATCGGCAGCGTGCGCGAGCCGGGCCCGGCGGTGAAGAGGCTGATGATGAGCTCATCCATCGAGAGCGTGAAGGCCATCAGCGTCCCCGCCACCACCGCAGGCCGCAGGCAGGGCAGGATCACCAGCCAAAACGCCCGCCACGGCGTGGCGCCGAGGTCGAGCGCCGCCTCCTCCAGCGCCGGATCGAGCCCCTGCAGGCGCGCCTGCACCGCGACGAGCACGAAGGGGAAGCAGAAGGTCGTGTGCGCGAGGATCAGCGTGGCGTGGCCGAGATCCACCTGCGCGAGCGCGAACAACACCAGCAGGCTGATGCCCATCACGATCTCCGGCATCACCATCGGCACGCAGACGAGCGCCTGGATCGCGCGCGCGAAGCGATAACGGTGCCGGTGCAGGAGCCAGGCGCCCGTGGTGCCGATCAACACCGCCAGCACGGTCGAGGCGCCAGCCACGATCAGGCTGTTTTTAAACGAGTCGATCAGCGGCTTGTTGGAGAGGAGCTCGCCATACCAGCGCCACGTGAAGCCCTCCCAGGTGATGTTGAGGCGCGACTGGTTGAACGAGTAGCCGATCAACACCGCGATCGGCAGGTAGAGAAAGCCGAGCACGAGCGCCGTCCACAGCGCCAGACCCCGCTCCACCCACCAGGCGCCCGACCGCCCGGGCCGGCTCGCGCGCTTCGGAGGCGCGGGGACGGTGGAGGGTTTGGACACGGGCTCGTGTTTGGGCGCGACGAGGACGGACGACATCAAGACAGGCGGCGTGCGGCCAATTCCCACGCCAACCAGGCCTTCGCGCAAGCCTTCCGCCCCAATCCGCAAAATTCCGTTCCCGGCCTTCCCCTCGTGCCGCCCTTGCGTAAGGTCGTCGCGTGCCCCACTCCCCTCGCCTCCCCCGGACGACGCTTCTCGTCGCCTTGCCCGCCTTTCTCCTACTCGGCGCCTGCGCGACGTCGCCCACCCCGCCGCCTGCCTCGCCGCAGGCCGCCTCCGCCCCGCGCATCGCCGCCCCCGAACGCCCCGCCGGCTCCGACGCCCTCCCGCGCTGGCGCGATCACTTCGAGGCCTTCGCAGCGGCCCTCGTCGGCACCGATGCCAACCTGATTGCCCTCGAAGCGGCCGACACCCCTCTCCCCGCCGATTTCGACGCGACGCAGCTCGCGCCGGCCGTCGCCCTTCTCGACCGGCTCACCCTCGCCACCGGCGAGACGCTCATCCTGCCCACGATCCACGGCCCCGAGTCGCCTTTCCCCGATCACCATTCGCTCCGGCAGATCGCAAGCGTGCGCACCGTCCGTGCCCGCCTCGCCCTCGCCGAGGGCGATTTTCCCACCGCGCTCGCCCTCGTCCGCGCCAACCTTGAGCAAGCCCGTGCCACCCTTCGCTCCCAAGCGGGCATCATTCCCCTGATCCACGCCGTCAGCGTCTGGCAATCCGCGCTCGATGGCGTGCACGCGCTCGCCCGCCACCCCGGCCTGCCCGCGTCCGAGGCCCGCGCCCTCCTCGCCGAACTCCAATCCGACGCCACCCTCGCCCAAGTCGCGCTCGACCGCACCCTCCGTGGCGAATACGCGCACGTTTACCGGGTCATCGTCGAACGCATGCCCCTCACCGACGATCCCGACCTCGCCCTCTCCGCCGTCGCCAGCCTCGGCATGGCCGAGCCCGAGGCGCTCGAACCGGGAGAACTCGGCCTCGGGCTCACGCAACACACGCTGCTTGATCCCGCCGCCACGCTCGCCGCCTACGAGGCCGATCTCGCGCCCTATCTCGCCGCCTTGATGCAGGACGCCCGCCTCCCGCGCGGTCTCTTCGCCCGCACCACGGCCGTCACCCTCGGCGGCTACCACCGCGAACTCGGCGCGTTTCACGACTACGCCGGCGGCGAGGGCGAATTCACGCTCGATCTGATCGTCCGCGCGCGCGCCGCGATGGAGTCCACGGCCAATCCGATCGGCAAACTGCTCGCCATCTATCTCACGCCGCCCTGGGAGGTGATCCTCTCCACGGGCCTGCGCCGCGAGGCCCAGCGCTCCGCGCTCTGCGGCCTGCTCGCCTGGCGCATCCACGGTCGCCCCGCCGCATGGAGCGAGATTGTCGCCGCCGGGCACCTCTCCTCGCCGCCTGACGACCCCTTCTCCGACGGCGCGCTGCTCTACGACCTTGGCGAAAATGCCCGCGTCTGGAGCGTCTATCTCGACGGCGTGGACAACGGCGGCGAACTCGTCGAGGGCAACACCGGCCAACCCGCCGACCTCGTTTGGATCCGTTAGTCCGAGTTGTGCGCTGCCACTACCACCGCGACTACTTTTTCCCGCTTCCGGAGAGCCATCCCTTCCCGATGGACAAGTTTTGGCGCGCCGAGGCGATGATCCGCGCCGCCGCGCCTCCCGGCCTGCGCATCCTCGACGCCGAGCCCGCCCCCTTCGCCGACCTGCTCCGCGTCCACACCGCCGACTACCTCGAAAAGATCCGCCGCGCCGACCTGAGCTCCGTCGAGGCGCTGAAGCTCGGCCTGCCCGCGGGTGAGCCGCTCCTCGAGCGCTCGCGCCTCGAGACCGGCGGCACGCTCCTCGCCGCCGAGGCCGCGCTCGCCGACGGCCTCGCCGCCAACCTCGCCGGCGGCACCCACCACGCCCACGCCGACCGCGGCCTCGGCTACTGCGTGCTCAACGACGTCGCCATCGCCATCCGCGCGATCCACGCCCGTCGCCCCTCACTTCGTATCACCGTGGTGGATACCGACGCCCATCACGGCGACGGCACCGCCGCGCTCTTTGCCGGCGACGCCCGCGTCTTCACCTACTCGATCCACGTCGGCCGCAATTACCCGTCGCTCAAGCCGCCCGGCTCGCTCGACGTCCCCCTCGCCCGCTGGGCCCGCGGCGGCGACTACCTCGACCAGCTCGAGGCCACGCTCCCGCCCGCCCTCGACGATCACCGGCCCGGGCTCGCCTTCTGGATCAGCGGCGCCGATCCGCACGAGCACGATCGCTTCGGGCAGCTCCGCCTCACCGACGCCGACCTCGCCGCGCGCGACGCCTTTGTCCTCGGGGAACTCGTGCGCCGCCGCGGCATCCCCACCGTCGTGCTCTACGGCGGCGGCTACAACCGCGACCGCGAACACACCGCCCGCCTTCACGCTAGAGCCATCCTCGCCGCAGCGCTCGCATTCTGAATTCCGCCGAGGCATTGCCGAGCCATCGACACCCCTGTCCCGCAGGGACCGCTCTTCCCGAGGAGCGCTCCTTGAGCCGCTCCATTAGCGGTTCAACCCGTTTTCTTCCGACTCAGAGCAGCTTCAAAAACTCCGCCGGCGTCGGCGCGGTGGCCGCGAACTTCACCACCCGGCCCTCGTGCTCGTAGTCGAAACGCGTCTCGTGCGAGTGCAGGCAAAGCCGCTTCACGCCCGTCGCCTTCGCCAGCGCGCGGTTCGCGCCGAAGTCGCCGTAGGTCGCGTCGCCCACGATCGGCAGGCGCCGGTGCGCGCATTGCACGCGGAGCTGGTGGCTGCGCCCCGTGCGCGGCGCGAGCTCGATCAAGGCGACCGGCATCGCCGCGTCGCGCCGCTGACGCAGCACCTTCATCTCGCACTCGCTGGGGATGCCCTCTCCCGCCTTGGTGCGCACCTGGCCGCCGCGTTTTTCGATCACGAGCCGGTCCTTCCACACGGTCGTCGCATGCGAGGGTTTTCCAAAGACGAGGGCGTGATACACCTTGCGGATGTGTTTCTCGCGAAACAGGGCGCGGATGCGGCGCGCCAGCTCGGTGTTGTCCAGCACGCCGAGGATCACGCCCGAGGTGTGCGAATCGAGGCGGTTGAGCAGCCACATCGTGCGGCCCGCGCCGCCCACGTCGGTCCAGCGAAAAAACTCGCCCTCGATCGAGTAGTCGCAGGTGAGCAAGGCCCGCGGCTGCTCGCTGCGCATGTTCGGGTGCGAGAGCACGCCGGCCGGTTTGTCGAAGGCGATCAGGCCGCCGGGCGCGCGCGTGAGCACCGCCACGCCGTCGTGCAAGGGAAGTTCCGTGTCGTTTGTCCGCGCGTCGCTCATCGATAGTGAAAGGTGAAAGTCAGCTCCTGCTCGCGACCGAGGACTCCGATCATGTCCTGGGTCCACTCGCCATAGGGCGCGCGCTCCGTGATCGCGCTCACGCAGAGGCGCTGCGCCAGCTCGCCGCCCGTGCCGCTCACGTCCACGATCTCCGAGACGCGCCCCTGCGCATCGAGCTTGAAGACCACGCGCACCGTCGCGCCGGCCGTGGGGTAAAACGCGCTGCGCAACAGCAAACGATCCCACTGGGCCTGCACCGCGTCGATCAGGCGCTGCAAGTATTCGCCGTAGGAGCTCCAGCGGGCGTTGTAGGCGAGCGCGCCGATGTTCTGCGTGCCGAATTCGTTTCGGATCGTGGGCGTGGTGCGCGCGCTGACCGCCGATTCGGCGAGGCGCGGCCGCTCCTGCGGTCGCGCCCGGTCGATGATGGGGCCGCCAAAATATCCGCTCGTCCGCGCCCGACCCGTGGTCGTGCCCTCCCTCGCCTCAGGACCGGTCTCGGCCCCGGGAGTCGGCGGCACGCGCGTGACCGTGGTGCCGACGCCGCCATCGGCCGTGCCAAGCAGATGCTCGCCTCCGGGAAGCGCGTTGACCGCCCGTGCGGCCTCTCGCTCGGCCTCCCGCTCGGCCTCCTCCGCCGCCGCGGTGTCGGGCCGCGTCTGAAACGCCTGCGCGAGACGATCCGCGAGGCTCGGCGCCTCCGGCTCGCGCCCCATGCCGCTCACGAGCGCGGTGGTGTTGTCCCGGCTTTCACCCTCCACCGTCGGTGTGTCGCTTTCGCCGTCCGGCGTCGGCTCCGGCTGCGCCACCTGCTGGTTCTGCGCGCCGAAGAGCGGCGTGCGGTCGGGCACGTTTTCCGGCGCGTCCGGATTTACCTCCACGAAGCGCAGCGGCTCGAGCGGCGGGGCCGCGGGCACGAGCAGCTCCGGGCTCAGCTCGATCTCGAAACTCCGCGCCTCCTCCGGCCTGCTCGCCACGCGGTCGGCCTCGAAGATGTGCTCCGGCAAGGACCACAGGATCACCAGCAGCACCGCGTGCGCCAGCACCGTGCCCGCCAGCCCCGCCCGCCACGCCGGACGCCGCTCGCCGAGCACGGATGCGCGCCGCCGCGGCCGCTGCGGCGGCTTGGGACTCTGGGGAGCGGCGACGGGCGCGGGCATGGGCGTGGACGTGGGACGGCGGTGAGCGGCGCAATCAGCGCAGGACGCCGTGGCGCGTCAAAAGTTCTCTCACCTCGTCCTGCGGCAGCCCGATGATGTTGCTCAAGGATCCTCGCCGCGCCGCCACGATGCGCTCGCCGTGCTCCTGGATCGCGTAGGCCCCGGCCTTGTCGAGCACGTGCACGCGTTGCAGGTAATCCTCGATATCGGCGTCCGAGAGCGCGCGAAACTCCACCTCGCTCGCCACGCCCAGATCCTCGCGCACGCCGCGCGCCGCGTGCCGCAGCGCCACCCCGGTAAACACCGTGTGGGCCCGTCCGCTGAGACGGCGCAGCATCGCGCGCGCCGCGTCGAGATCGGCCGGTTTGTTGAGCGCGTGGCCGTCGATGAAGACGGTCGTGTCCGCTCCCAGCACCCAGGCCCGCGGATGGCGCGCCGCCACGGCGTCGGCCTTGAGCGCGGAGTTGCGCGCCACCATCACGCGCGGATCAAGCGCCGGGTCCTCGTGCTCGGTCACGTCGGCCACGACCACCTCGAAACGCGCGCCCAGCGCGGCCAGCAGTTCGCGCCGCCGGGGCGAGGCGGAGGCGAGGATCAGGGAATCGGACACGGGAGCCTTCTCGGACATGGTTCGAAGCAGGCTTGCGAGTTGTCAGCCGCAGCACGAGGCCCAACCTTCCGCCCTCACGCCTTCCCTTCCGCTCCTCGCTCCCATGCGCATCGGCCTCGCCCAGCTCAATCCCACCGTCGGCGACCTCGCCGGCAACCTCGCCCGCCTCGTCTCCGCCTACCGTGAGCTCGTCGCGGCCGGCGCCGAGCTGGTCCTCACGCCCGAGCTCGCCATCTGCGGCTACCCGCCGCGCGACCTCCTGCTGCGCAGCCGCTTCGTGCACGACGTGGAAAACGCCACCGCCGAGCTCGCCGCCGCCACCGGCGAGGTGCCGCTCCTCGTCGGCACCGTGGTCGCCAACGCCCGCGAGCAAGGCCGGCGCGCCTTCAACGCCGCCGCCTTTTGCCACCACGGCCGCGTCCAGCAGATCGCGCGCAAGTGCCTGCTCCCCACCTACGATGTGTTCGACGAGGACCGCTACTTCGAGCCGGCCGAGGCACCCGCGGTCATCGTTCACGCCGGCAAACGCATCGGCGTGACCATCTGCGAGGACATCTGGGCCAACGAATCCCCGGGCGACACCCGCCTGCACCGCTTCGATCCCGTCGCCCACCTCGCGAGCGAGCGCATCGACCTTCTGCTCAACCTCTCCGCGAGCCCTTGGTATGAGGGCAAGGCGGCCCTCCGCGAACGCATCGTCGCCGACGTGGCCCGCCGCCTCGGCGCGCCCCTCGTCTATTGCAACGCGGTCGGTGGCAACGACGAGCTGATCTTCGACGGCCGCAGCATCGTCGCCACGCCCGAGGGCGCCATCGCCCACCGCCTCGCCGCCTTCGCCGAGGAGCGTCGCGTGCTCGATACCATTCTTTCCGCTGCTCCTGCCCTTAAACTTGATCTTCCCCCTTCCACTCCACCGGAGGCGGACATCCACGCCGCGCTCGTCCTCGGCCTGCGCGACTACGCGCACAAGAGCGGCTTCACCCGCGCCCTCATCGCGCTCTCCGGCGGCATCGACTCCGCGCTCGTCGCCGAACTCGCTGTCGCCGCCTTTGGCCCGGACAACGTGATCGGCGTGTCGCTGCCCTCCGCGATCTCGAGCGAACACTCGAAGGACGACGCCCTCGCCCTCGCGCAAAACCTCGGCATCCGTTTCGAGACCATCGCCATCGCCGACACCGTCGCGGCCGCCGAGCGCGCCCTCGGGCCGGTCTTCGCCGGGCGCGCGCCCGACGTCACCGAGGAAAACCTGCAGGCCCGCACCCGCGGGGTGTTGATGATGGCGCTCTCCAACAAGTTTGGCGCGCTCCTCCTCACCACCGGCAACAAGAGCGAGGTCGCCGTCGGCTACTGCACGCTCTACGGCGACATGTGCGGCGGTCTCGCCGTGATCAGCGACCTGTTCAAGACGCAGGTCTATGCGCTCTGCCGCTGGATCAACGAGCGCGCCGGCCGCGAGATCATCCCGCGCAACACGATCGAGAAACCGCCGAGCGCCGAGCTGCGCCCCGGCCAGGTGGACCAGGACAGCCTCCCGCCCTACGACGTGTTGGACGCGCTCCTGCGCGGCTACATCGAGGAGGGCAAGGCCCGCGCCGATCTCATCACCGACGGCTTCGACGCCGCGATGGTCCGCGACATCTGCCGCAAGGTGGACCTCAACGAATACAAACGAAAACAAGCCGCCCCCGGCCTCAAGATCACCCCCCTAGCCTTCGGCGTCGGCCGCCGCATCCCCATCGTCCAAAAATACGTGGGCTGAGATTATTAACCGCTAAAGGACGCTAAAGACCGCTAAAGCTGAAGACGATTGATTCATAAGCGGTTACTGGCACTAGCGGTTCTTCATGAAATCTAGCGATCAACCATTTGCCCAGCTCGGCTACGACATCGTTGGTGCGGCCATGGCCGTATATAACGACCTCGGCGGCGGACTTTCGGAAGAAATCTATCAGGAGAGCTTCGAGCTGGAGCTTGCGGAGCGCGGCTTCCGCTTTGTCGCCCAACCCGAACTCGCGGTGTTCTACAAAGGGAAGCCCCTCACGAAGCGCCTGCGCCCGGATCTCATCATCGAATCAGAGGTTGTGGTCGAGTTGAAGGCCGTGGCCAACCTCGCCGACGAACACCGCGCCCAAGTGCTCAATTACCTGCGGGTCACTCGCAAGCAGGTCGGCTACCTCATCAACTTCGCAGCGTTCCCGAACATCGAGTGGCAACGCCTCGTGAACACTCGCCGCCTCAAGGTTTGATTTAGCGTCTTTTAGCGCTCTTTAGCGGTTCAATCATGTCCTCCTCCGTGTCCTCCACCGATCTCTTCGCCCGTGCCCAGCGGCTTATTCCCGGCGGCGTCAACTCGCCCGTCCGCGCCTTTCGCTCCGTCGGCGGCGCGCCGTTTTTCACCCGCTCCGCCCAGGGCGCCACGCTCACCACGGCCGACGGCCGCGAGCTGATCGACTTCGTCTGCACCTGGGGCCCCGCCATCCACGGGCACAACCACCCGCGTATCCGCGAAGCCATTACCGACGCCCTCTCCCGCGGCACCTCCTTCGGCACGCCCAACCCCTACGAGGTCGAGATGGCCGAGCTCATCGCCTCCTTCTTCCCCTCGATCGAGAAGGTGCGCATGTGCTCCAGCGGCACCGAGGCCACCATGTCCGCCATCCGCCTCGCCCGCGGCTTCACCGGACGCGACAAGATCATCAAGTTCGCCGGTTGCTACCACGGCCACTCCGACTCGCTCCTCGTCTCCGCCGGCTCCGGCGCCCTCACCCACGGCCACCCCGACAGCGCCGGCGTGCCCGCCGCCTTCGCCCGCGAGACCGTAGTCCTCCCCTTCAACGACCCCGCCGCGCTCGACGCCGCCTTCGCCGCCAACCCCGGCCAGATCGCCGCCGTCATCCTCGAACCCTACATCGGCAACGTAGGCTTCATCCGTGCCGAGCCCGGCTACCTCGCCCAGGTCCGCGCCCTCACCCAAAAGCACGGCGCCGTGCTCATCTTCGACGAGGTCATGACCGGCTTCCGCCTCGCCCGCGGCGGCGTGCAGGAGTTGGAGAACATCGTCCCCGACCTCACCTGCCTCGGCAAAATCATCGGCGGCGGCCTGCCCGTCGGCGCCTTCGGCGGACGCGCCGAGATCATGGACAAGCTCGCGCCGCTCGGCCCCGTATATCAGGCCGGCACGCTCTCCGGCAACCCGCTCGCCATGGCCGCCGGCATCGCGCAGCTCCGCCTGCTCGACGAGCTCCGGCCCTACGCCCGCCTCGACACCCTCGGTCGCCAGCTCTGCGCCGCCGCCCTCGCCGCGGCCAAGCTCAAGGGCATCGCGCTTCAGGCCCCGCAGTGCGGCTCCATGTTCAGCCTCTTCTTCACCGAGCGGCCCGTCCGCGACCTGCCCTCGGCGATGAGCTCCGACTCCGCGCTCTTCAAACGCTTCTTCCACGCCTGCCTCGAGCGCGGCGTGTATCTGCCGCCGAGCGCCTACGAGGCCTGGTTCCTCAGCAGCGCCCACGAGGGCGACGCCATCGACCGCGCCTGCGACGTCGTCACGACCGCCATCAGCGAGCTGTGATGCCGGGAGGCCAAACGGCCCGAACACAACAAAGGCCGCCCGATCTGGGCGGCCTTTGTTTTTGTCGGGATTCGACGAAAATCAGCGAGTGGGCGTCGATCCGCCCGCTCGCTCAATACTTCACCGAGCAGCCGTAGGGCTGGGTGACGGGAGTGGCGACGGGGCGCCCCTCCTTCACCGCGGCGAGCGCGCTCTTCGCGTAGTTCTCCGCGCCCTCAATATCCTTCGCATCGGTGGAGCGCTTGCTGTCGATCGCACCGTTGTAAACGAGCACGCCCTCGGCGTTGATCACGTAGATCTGCGGCGTGGTCTTCGCGTCGTAGGCGCGGCCGACCTTGCCGTCCTGGTCGCGGAAGTAAGCGGTGGCGGCGACCTTGTTCTTCTCCATCCAGGCCTTCACTTTCTCGGCGTCGTAGTCGCCCTGCTTGCCGGGCGCGGCGGAGTTGATCAGCAGCCACACCACGCCGTCCGCCACCGCGGCCTTCTGCGTCGCGGGCAGGTTGCCGCTCTTCTCGTAGTGCTTCACCACAAACGGGCACTCCTGGTTCACCCACTCGAGCACCACGGTCTTGCCCTTGAAGTCGGAGAGCGAGTGGGTCTTGCCATCAAGGTCGGTCAAGGTGAACGCGGGCGCGGGCTGCCCGACGGTGGCGGCGCTCAACACGGCGGCCGCGAAAAGGCCGAGAGCGGCCACGCCGGCGCGAAGGAAGGAGGGGAGACGAGTAGGATTCATGGCTTTTTTGGGATGGAACGATTCTGACGTGCTTGCCGGAGCGAGGTTTCAGGACTCGTCCGGGTGCGCCACCCAATCGCAAGTTTCCGTCTTCGCCAGTCGCCCCGGCATTTTTCCAAGCCTCTCCACCCGAGCCCGAAACGCACCCGCCCCATCGCCACCCCGGGCGCGGCCCGATCCTTTGCCCTCGCCCTCCACCGACGCGGTTCCGCAGCATCGACCCGTGACCGGTTGGCTCGCCGACACTTTTCGCCTCCTCTGGGGCGCCCTCTATTGGAACGCCCGCAAAACCTGCCACGTGCTGGGCGGACGCCGCGGACATGCGCCCTGTCAGGTGGCGAGCGATTCGGGCCGCGCCGGCCAAACCGCCTGCGAGGCCGCGCTCCACTACGCCTCCCCCGGCCGTCACCGCGTCGTCTGCCCGCTCCTCGTGCGCCGCCCCGACGGCGCCTGGATCTGTTCGGTGGACAGTCCGCAGGTCCGCCCTTTCTGGGCGCGCGGCATCCTGCTCCTGACCGCAGCCGCCCTGCTCGCCTTTGCCGTCTCCACCGCCCTCGCCTTCGGCGCCCTGCGCACGCTCGGCTACGAGATCAGCTACCGCCAGGTCGCGTGGCCGCCGGCCTGGCGCGAATTTCGCGTCGTCCAATCCCGCTTCCACCTCGCCCGCGCCCGCGCCGCCCGCGAGGAAGGTCGCCCCGCCGACGCCCTCCTCGCCCTCGCCAACGCCTACGAACTCAACCCCCGCGACTACGCCGCCGGGCTCCTCCTCGCGCAGCTTTGGCAACGCGGCCAGGCCCTCCGCTCCGACGCGCTCTTCGCCCGCCTCTACAAAGACCACCCGGAACGCCGCGAGCAGACCGCGCAGGCATGGTATCGCGCCCTCCTCGCCCGCGGCGATTTCGCCTCCATCCTCCCGCTCGCCACCGAGCGGCTTCTCTCCGCGGAGCCCTCCGCGCCGCCGCCCGCCGCCTGGACCCAGGCCTGGCTCTTCGCCGCCCGGCGAACCGACGACGCCCAGGCGCTCGCCAGCCTCCTCGGCTCGCCACGACTCCCCGCCTCCTTGCGCGCGCTCCTAGAGCTGGAGTCGTCGCTCCCGCCGCTCGCCGCGCCCGAACGCGCGCGCGCGCTCACCACCGCGCTCTCCGCCACCCACGACCCCTTCGTGGCCCACCACCTGCTCCGGCGCCTGCTCGAAGAAGGCCGCGCCGATCTCGTGCTCCCCGTTCTTCAGGCTCCGCACAGCCCGCTCGGCGACCGGGAAAAAGTGCTGCTCCTGCTCGACACCCTGGCCGCGCTCGGCCGCGCCGAGACCCGCGCCACGCTCTTCCGCCAGCTCCTCGCCCGCCCCGTCCACCCCGCCCTCGTCGAGTTGCTTTGCACCCACCTCGTCGCGCACCCCTCCCCGGAGCTGTTGACCGCCTTGGCCGAGAAACTCGCCCGCGATCCGCTGCCCCCCGGGGAAGACGCCCTTCCTGCGCGGCTCGCCTGGCTCGTCGCCTGCGGTGCCACCGGCCACGCCGGGCTCGCCCACGCCGCCACGGAGGAACTCGCCACGCAGGCCGGCCGCGACCGAGGCCTGCTCACGCTCGCGCTCCAGCCGCTCCTCGACGGCCGCGGCGGGTTTCGGCTCGAAACCGCCCTGCCCCTGCTTCACCCCCTACCCCTCGAAACGACCTACGCCCTCTACCAACGCTACGCGCCCTCGCGCCTCCCCCCGCCCTGAGCCCGCCCATGCTGCACAAGATCACCGCCCAAGAGCGCCGCGCCCTCCTCGTCCTCGCCACCTTGATCGTCCTCGGCACCATCGGGCTCTGGGTCCTCCGCTGATCGCCGCCTCCCCCGCCGCATGCCCCCCGCCCCCATCGCCGCCACCACCGCCTCCGCCCGCGCTCTTGGTTTCGCCACCGGGGCCAC
>JAUWBD010000060.1 GCA_030605125.1 Verrucomicrobiota bacterium | reverse complement strand
GGCGGCAAAGAATACTTCGAGAAGCTCATGGCCGCCTTCGCCAAGAACATGTCCGAGCACGTCGCCGTTTACGGCCCCGACAACCACTTCCGCCTCACCGGCCTGCACGAGACCCAGTCGATCGACAAGTTCACCTGGGGCATCGCCGACCGCGGCTCGTCCATCCGCGTGCCGCACAGCTTCATCAAGGCCGGCTACAAGGGCTACCTCGAGGATCGCCGTCCGAACTCGGCTGCGAACCCCTACGACGTCGCCTCGCGCATCCTCAAGACGATCGCCGAAGTCCCGACCAAGTAAGGTCCGGCCCGACGCGTCGGGCGGCGTGCATCGCGCCGCCCCTCCGTCTTCGCTCCTTCAAGCCGCCGCCCCGCAAAGGGCGGCGGTTTTTTTGCGTCTTGGCCCGGCGAGGAAACAGGCTCAGCGAAGCTCCACCCTCAAACGCGCAAAACGCCGCCCGCCTGCCGTCATGGGCACGAGATCACGCACCCGCAGCCGCGTCGGAGTCGCGATCTTGATCAGCGAATGCTCCGGTCCCGACACCCATGAGACGAGATCGTCGGAGAACTCGACGACGTATCGGACGCTGCCCGCCGCCTCCTCCGCCAGCAAGCAGTCGATCACCAAGCGCCCCTCGGCGTCCATGATCGCCACCGGACAGCTCCCCGCGCCATCGATCGCCAGCGGATTTCGCCCCAGCGCGAACTCGAGCAGATTGGGCGCGCCGTCGCCATCCGGGTCGTCGAGCGGGTCGGAGGCGCCGGCCGGCAGCATCCGCCTGCTGGTCCATACCGCGTAGGCGTCCGCCGTCGGCTGGCGCTCCGTCACCGTGACGTAGTTGAGATAGCCATACTCCTGCTCCACGCCCGCCGCGTCGAAGGGCTCGACGCTGAGGGAGAGCGAACCGTTCGCCGCCGGGGCCGCGCCGCTCAAGGTCGCCGTGGCCGAGCTGTTGCCGCCCGCCTGGAGAAAGGCCGGCGGCAGCGCGCCCCACGTGAAGCGCGTGAAGCGCGTGCCCACGTTCGCGCGCGCGGCGAAGATCGTGCCGTCGTAGCGCGCGTTGGGATCCAGCCCGGAGAAGCGGAGGACGCCCGCCTTCTGGTTGCCGACGCTTCCGGTTCCGGTGACGAAAAAGGAATCCCGCCGCGCCGTCGCCGGCTCGGACGATGTCGCGGTGTTGGGGCCGTCGAAATTCACCCCCGAGAAGGACGAGGCGACCTGCAGCGTCGCCGTCGGATGGGGCGTCCCGTCGGCGAGCAGCAGCGAAGCCAAAGACCCGCCCGCGGTGGCCGTGCTCAGGTTGTTCCAGTGTCGCCCGTCCGCGGCGGGGCTCGTGGTGGGATAGCCGGCGCTGGCCGAGCCGAGGTCGATCAACCAGGTGCGCGACACCGCCCCCGTGGCGAGCGTGAGAGTCGCCGCGGCGGAATCGGCCGCCTCCCCCAAACGATGCGTCGCCCGCACCCGATAGAGCCCCGCGTCCGTCGCCTGCGCCGAGGGGATGTCCAGCACTCGTCCCGAAGCCGCGGGGATGGGCGCGCCGTTGCGCGACCACTGGTAGTTCACGTTGCTGTCGTTGGCGCGCGCCACGAAACGGACGGCGCCGCCCGGAAACACCACGCCAGGGCGCGGCTGCTCGAGGAAGCCCAGCCTCGTCGCCTCCCACGCGATTCGCTGGAGCTGCTCGGCCACGGTCGCCCCTACCCCGAGCGCGACGGCGGCGCTGTCGGCGCCCCTGGGCAACTGACGCGGGTCGGCCCGCAGTATCCGTGCATAGAATACGAGCGCGGAGAGATAAAGGCCGTGATTGTTGGCGTGGTAGTTGTCGCCGCCCCAGAGAGTGACGCCGCCCGGAGGCGCCGAGCCGGGCGCATGCGCCACGCCCTGATCGAGCGCCCGCAGGAAGGCCTCGCCGACGGGCGCCCAGCCGTGCAAGGCAAAATCCTCCGCGGCCGCGGCATAATTCTCGAGCAGGTCGTCCTGCATCGCGCGCAGGGTCGGATAGGCGCCCGACGGCACCTGGTCCGGCCTCGCCCAGGTCTCGTAAAGTATCACGCGCACGGCCGGGTTTCGCGCCTCGACGAGGCTCGCGAGGTCTCGCACGGACTGGCGAAACAACGGCACGTTGCCGCTCGAGTGGCGCGTGAGCGGCCGGAGGCTGTGGTCTTGGAGCACAACGTAGTCCCACTCGGCGTCGATCAGGGCGCGCTTGTTGGCGAAATGGTATTGGAGGGTCTGGCCGCTCACCGCCTCTATGCTCACGGCGACGTCGGTGAAGCCGCCCTCGTCGGCGAGCTTTTTGAATATGCCGGGCACACCGCCGTGGCCGTTGCCGTTGAGATCGGTGATGCGCGCGGCGTTGTAGGGATTGCCGCCGTGGGTGAAGCTGTTGCCCACGAACAGGACCTTCGTTGCGAAGGCCGAGGGCGCGACGATCAGCGCCAGCAGGAGCGACCAAATCGATTTCATGAAAGGGACTCCCCCTCCGCGCCCGCGCTCAAGGTATATCGAAACGTGTAGCGGGAGGCGTTGAGGCGGAAGCGATCAAGCGTGTCCGGGCCGCAACTGCGGGTGCCGAGGCCGCGGTGCGCGGCGTCGAGATACACGACCGTCTCGGCGCAGGGAACGAGCTCCGAAGTGTGGGTGGCCGCGAAGAGTTCCTCCGCCCGGTGATGCGTCGCGTTGAACTCGAAAGTGGGGTCTCCGGATATCCGCAAAACCGGCGCGCCCGGCCCGGCCCCGAGCTCCAGCCAGCGGACGTCGGTGTGGTGGCCGTGCTCCTGCGGCATGACGTAATCGACATACTCCGCCGACACGGTCGAGCGATGGCGCGCGAGATGGCTCGCCGCCTTCCGATCCGCGTAGTTCTCAAACGGACCACGGCCGAAATACTCGATCCGTTCGTAACCGGGCACCAATTCGAACCTCACCCCCGCGCGGGGCAAATCCGTCATCTCCAGGTCGGGAAACTCGATCGTGTTGTCCACGACCAGCCGATGGTCCGGATGGAGCGTGTAACGATGGGTATGCAGGCAATCGGTCCATCTGCCCCGGCCCGAAGCGGCGTGGACGAGCGTGACCGTGGCGGAGCCGTCGGGACACCTGCTCCACTCGAGCGAACGGGAATCGTGGACCAGCGGCTCGACGATCAAGCCGAGTTTTCTCCAGCGACCGAGCGGCTTGTTGTCCTGGTTCGTCCACAGCTTGATCCCGTCGTTGTCGGTGGCGGCGCGGTTGAGCTCCACCAGCGGACCGCGGGCCAGCACCTCCACGCCTCCGAGACGCAGCGAAAACAGCAGGCCCGTGGACGAATTGAAGGCGGCCGTGATTCGCTCGGTGCCCAGCATGACCCCGTGCGGAAGCGAATCGACCTCGACCGGACGCGCGACGCCGCGTGCGCGGCGCGGGCGCGGCTTTTCCCGCGACTCCAGCGCCAGCTGCGTGGAGGCGACCTCATGCCCGGCGGACGCATGGAGACAGGGCTCGCGCGTAGTCCACCGGACGAGCAGATGCGCCTCCGCATCCGAGGAAATCTCTCCCACATGGAGCTCGAGTTCCACCGCCTCGCCCGGTGGCAGGTCGAGAACCGGCAGCTCTCCCTGCGCGGACAACGCGCCGTCGAGCAACAGCTCCCAGCTTCCCCGAAGGCGGGCGAGCGAGACGAAATCGTGCTCGTTGCGGACGCGGATGCGAAGCGCGCCCGCGCAACCGTGGACCGGCTGCGAGACGAGCTCCACGGCGACCGGCTGGGCGAGATGCTTGAACTCCCACATCGCGGGCCGGGGCTCGCGGTCGGCCGAGACGAGCCCGTCGCAGACGAAGTTCGCGTCGTTGGGCACATCGCCAAAATCGCCCCCGTAGGCGAAATGCTCCCGGCCGTCGGCCGTCCTGACCCGCAAGCCGTGGTCCGCCCACTCCCAGATGAAGCCCCCCTGAACGCCCGGCTTGGTTTTGAAGACCGCGAAGTAGTCGGCGAGCGACCCGTTGGAGTTGCCCATCGCATGGGAGTATTCGCAAAGGATGACCGGACGGGCGAGCGGGTGGATCGGAGCGCGACGCGCGCCGCCGGGATCGGCTTGCCGCCCCAGAGCGGCCGCGTGGGCCTCGAGCGCGGCCCGGGTGCTCTCGTCCATCTGCTCGTCGCCCGCGGCCGGACTCCAATGCCGCGTGATCAAATCGCTCCACGCGACGACCTCCTCGACGCTCGGATACATCGGGCAGATGAAGTCCGTGACCGCGGAGCCACCCTGCCAGGCGACCACGCCTTCGGTGACCATGCCGCCCTCGTAGTGAACCGGCCGCGACGGATCATGGTGACGAATCCAGGCGGCTGCGGCGGCGTGATTGGCCCCCTGCCCGGACTCGTTGCCCAGCGACCAGGCGATGACGGACGGATGATTCTTGTCGCGGCAGACCATCCGCATCGCGCGGTCCACCCAAGGCGCCAGGTAGCGAGGATCCTCGCAAAGCTGGTGATAGAAAGCGTGCGCCTCGATGTTCGCCTCGTCGATCACGTAGAGTCCGTGCTCGTCGCAGAGGTCGAGCCAGCGGGGATCGTTCGGGTAGTGCGAGGTGCGAACCGCGTTGAAGTTGAACTGTTTCATCAACGTCACGTCGCGCACCATCGTCTCGTAAGGAACGGCCTTGCCGTGATCCGGGTGGTGGTCGTGCCGGTTCACGCCCTTGATGAGCACGCGCCGGCCGTTGATAAGGAGATCGCGGTCGCGCAGGCGGACATCGCGGAAACCTAGACGCAGACTGGTGTGCTCTTCACCGTGCGGCGACGACAGGCTCACCAGCGCGGTGTAGAGCGCCGGCTCCTCGTGCGACCAGGGCTGCACGCGGCCGGCGGGCAGCGGCTCGGAAAAGGCGGCGACAAACCGCCCGCGGCCGACGCGGCGGCTCGTGACGGGAAGCCGACGAGGAGCGTCGAAGACGGGCCGGCCTTGCGGATCGAACAACTGCAGCCCGACCTCCGCTTCCTCGTGCAAGCCCGCGGCAAAGCCGACGCGGACGTCGAGCTCGAGGCGCGCGGAGCGATCACCGGGGTCGAAGCTCGGACGCGCATGAATGTCCGCGATGTAGGTCTGCGGCGTCGAAAGGAGCAGCACCTCGCGGTGCAGGCCCGAGAGCCACCACTGGTCCTGGTCCTCGATGAAGGAGGCGTCGGACCACTTCACGACGAGGACGAAGAGCTCGTTTTCCGCGTTTTTTCGGAGCAGTGAGCCGACATCGAACTCGGCTGGCAGGCAGGAGTCTTTGCTCAAGCCGACCGCGGCTCCGTTGAGATAGACGGCGAGCAGGCTGGTGGCGCCGCCGAAGTGGAGGATCACGCGGCGCCCGGCCCACTCGGCCGGCACGGAGAACAAACGGCGATAGATCGCGGTCGGGTTCTCGGTCGGCACCAACGGAGGCTCGTGCTCAAACGGCATCGCCACATTGGTGTAGTGGGGTTTGTCATGCCCCTGGGTCTCAAGATTGCCCGGCACCCGGATCGAATCCCACTCGCACCGGCCGCGAGGCCGCTCCACGTGGCGCAGAGCGTCCTCGGGAGAGGCGGCGCGGCGAAACTGCCACTCGCCGTCGAGGCACAGTCGGCGGGGAGAAGCGGACTCGTCGCGCGCGAGCGCCTGCGCCGCCGTCGCGAAAGACGTGAAACTCGCCCGCGGCGGGAGTTTGTTGAGCGCGATGAGTTCGGGCTGTTCCCAAGCATTCGCGGAGCCGAATTTGAGCATCGAAAAAGAGAGGCGGCGGGCGCGAGTGGACTCGCCGGCGTCGGAAACGAAGAAGAAGAAATCCGGCCCCGCTACCGCGCGAGGGCGCGAGAACGAGGCCGGACGTTGTAAGGGCCGAATCCCGCTCAGACGCCGCGACGACGGCGACGGAGGGCGACCGCTCCGGCGACTCCGCCGAAGAGAAGCGCCCACGACGAGGGCTCCGGAATCGCCGTGACGCTCAGCAAGCCGGTGCCGTTGTCGAAGGCGTATCCAAAACCACCTACATTGCTGGTGATCGAGGTGAAACCGCCCGAGATGGAGCCCGAGGTCGTGAACAAGGCGTAGGTGCTGCCCTCGGAAGGCGCATACCCGTCGAGGAAGTTCAGGTGGAGGACGCCGCCGAGCACGACCGAACGGCTACCCATCGCGACCGAGTCGAAGCTGGACGAGCCGGCGATGTCGAAGGTGGAAATCGCCGCGTTGGTGAGGTTGAGGCCGCCGCTCAGGTTGCCCGAAAAGGTGAGCGTGCCCACGCCGGAGTTGCCGACGGCGAGACCGCCGGTCGATCCGCTCGCGAAGCTCACCGAGCCACCGCCCACGGAGTCGGCGATCGTGCCGAGACCGGAGAGATTTGCCGCGCCGGTCAGCACGAGCTGCTGCCCACCCAGATCGAGCGTGCCCGCGCTGGTGGTGTCGCCGATCGTCACGTCGCCGGCGGCCGTGAGGGACGCGTTGATGATGCGGATGGTGCCGCTGGCGACCGAGAAGGCGCCGATGTTGCGGTTCGAGGTGATGGTGGCGGCGTTGGACGTGCCGACGTAGCGGAAGCGCGACGAGGGATCGATCGTGCCGGCCGGGCCGCCGAGGTTGTTGGCGAGCGCGGTGCCGGTGGCGGTGGCTTCGAGGGTGACGTTCGCTCCGACGGAACTGTTGGCGAGATTGGTCCCGGCGAGGTTGAAGGCGCCGGCGCGAATCTTGCCCTCCGTGCTCGCGCTGTTGGTGTAGCTCCAGTGCGCGCTGTTGTTACCGCCGGATCCGGCGGCGGTGAGCGTGGGATCGCCGGAGGGGCCCATCTGGTTGGTGAGGTCGAGCGTGTTGCCGTTCACGTCGATGGCGTAGCGGCCGCCGTGCACATTGCCCGCGCCGGTGAGCGTGGGCATGGCGCCGAAGGTGCGGGCGGTGAGGTTGGACGAGAGTCGCAGCGTGGTGGTCGCCCCGGCGGTGCCTTGGCCGAATTGCAGCGAGCCGATGACGATGGAGGCGCCATCCACGCCACCGACGGTTTTTACCGAATCGCCCACGCTGCGCAGAGCGAGGATGGGGGCCAGAAACGAGTCCACGGCCAGGCTCTGGTCGATGCCGGCGGCTTGGAGCGCGAGCGTGCCGCTGGTGCTGGCGGTGGTGCCGCGGATCGTGTTGGTGGCTCCGAGCAGGATCCACGTCCTGCCGCTCAGGTAGCTGCCGGAGTTGGCGCCGAAATCGGCGCTCATGTTTCCGTTCACGTTGATGCGGTTGTCGGTCGCCGCGCCGGCGCTGAAGCTGAGCAAGCCGCCGCTGGCGACCGTGAGGCTGCCGTCGATGGTCGCAAAATAGGTGCCCGAGTTGACCGGGCCGCGCTGGATATCGAGCGTGCCGCCGCTGTTCACGGTCACGTTGCCGGAGAGGGTGGGGCTGGCGGCGTTGCTGGTGCCGCTCGAGAGCCGAAGAGTGCCGCCGCTGTTGAGGGTGAGCGAGGGAACCGTGAGCGTGAGAGGCGAGGTCCCCGTGGGCTGGACGACGAGGACGCTCGACCCTCCGCCGGTGGCGCCAAGGGTCAGCGGCGAGGAGATGGTGAGCGCCTTTTGCACGCTGAGGGTGTTGGTGAACGCGCTCGTTTGTGTGAGACTCAAAGAGCCGAGGGACCCCGCGGCGGCGGAATCGTAGATCACCGTGCGGTTGGCGGTGGCGTTGCCGATCAGGGCGCTGTCTCCGGTGCCGGGGAAGGTGGAGCCCGGGCCGCTGACAGTTTCCCACATGAAGAAGTCGGACCAGTTCCCGCCGGTGGCGGGGTCGTTCCATTCATAGGTGGTTTGGGCAATCACCGGAAAAGCGGCGCCGATCGAGAGCGCCGCGAGCGAGACCAGACGAGGATATGTATTCATAGCTGGGATACGGGGTCGGGGGTTCGCCCCCAGTCTATGCGCCACCAGACCCGGATAAACAAATCCCGCCGAGGGCATCGCGATGCCCAACGCGCCCGCCCGTCTCGCAGCGACGCACCCAGGAAACCGGGCACTCCCCGCGCAGCCGGAGCTACAGCGTGGCGGAGCGGTCGAGTCTCGGAATCACATGTTTAGGCGGCACGCTCAGACCGTCGGCCCACGCACCTTCGACGAGGATCGTGTGCGGCACGGTGGGTAGGCCACGCTGGTTTTGCAGCAGCTGGCCCACCACCATGTCCACCGCCACGGCGCCGTGCAGTTCGTGCCGTTGGTTGAAGCCGGCGATCAGAGGAAAATCCGGCGAGGCGTCCACGCTTGCGAAAGCCACGTCCTGCGGGACCCGCCATTTCATCTCGGCGATCGTGCGCCACACGATATCCTCGCCCAGGACCACGTCCGGCTGATGTTCGCGCAGCCACGCCGCGATGCCGGACTTCGCCTCCTTGACTGGGCGCGGGAACACATAGGTCTGCAGCAGTCCGCCAAACTCGAGATGCTTCTGCGCGTAGTAGGTCGGGGAAAGCACGCCGCGACTCACGCGCTCATCGTATTCTCGCGACACCACCACAGCGACACGCTTGTAGCCGAGTTCGACGACCTTTCTCAGCACGCCGTCGAAGCCTCGCATCGTATGCACCGCCACGCGATGCAGCTCGGGCGCGCGCAACGAAAAACCTAGCGTCACCGCCGTGAGTTGCCGCCAATCGAGCTGCTCAAATATTTCCGAGGGATCGACGAGACCCGCGATGACGAGCCCGGAAATATTGCGCGAGTGAAGGATGCCATTGAGCCGGCGAGCGGTCAGGTGCGGCTGATGCAGCCAGAGAATCTCCAACGAATATCCGAGCTCCTTTGCACGCTGCAGCGCGCCGCGGTAGTGGCGCTGCAAGTGCCCGCCTTGGGCGGAAATCTGCGAAGAGGTGCGGTTCGAAATCAGGAACGCCAGTCCCGCCTGGTGGGAACGCGGACGCGCCGAACGCAGGTGCGCCATGTAGGCGGAAACGAGCGGATTTGGCCGCCACCCCATCCGTTCCGCGATGCCGCGGATCCGGGCGCGCTGCTCCGCGGAAATCTTTGAGTTATCCCGAAGCGCGTGCGAAACGGTGGACTGGTTGCAGCCGCAGGCTTCTGCAATCTGCCGGGTGGTCGGGGTGCGGGTGACCATGTCGCCTTGTGCCAGATCCGCCGCCGAAATTCAAGTCGCAGGCATCGCGATGCCCGACAATGGGCTCCGCATTAGGCCAAGCTCGCGCTTTCATTTTCCCATCGCCCCAAGACACGCCCGCGCCGCCATGCCGGCCGCCGCATCCACCCCACTCGAACCCCCGCTCGCCCTCCTTCCGTGAAAGCCGCTCCACGCCTCCCGGCCGCCGCCGTTTCCTCCATCTCCTCGCTCGCCCCAGGCCAAGCCGGTCCCGGTGCAACCCGCGCCCGTGCCTGCGCCTTCTTGCTGGGACTCGCGACCCTGTGGTCGCACCCGCTCCTCGCCGCCACCACCGGAGCCGCCACGCCGGGCGCTCCTGTGCGTAATGATCGCATGGGCGTCGCCACGCATTTCTCCCACCCCCATTACGTCGCCAACTACGACATCGCAGGCACCATTGCCCTCGCCGCGGAACTTGAGGTCGGCTGGCTGCGCGACGAACTATTCTGGCGCTTCTATGAGACCGAGAAGGGACGTTACGAGCTCCCCGAACGCACGCGCCAGTGGATCGACGCCGCAAACGCCGCGGGCCTGAAAATCATCCTCTGCTTCAACTACGGAAACAAAGTCTACGCCGACCCGTATGATCCCGAGGCCTACGCGAAGGCCGCCGCACATCTCGCCCGCGAGCTGAAGGGCAAGGTGCAGGTGATCGAGATTCTGAACGAGCCAAACAACTTCGGATTCAGGCAGCTCTATGGCGGCGCGTGGAATGGCGTGCCCGAAAACGGGAAACCCGCCGCCTACGTCGTCAAATACACCGAGCTGCTCAACAAGGCCGCCGTCGCGATCAAGGCGGCCAATCCCGAGATGAAGGTCATCGGCTGCGGCGCCCCCGCCCCGGCCAACTACCGCATGATCTCGCTCGGCATCACGCCCGCTGTGGACGGCATCACCGACCACCCCTACAGCGCCTTCACGGTGCCCGAGATCGTGCCCTTCGCCTCCACGCCAGGCATCCTCGAACGCGACCAGATCGCCACCGCGGACAAACAGGGCTCTTTCACCTCCTTCATCTCGATGTATCGCGAGCATTCCGCGAAGCACAAGGGACCGAAGGAGATTTGGCTGACGGAATGGGGCTTCGCCACCCATCAAAGCGACCCCGCGAAAAGCGGCGGTTTCGCCGGCTTCACCGAGGAGGCGCAGGCGAAATACACGCTGCGTCGCTTCGCTGAAGGCCTCGGCCTGGGCGTGGAGGCCTCGATCTATTATGCGCTCAAAAGCGACGGCACGAACCCCACCGATCCCGAGCACAATTTCGGCCTGGTCGGCCACGGCAAAGATCCCCGCCGCAAGCTCTCCTTCGAGGCCGTGCGACGCTTCGCCCGCTTCACGGACCCCTACCGCGTCGCCTCGCAGCCGCCAACCGTGGACACCTTCGAGGCGGATACTCGCCCCGATCCGTGGCCGATCACCTGGGACGGCTCCGTCCTATCCGCTCCCGGCACGATCCGAACCTACGCGTTCGAAAGGGCGAGCGGCCCCGACGCCGGGGAGCAGATGCTCTTGGTCTGGTCCGCGGAGCGAGTCGGCGGCGACGCCAAGCCTCGCCTCGCTGATTTCGAGGTCACTTGGCCGCAGACCATGCCGGTCAAAAAAGTCCGCGCCCACGATCTCTGGGCCGACACCTGTCAGGACGTGAATTTCGAGATGAAGCCCGACGGTCGCCTCATCCTGCCCAAGCTCACCGTCCCCGCGCACCCGGTCGCCCTCATCTTCACCCGTCAATAAGGCGCAGCCGCTCCGTCGCCGCTGCGCTCCCGCCCCCGCAGTCCCGGGGCGGCCGGGCTACTGCCTCGCCCACCTCTCTTCCGCATCCCCATGCCCCTTTGCCCAGATTCCGCCCGCCCGGTGCTCGCGACCGTGTTTATCTTCACCGGCCTCAATCTCGCCGCGCCCACCGCGCGCGCGCTGGTGATAGACGACTTCGATCCCGCGGTGCACAACCGCTTCACCTCCGGCCTCACCGACGCCCCGGTCACCAACACCAGTTCCTCCTTCATCGGCCACGGCCTCGATTTCTCGGGCGTGGGCTGGCAGGCCGGCACCGGACTGCCCGGAGTCACGCGCATGCACAACGCCACGCTGCTCTCCCCGATGCACTCGTTCGCGGCGGCGCATTATCCGATCAACCCCGGCACGCCCATGCGCTTCCTGGGCTCCGACGGCACGCTCTACGTCAACCCCGTCCTGCGCACCAACGTCATCTCCAACCAAATCTACAACGATGTGTTGGTGATCACCCACGTCTCCCCCTTCTCGTCCGCCCACGCCGTCACGCCCTACCGCATCCTCGATGTGCGAAGCAACTCCCTCGCCGGGCAGACGCTCCTCATCTACGGCGACAGCGGCGATGGCAGCGGCGCTCGCATCGGGCTCGCGCAAGGCAGCGGGTTTAGCAGTTTCACGGCGCAGGGCTGGACCAACGCCTTTGGCTCGGCATCGGCATGGGAAAGCGGCGACTCCGGCAGCCCCGCCTTCGTCCGCTACACCGCACCCGACGGCACCACGTCGATGACCCTGGCCGGCGCCGCCTGGAGCCCCAGAACCTTCTCCGATCTGCTGACGCGGAACACCGACTACACCCCCGGACTCAGGATCAACTCCATCCTCAAATCCAGCGGCTACGCCCTGAAGTGGACGATCTACGACAACCCCGCCGCGGCCACCCACACCGCACCGCAGTGGACCGGCGCCGCCGGCTCCAACCTCGGTGACATCGGCAACTGGAGCGTGGCGGTCGATCCCACGGATAAATCCGTCCTCTTCGACGCCTCGGCCACGCCGGACGCCACCGCCGTCTCCCTTGCCGCCTACACCGCCCTTCGCGGCGCCCTCTTCAAGACCGCGACCGCCGGCTTCACCTTCCACGGCGCCGGCACGCTTACGCTTGGCCTCACCGGCCTCCGCAACGAAGCCGCCGCCACCCAGACCTTCGACGTTCCCGTCGTCCTCGGTGACTCGCAAAACTGGGAGGCCGTCGGCGGCGACCTCGTTTTCAACCGCTCGATCGACACCAGCTCCGGCGCCCATCTGCTCGTCGTCGGCGGCGCGCGCGACACCACGATCCACGGCGTCATCTCCGGCGCCGGCGCCCTCGCGAAGGACGACCCCGGCGTGCTCACCCTCACCGCCGCCAACACCTACACGGGCAAGACCTGGGTGCACGGCGGCACGCTCCGCCTCGGCACCGGCGGCAGCCTCCCCGCGACGACCGACCTCGTTTTCCAAACCGTCTCCCCCGCCACCTTCGATCTCGGCGCAAACAACCAGACCCTTGCCGGCCTCCAATCCACCCTCGGCGGCACCGGCCGTGTCCGGCTCGGCGGCGGCACGCTCACGCTCGCCCTTGCCGCCGACAACACCTTCGCGGGCGACATCGTCGGCGAAGGCAACTTGGTGAAAAACGGCTCCCGGCTCTTCGTCTCCACCGGCGCCAACACCTACGCCGGCACCACCACCCTCAACGCCGGCGTCTTCCGGCTCGGCTCGGCCGCCGCCCTTTCCCCCTCCACCGACATCGTGCTCAACGGAGGCGTCCTCGAACTGGGCGCCGCCGACTTCACCGCGAACCTTGGCACCGGCCCCGGTCGCGTCCGCTTCGCGGGCGACGGCGGCTTCAGCGCCCACGGCGGCGCGCGCAAGGTCACGCTCGACGGCGGTGCGGCCCTCGCCTGGGGCGCTCCCGGCTTCGTCGCTGCCGGCCGCCAGCTCCTGCTCTCCTCGACCACCGCCGACTCCACCGTCGAACTCACCAATCCCCTCGTGCTCGGCGAGAGCGGCTCGGGCTCGCGCACGATCGCCGTCGCCAACGGCTCCGCCGCGGTAGATGCGCGCCTCTCCGGCGCCATCTCCGACGGCGTCGGCGTTTTCTCCCTCGTCAAATCCGGCGCTGGCGTGCTCGAGCTCACCGGGGCCAACACCTACCGCGGGCAGACCCAGATCTCCGGTGGCGCGCTGCGCATCGGCTCGGCGCAGGCCCTCTCCGCCGGCTCCAACATCGTGCTCTCCGGCGGCGTGCTCGAGCTGGGCGTCGGCGACTACGCCGCCTCCCTCGGCACCGGAGCCGGCGAAGTGCGCTTCACCGGCTCCGGCGGCTTCAGCGCCAGCGGCGCAGATCGCTCCGTCAATCTCGGCGGCGCCGCCTCGCCCGCGCCGCTTACCTGGGGCTCCGCGAACTTCCTCGCCGCCGGCCAGAGCCTCGTCCTCTCGTCCTCCGGCGCCGACGCCACCGTAGATTTCCGCAATCCGCTCGTGCTCGGCGCGAGCGGCTCCGGCACCACCACCGTCCAAGTCAACAACGGCTCCGCCAAGATCGACGCGCGCCTCTCCGGTGGCATCTCCGACGGCTCCGCGACCTTCTCCTTCGCCAAGACCGGCGCGGGCACCCTCGAACTCACCGGCCCCAACATCTGGAAAGGCTCCACCATCATCGGCGGCGGCGTCCTCCGCCTCGCCCCCTCCGTCGCGCTCCCGTCCGGCAACATCGTATTTTCCGGCGGCGGCGTGCTCGAGCTCACCTCGAGCAACCTCGTCCGCACCCTCGGCACCGGCCCCAATCAGATTTCCTTTGGCGCCGGCGGCGGCGGCTTCAGCGCCTCGCGCTCCGACCGCATCGTTTATCTCAACGGCGGCGCCTCGCTCACCTGGGGCGAGACGGCCGACTTTCTTCCCTCCACCAGCCCCCTCGTCCTTTCCTCCGATAGCGCCGACGCCACGCTCATCTTCATGAACGGCCTCGACCTCGGCACCGCGGGCACCAGTCGAAGCATCCTCGTCAACCAAGGCTCCGCCGCGGTGGACGCCCGCATCACCGGCAACATCACCTCCTCGACCAGCGCCGTCGCCCTCGGCAAAAACGGCCCCGGCACCCTCGAACTCACCGGCAACAACACCTACACCGGCCTCACCTGGATCAGCGACGGCGTGCTCCGCCTCGGCTCGGCGACCGCGCTCTCGCCCAGCTCAAACATCCGGCTCAACGGCGGCGTCCTCGAACTCGGCGGCGGCAACCTCTCCGTGAACATCGGCACCGGCGCCGGCCAGGTCCAATTCTGGACCCACTTCGCCTTCAGCGCGGCGGGCGCCACCCGCTCGCTCACCCTCAACAACGGGTCCGCCTTCCGCTGGGGCCTCGATTACGACGCCACTAAACCCCTCAAGTTCTCCTCCCCCAGCGCCGACGCGACCCTCGTCTTCACCAACCCCATCTCGATCGAGAACTCGGGCCCCAGCAATCGCACCATCGACGTGTTCGACGGCTCCGCCTCCGTGGACGCCCGCCTCTCCGGCGTGATCAGCCAGAGCGGCGCCGTCCATGGCATCACCAAGGTCGGCCTCGGCACGCTCGAACTCACCGGCGCCAACACCTACAAGGGCGAGACAGTGATCGAGTCCGGCACTCTGCTCATCAACGGCAACCAGTCCGCCGCCACGGGCCGGGTCGTCGTCGAGCCCGGCGCCAGGCTCGGCGGCTCGGGTATCGTCGGCGGCGCCACCCTCGTCCGCTCCGGCGCGGTGCTCGACCCCGGCCACGTCTCCCGTCGCTTCACGTTCAACTCCACCCTCGACTTCGAGTCCGGCGCGACCTTCTCCGTCACCCTCGACCGCGGCGATCTCTCCGCCGTCGCCGGCACCGACTACGACCAAGTCGTCGTCCTTGGCCAGACCTTCCTCGGCGGCGTCAGCCTCGACCTCACGCTCACCCCGGGCTTCGAGTCCACCGCCACGCCCGGCGTGGTCTTCGCCATCCTCAGCTCCGACGGCCTCCTCGGCTCCACCGCCCACGGCACCACCACCACCGTCACGCTCAACGCCACCAACTATCGCTTCGGCATCAACCACTCCGGCTTCGCCCTGCTGCTCACGCTCGAGAGCATCTCCGCCATCCCCGAGCCCGCCGTGGCCGGCTTCGCCGCCGGACTGCTCTCCCTCGGCCACGCCTGCCTGCGCCGGCGCCGCCGCTCCCTCTCCTGACCCCGCCCCCTTCCCCCTCATGAGCCACCACCTCCTCCGACTCGCGATCCTCGGCTTGCTCGCCCTGCTGCCCGCCGCCCACGCCGATACCGTTCGCAACGACCGCCTCGGCGTCGCCACCCACTTCTCGCACGGCGGCCACTACGTCGCGAACTACGACATTGAAACCACCATGCCGATCATCGCCGAGCTCGGCGTCGGCTGGATCCGGGACGAACTCAGCTGGGGCCGCTACGAACAGACGAAAGGCGTTTACGCCCTCCCCGAGCGCACCCGCCAGTGGATCGACGCCGCCAACCGCGCCGGCCTGAAAATCCTCCTGATTTTCAACTACGGCAACAAGCTCTACGAGGACCGTTACGACCCCGAGGCCTACTCCAAGGCCGCCGCCCATCTCGCCCGCGAACTGCGCGGGAAAATCCACGCCATCGAGGTGCTCAACGAGCCCAACAACTTCGGTTTCGGCAAATACTACGGCGGCGCGTGGACCGGCATGCCGAAAAACGGCGAACCCGCCGCCTACGTCGTCCGCTACACCCAGCTGCTCAACCGCGCCGCCCAAGCGATCAAGGCCGCCAACCCCGCCATCAAAGTCATCGGCTGCGGCGCGCCCGCTCCCGCCAACTACCGCATGATCTCCCTCGGCATCTCCCCGGCCGTGGACGGTATCGTGGACCATCCCTACAGCAGCCGCAACCGCCCGGAACTCGTGCCCTTCCGCGGCACCCCCAGTTTTATGACGCGCGACGGCGTGCTCGTCGCGGACGAGAAGGGCACCTTCGCCTCGCTCGTCCGCATGTATCGCGAGCACTCGGCGAAACACAAAGGCCCTCGCGAAATCTGGCTCACCGAGTGGGGCTTCCCCACCTTCCAGGCCAAGGAGCAGAAAGGCAGCTTTGGGGGCGTGAACGAGGACGCGCAGGCCAAATACGCCCTACGCCGCTTCGCCGAAAGCCTCGGCCTCGGAGTCGAGATGTCCGTTTACTACGACATGAAGGACGACGGCTCAAACGCCCACGATCCCGAGGACAACTTCGGCCTCGTCACCTTCGGGGCCAACCCGCGCCGCAAGCCCGCCTTCGCCGCCGTGCAGCGCTTCGCCCGCTTTACCGAGCCCTACCGCGTCGCCTCCTCCCCGCCCGCGATCAAGATCATCGCCGCGCCTTCGCACCCTCCCGTCTGGCCCATCCCCAAGACTCCCGCCGACCAAACGGCCGATCCCGACAGCGTCCGCGCCTACGCGTTCGAACCCCGAAGCGGACCCGCCGGCGACTCCATGCTCCTGGTCTGGTCCACCGAACCCGCCGGCGGAGACGTCAATCCCCGCGCAGCCTCCATCGAGATCACTTGGCCGCGCGCCACACCGATTCGCTCGGTCCGCGCCCATGATCTCTTCACCGGCGAGACCAATGAACCCCGCTTCGAACTCGACGGCACCAAATTGCGCATCCCGCGGATCACCCTCCCCGACCGCCCCGTCGCCATCGTCCTTTCCCGCTAAACCCCCACTCGGCACCCGTTCCCGCCGGCACCTTTTCAGGTGAACGCGCTCACCTCTCGCCGGCTTTCGTTTTTCCAGCCAGAAGGGCACCATTCACAACCATAAAGCCCCCCCCCTGCGGATCGCACCGTCGCCCCCGCCCTTCGCGACAGGCGCGCGTTCCTGCTCCGACCCCCGCCTCCCATGTTCCCCTCCGCGTCATCCTGCAAACGAGCTTTCACCCTCATCGAGCTCCTCACCGTCATCGCCATCATCGGCATCCTCGCCGCGATTATCATCCCGGTGGTCGGCAAAGTCCGCGACTCGGCGCGCCGCAGCCAGTGTTCGTCCAACATCCGCCAGATCGCGACCGGCATGCTGCTCTTCGCGACGGAAAACAAGAACCGCTTCCCTCCGGTGATCCACTCGGAAAACGGCGTCGTCACCATCTGGTCCTACAACCTCGCGCGCTCCAAGCTCCTGCCCACGCGCTTCACCGGCTGGTATTGCCCCACCCACGCGCAAAACGACCCCACCATCGAGCCGAAAACCGTGCAGCCCCACGCGACCGTGTATCCCCGCAGCTACACGCTCTGCAACACGCTCGTCCCGATCGTGAACGGCGCCAGAAACGAACGCGCGTCCGCCAACCTGCTCTCCTTCCCCAACCCCAGCCGCACGCTCATGCTCACCGAATGGCACAGCTCCGGCAACGAGCTGAATTCATACACCTCCTCTGTCGCCGGCCGGGATCTCATCACGGGAGCGCAGAGAATCACCTCGAGCAAACATGCCGACGGCGCGCGCAACTACGCCTTCGTTGACGGCCACGTCGCCTACCTCTCCCTGACCGAGGCCGGCAAGCCTGAGCTCTGGATGGAGCAGTGAACCGGCGCGCTCCGGCCGCGCGTCCCTGCCGCCCCCCTGCCGACGAGCCGCGCGGCGCCCGCTGTGCGCGCGGCCTCGTCACGCCATGCCCCCGCAACCCCGCCCCATGCGCGCCATCCTCCTCCCGCCCCGAATCCGCTCTCTCCGCCTCGCCTGCATCGCCGCGCTTGCGCTCGTCGCGCCGGCGTTCGCCGCCCCCTCCGAGATCATCTTCCACGACGATTTCAACGGCCAGACGATCGGCGCCGCACCGGCGGGATGGATCACGCCCCACACTTGGCGCGTGCGCACGCAGGGAGGCGTCACCCTCCTTTCGATGGAGGACGCCGGCTCGTGGAACGGCCAGCAACACGACCGGCGGATCACGAAGCTGCTTCCCGAGCCGCTCGCGCGCTCCTGGGTGCTCGACTTCGACCACGCCTGGCGCTGGGGCGGAGACACCGCAAGCAAGCGCGGCTACCACAGCCTCCGCATCGACGTCTGGCTGATCAACGCCGCCAGTCACGGCTACTGCCTCCGCGTGCCCCAGGGCAGCCACGGCCTCTCCGGCGCCGATCCCACCGAACGCCTCTTCCAGCTGTATCGGGTCACATCGGGCCAGCTCGGTGCCGCCCCTCTCGCCCAAGGCCGCGGCTATGACTCGCCCGGCTGGCTCTCGCTCGGACTCTCCAGCCCGAGCCTGCGAGGCGTTCGCCTTTCCTGGGATCGGGTGAGCCGGCGCCTCGTCGCCTATCGCAAGACGGCGGGCGACTGGGAGACGGTGATCGACGTGCGCGACGCCACCCACGCGAGCTTCGACCGCTTGGTCATCAATCCCTCCAGCTTCAACAACAGCGTGGGCCCGCAGATCGACAACGTGCTCCTCCGCGCGCCCCGCGAACTGAAGTGGGGCGTCGCCGGCCACGCGGATTCCGGCGTCGCCTACCCCGTCTATCGCTCCATCGGAGCTGCCGCCACGATCGACCGCGTGAAGAGCCTCGGCTTGGAATGGTATCGCGTGGACTCCGTCGAGGTGGCGGACGAACCCACCGGGACCGCCTTCTTCGACTCGGTGCTCAAGGCCGCCGAGGATCGAGGCGTATCCGTGCTTCCGATACTCTTCGGCACGCGCCAAAACACCACCGGCTTCACGCTCGAGCAGCTCTACGAGGCGAACTTCGCCAAGGCCCTCAACTTCGCACGCTTCTACCGCGGCCGATTCACCCATGTGGAAGTCCTCAACGAGATGGACAACCAGGCGATCACCCACGGCGACGGCTCCGTGATCGGACATTACGATCCGGAAAAGCTGGCCCGCCACGTCGCCGTCTTCAAAGGCCTCTGCGACGGGCTTCGGGCCGGCGACCCCGCGATCCTCCGCATGATCGGCGCCGCCGGCTGGTATCACTACGGATACATCGACCACCTCCTCGCGCAGGGCGTGCCCTTCGAGGCGCTCGTCTGGCATTGGTATTCCGACATGGGCTCGGTGCAGCGCGTGATGGCCAAGCTCGCCACCTACCAGATGCCTATCTGGGTGACGGAGTTCAACCGCCGCAACGGCACCTATTTCGGCGCGGCGCTTGCGGAGCCCTTCTCCCGCCACACCTGGGGGCAGCCCCCCCTGGGCTGGGCGCCCTCGGGCGGCTGGCTCATCGACCGCCACGCCACGAACCAGCTCGTCACCAACATGGACCCCGACGACGGCGGCGCCGCCGGCCGGAGCCTGGCCCGGACCTTCGCCGGGCCCGTCGATTTGTCCAAAGACTGGGCCCTGGATCTGCAGCTCGGCTGGCGGCGTGGCGGAGTCGCCGGATCGGGCGGCCACGGCGACTTCTCGATCCTCTCGGAAATCAGTCTGATCGACGCCACCGGCGCCGGCCTCCGCCTTCGCGTGCGCCAGGGCGACGGAGGCGACCCCGCCAACACCGAACAAGTGATGCAGCTTCACCGACTCGAAGGCGGGGCGGCGGGCGGCGAGATCCTCGTGGGCCAGGGGAACGGCGCCAACCTCGCCGGCTGGCAGACCCGCGGCCTCACCACGCCGAACCTGACGCGCGTCCGCCTGAAATGGGCCTACGACTGGAACCCCGCGGTCCGGGCGCGACGCCTGACCCTGCGCTGGGGCGACGGCGACGGCACGACCGTATTCAGCATCCCTTACACCGACGCCTGGCCGCTTGTGGACCGGCTGGTTCTCCGCACGAAGGGCAACGCCTCCGGAGGCACGGGCGCCCAATTCGACAACGTGCTGTTTTACCGGGACGACCCGGCGGCGGCCGAGCCCGAACAGGCCCGCACGCTGGTCTCGATGGCGGCCGAGTTCAGCCATTTCCCGCAAGTCGAGGCCCTCTTCCCCTACGAGCTGTTCGACGAGCCGAACCAACAGACGGACGAGCAACGTTACGGGCTCTACCAGGTGCGACGCACCACTTCCTCGACGTATCTCGCCGACGCGCCCCGGCCGGGCGCGCAGGCCTACGCCGGCTACATCGCGGATCGCGGGGTGCTGCCGGCCGAGCCGGGCTCGGTGGTCGTGGACGACTCGTTCCTGGCTCCCTCCGTGCTCGCCCTCGGCGCCTGGGTCGAGGAGCAGGCGGACGGCGCCTGGCTCGGCCGCCATCTGGTCGCGACGGACTCGGCCTCCACGTCCTTCGTGCGTTTCTCCCCCTTCGTGGCGGTCGCGGGCGCGCACACGGTGTGGGCGCACTTCCCGCCGGCGCCGGCGGACGTGCCGGGAGCCCCCGTGCGGGTGAACACGGCGAGCGGGATCGTCTCTCTCTCGGTGACGCAGCCCGCGCGGGGCGGCTGGGTGAGGATCGGCGAGTTCAACCTGAGGGCGGGCGAGGCGAGCCCGGCGGCCGCCTACGTCGAGTTTGGTCCGGCCGAGTCCGGCGCAGCCCGGCCCGACGCCCTGCGTTTCCTGCGCAAGGACATCTCGCCCTGGTCGGGCGAGCACGTCTCGGATCTGGACCGGCCCGACGTGGACGGCATCCCGCGCCTGCTCAAGGTCGCCACCGCGACGCCGCTGGGAATCCCGGCCCCCTACCCCTTGACCGCGCTCGATCTCGCCCAGGGCAAACTCGCGCTTTCGTTCAACCGCCAGGCGTCGGGAGGCTTTTTCTACCTCGTCGAAGTCTCCTCGGACCTCGCGGAGTGGCAACCCTTGGCATGGAGGATGGCCGGCGCGTCCACATGGGGACACGCCGGGGCCGTCATCACGGAGAGCGGGACGGGCGAGGCCCGGCGAGTGTCGGTGTCCGATTCGGTCGCGTTCGGCTCCGCCGACCGGCGCTTTTTCCGGCTGCGCGTGGCACGTTGAGTCCCTGCGGTCAGCGGCTGTTGGCGCTCGCCTTGATCGAGCGGATCTCCGCCTTCGGCGGCACGCTGAGCCCGTCCTCCCATCCGCACGGCACGAGGCTGGCCCCGGGGGTCGGCGGCAAGCCGCGCTGGTTCTGGTTCACCTGCCCGACCACGATGTCCACCGCCAGCGCCCCGTGCAGCTCGTGGTGCTGGTTCAGCCCGCCGATCAGCGGAAACTCGGGCGACCAGTCCACGCTCATGAACGCCACATCCTGCGGGATGCGCCAGCCGAGCTCGCAGATGGTGTCCCAGGCGATCTCCTCGCCCAGGACGACGTCCGGCCGATGCCGCTTCAACCACTCCGCTATGCCCGGCCGCTCGTGCGCGGCCGGCGACCGAAAGTGATGGATCAGAACCTCGCAGGCGACGCCCTCTCGCGCCCACCGATCGCGCAGATAACACGCCGCGTGAAATATGCCCTGGTTCACGATGACGCCGTAGTCCTCCGAGGCCACCACCGCGATCCGCGCGTAGCCCAGGGCGCGGGCCTTCTCGAGCATCATGGAGAAACCCGCGGCGGTGTCGGCGGCCAGCCGATGCAGCCGGGACCTGGACGCCGAGAATCCCATGACGACCGCGGCGAACTGCTCCCAGGCGATCCCGTCGAAAAGCTCCGCCGGCTCGAACTGGGCGGGCACGAGCAGCGCCGGAATGTTGCGGCTCCCCAGCACACCGTTCAGGCGCCGCGAGGTGAGGTGCGGCTGGTGAAGCCAGATCGTCTCCACCTGGTATCCCAGCGCGGCGGCGCGCTCCCTCGCCCCCTCGTAGTGACGTTGTCGATACATCGGCTGGTCGCCGAGGCGTCCGCTCCGGGGATTCGAGACGAGAAATCCGAGGGTGGCTTTGTAGCCGGGCGGACGGACGGACCGGAAGTGGGCCATGTAGGCCGAGACGAGGGGATTGGGTCGCCAGCCCATTTTCCGCGCCATCCGCTGCACCTTCGCCCGCACGACGGGCGAGACCTTGGGATTGTCGCGCAGCGCGTAGGAGACGGCGGCCGGGCTGCAGCCGCACGCGATGGCGATCTGCCGGATGGTGGGCGGGGAAGACGACATGGGGCTCCGCTGAGGTGAACGTGCTCACCACACTTTGCCTTCTCTTTGGGATCGCAAGCCACAATGACATCTTGTCCGCCCCTCTTCCCGGCCGCGCGCACGGCGGCGCCGCTGCGGCCCCGGCTTCCCCCGTCCCCCTTCCCCACCGAAACCATGAACTACCGTCTCGCACTCGCCTCCGTCTGCGCACTGCTTTGCTGCGCGCTCCCCAACCCGGCCTCCGCCCAGGGCGCCGGCGTCGTCAAGCCCCTCGATATCCTTACCTCCCCGGGCAAGTGGCATTTCATCAACGGCGCGGAATTTCCCCCGGGCTCAAAGGGCGAGGTGAGCCAGACCACCGAGGCAGGCGCGCCCGTCGGCGTGCTCTCGTATGATTTCACGGAAGGCGGCGCCTACGCGGGAGCGGAAAAGGCGATCACGATGGAGGCCGGTTCGTCGGAGCTGCGCTTTCGGCTGAAAGCCGACGTCCCGCTCAAGACGGCTCTTCGCCTGGTCGATTCGTCGGGCCAAACACACCAATACCGGATCAGCTACGACAAGGCCGGCGAGTGGCAGCTCGTGCGCGTCAACCTTACGAAGAAGGCCTCGGAGGTCTATGGCGGCGCCAAAGACGGCGTCATCGTCTATCCGGTGAAGCGGCTCTGCGTGATCGTGCAAGGGCGCGGCGTGGACGACCCCGGGCAGCTGAAATTCATGGACTTCCGCCTGCTCCCGTAGCGGCGGACATCCCCTCGGCGTCGGCCTCGGACGCTTCCTCGCGTCCGCCCGTCACCGGCCGCTGCCGCCGGCGCGAGCCGCGAGCTCGCCCGCCCTCATAGTCCCGCTTTTCCCACCCGCGCGGATCCGCGGCCCGTCCCGGGCTGGGTTTCCGCTGCCCAAAACTTCCGCCATGTCCCGCCTGCTTCGCTACCTCGCCCCCTCGTTCTCGTTTCGCCGCGCCCGCTTCATCTGCGGGTGTTGCCTCCTCGCCGTCCTCGCCGCGCCCGGCGTCTCCGCGGGCCTGCTGTTTCACGACGACTTCCGCGCCAGCCCCGAGGGCGAGGCGCCGACCGGCTGGGAGGGGAAAGACCGCTGGCGGGTGCGCCACATCGGCAACGAGGTGGTGGCGGCGCAGGAGGACGAATCCTCGGGCATGGGCCGGCCCTTGACGAAGAAGCTCGCGGCTCCGCTCGAGGGCTCGTGGGTCCTGGAGGTCGATCACGCCTGGGCCTGGGGCGGCTCCACCTCGGGACATGGCTTCCACTCGCAACATTTCGACATCGATGTGACGACCGAAGCGGGCCTCGGATTCCGCCTGCGCATGCCGCAGGGCCGCTATCTCGGCGGTCCGGATATGGACCTCGCCGCGACCGACAAGCTCTGGAAACTCTACCGCTTGGAGCGCCGCAAGGCCCCCGTCCTGCTCGCCACGGGAACGGGGCACGACTCGCCCGGCTGGCGCTCGCGTTCGCAGCCGTCCCCCGAGTGGCTCGGCGCCTGCCTCGCCTGGGATCGCGTTGAACGCCGTCTCGCCGTCCTGCGACGCGCGGGCGGACGCTGGGTCGAGTCGATCACCATGACCGACATCGACGCGTCCGGGATCGGCCGGCTGACCGTGAACCCCTCTTCCTTCGCCCACGGCTGCACCCCGCAGATCGGCCGCGTGTCCCTGTGGACGCCCGACAAGTTCGCGTGGGGCGTGACGGGCGAGGCCGACGGTGCGCCCGGATCCATCTACCGCGCCCTCGGAGCGCCCGCGGCCCTCGCCAAGGTGAGGCAGCTCGGACTGGGCTATTACCGCGTGGACGCCACCGCCGCGTTTCTCCGGCCGGCAAGCGCGGGAGACCTTGACGAGACCGTGGCGCAGGCGCGCGAGCAGGGCGTGGTCGTGCTGCCGGTCTTGAGATGCGCCGAGGAGATGACGGGCTCGCCGCCCGAGCTCTACGAGAAGTCCCGCCGGCGCGCGCTCGACTTCGCGCAAAAATACCGCGGCCGCTTCACGCACGTCGAAATCGGCCGCGATCTCGAACTGCACACCTTCGCGGTCAACGACGCCGCGGACGCGCCCGTGATGCACGACGAGACCCGGCTGGCGCGGGCCCTGGAGGTGTTGCGCGGCGTCTGCGACGGGCTGCGAGCGGGCGACCCCGCGTTGCGGCGCCTGGTGGGCGTCGTGGCGAGCGAACGCTCCGCCTTTCTCGAACGAGCCGCGCGCGGCGGCGTTTCATTCGACGGCCTGGCGCTCGCTTGGTATTCCGACATGGGCTCGATGCGGGAGCCGCTGCAAAGGCTGTCCGCGCAAGACAAGCCGATCTGGATCACCGAGCTCAATCGCACCCATGGCGCCAGCCGTGGCCTCTGGGACGCGGACGGTCTGGCGGGGACGGCGAGGGGCAAGCCCCCCGAGGGCTGGCAGGTTTCTGGAGATTGGCGGACCTATTATTTTGGCGGCCTGCCGGTCGCGACCAATCGCGACCAAAGCGCGGGGGCCGGGCGCACGCTTACCAAGGTGTTCGCGCGCTCGGTCGAGGAAAGCTGGTCGCTCGAGCTGCGCTCGGGCTGGGAGTGGGGCGATGGCGGCGGCGCCAATGGCAATCACGCCATCTGGATCGATTTCGATATGGTGAACGCCGCCGGCCACGGTTATCGGCTGCGCGCCCATCAGGGGCACGGAGGCAAGGCGGACAATGTCGATCGCGTCCTGCGGCTGTTCCTGCTCTCCGCCTCCGGCGCGAAAGAGATCGCCCATGGCCCCGGGCCCAACAACAGCGGATGGAAGAGCCGGCGCTTGCAGGCGCCCGATCTCGCGCGCCTCTCCATCGACTGGGACAAGCAGACCCGCCGGATCACCGTCCGGCACGGCGAGGCGGGACAGGAGTCCACGGCCTTTTCCGCGGACCTCGCCGGCGATCATCCCGCGCGTTTCGACCGCTTGGTCGTGCGCGGCGCGATGTTCAACACCGGCGAAGGGCCGCAACTCGCCACCATGAGGCTGTGGGTGGATGATCGCGTGACTGGCGAGGCGCAACAGGCGGAAGCCTTGACCTCCATGATCGAGGAACTGGAAGGATTCCCCTCCGTGCAAGGAGTCGTGTTGCACGAACTCTTTGATCGCGCGCCCGCCGGCCGAAGCAGAGACCCGGGCGACTACTACGGCTTGCTCCGCGTGCGCCAAGAGGCGGGCGGCGCCTACGCCGTCGAATCGGATCGCCCCGTGACACGCCTGCTGGGCACATGGATCGAACGAAGCGAACGTCCGCCCTCGCTGATCGGCTCGAGCGCCGGCATGCCCGGTGATCTCGTGCCCGTCCCGGTCTTGTCGGCGAAGGCGCTCGATGCCGGCGACACCGACGGCCTGCCCGTCCTGGTCAAGCTGGCCGCCGGATTGCCGGTGGGCGTGCCCGGACGGGTGTCGCAGGTTTCGCTCGAGGACGGGCGGCTGTCGCTGGAATTCACGCGGCGCTGGCCGGCGCAAATCCGTTACCAGATCGAGGCCTCTTCGGATG
>JAUWBD010000265.1 GCA_030605125.1 Verrucomicrobiota bacterium | reverse complement strand
GCAGACTTCGGCGGTGCGGGTGCGCACGGATTCGGAGCGGCCGCTGGCGATGGGGGGCAGGTCGAAGGCGCCGGTGACCACGGTGGGGTTGGTGATCTCGGGCATGGGGCGCGCGAACATGTTGTATTCCACGCGCACGTTTTCCGCTGGGTAGAGATTACGGTTGTTGATCTGCAGGCCGTAGCCCCAGGACTCGTGCTGGTGGGCGTAGCCTTCGTATTTGGCGAGCACGCGAGTGCCGGCCTTGAAGCGGCTCATGGAGAGCTCGATTTTTTGAGGATCGGTGGCGGCCCGCGGCGGCGTCTTGGGCGCGGTGTCGGCGGGAGCGGAGGATCGGGCGGAGGGTGGCGGCGGCGGCGGCGTGGTTGCGGGCGGCGGATTTTGCGGGGCGGTCTTTTGCCACTCGCGGATGCGGGCCTGATCCTCGTCGGTGAGGTTGGCGAGGGAGAGGTCGAACACGCGGCCGTCGTCGCGGCGGATGGTGAGTTTGTCGCCCTCGAGCGCGACGGGCTCGGCGGTGATGGAGCGGCCGAGGATGTCGGTCATCACCATCGGTTGGGCGTCGAGGAGCTGCGGGAAGGCGAAGGCGAGCGCGAGCAGCGCGGCGACCGGAAGTGGGCGACGAGCGGGAAAAGTGCGGAAGGCCGCGGTGGACGACGGGTTCGGCATATGCGCGACTTCAACAGGCCGCGAGGGTGCTGTCGAGTCCGCCGGCCGTGGTTTTACGTAGTGGCCGGCGGTTTTTGGAAAAGGTAGTGGCTGACGAGCCACTCTTCGCCGCGGCGGTAGCCCCAGAGCTCGGCGCAGGCCATGTAGAAGACGCGCCAGTAGGCCCACCATTTGAGCGCCTGGTCTTCGCCGTAGGTGTCGCGGAAGAGCGGGAGGATCTCGGCGTGGTGGGCGTCCATGTTTTTGAGCCAGTGCTCGGCGGTCTGCTGGTAGTGGCGGCCGTTGACCTTCCAGTCGGAGACGAGGGTGAGATCGGACTGGAACTGCGGGAGGAGATCGTGCGCCGGCATCTGGCCGCCGGTGAAAAAATGGCGGCTCATCCAATCGGTTTCGTCGCGCGCGACGAAGTGGTAGCTGAGCGCGCGGTGGGTGAAGATGTGGCAGAAGAGCAGGCCACCGGGGCGCAGCCAGCGCGCGATGTTTTTGAAGAGCAGCTCGTAGTTTTTCAGGTGCTCGAACATCTCCACGGAGACGACGCGGTCGAAGGCGGCGGGGGTGATGTCGAAGGCGTTGATGTCGCAGGTGAGGATGCGGAGGTTTTTCAGCCCGCGTTTCCGCGCCTCGGTGTCGATGTGCTCCTTTTGCGTGCGGGAGTTGGAGATGGCGGTGATGCGGGCGTGGGGGAAGCGCTCGGCGTTGTAGAGGCAGAGGGAGCCCCAGCCGCAGCCGAGCTCGAGGATGTCCTGGCCGTCGGCGAGCCGCGCCCGCTCGGCGTAGAGGGCGAGCATGTGCTCCTCGGCCTGATCGAGCGTCTCCTTGCCGGTGGGGAAGAGGCAGCCGGAGTATTTGAGGCGTTTGCCGAGGCAGTATTGGTAGAAGGCGGTGGGCACCTCGTAGTGCTGCTCGTTGGCCGCGGCGGTCTGCTCGGCGAGGGCGCGGGTGCGGAGGTCGGCGACGTAGGCGGCACGGTCGTAGCGCGTAGTCTCCTCGCGGATACGCTGCGCGAGCAGGCGGCGGATGCCGACGCGGATCAGCCAGTCGGGGAGGAGGTTCTTTTCGAGTAATCGATCGATCATCGGAAGGCGGAGATTCTTTAACCACTAATGACCACTCATGGTCACTTATGTCGGAGAGTTTGGATTAGTGGGAATGAGTGATGATTAGTGGTTAACTTCCTTCTTGGGGAACCAGGGGACGAAGGCGGAGACGCGGCGTTGATAGGCGCGGTAGACCTCGCCTTTGGTGCGCAGGGCCTGCTCCTCGGTCGCGGGGATGCCGGTGACCCGGAGGAGCAGGTAGAGGATCGCGGCCGGGGCGAGCAGGCCGAGCCAGCCCCAGGCGGCGGGCAGGGCGAAGAGCGCGAAGCTCACCCAGGTGAGCCAGACGAAGAAATAGTTGGGGTGACGGCTGAGGCCCCAAAGCCCGACGTCGCAGACGCGGCCCTGGTTGGCGGAATCTTTTTTGAAACGGGCGAGCTGGGCGTCGGCGAGGCTCTCGCCGGCGAGGGAGAGGACGAAGAGGGCGAGTGCGGCGAAATCGAGCGCGGTGAAGCGGGGCTCGTCGCGGCCGACGGCGAGCAAGAAGGGCGTGGCGAGGAGGACGACGGAGAGGGCTTGGAACTGGTAAAACCGGGCCATCTCGAGGCGGAAGTTCTTCGCCCAGCGCACGCGGAGTTCGCGGTAGCGGCCGTCCTCGACGGGGTGGTGGCTCATCACGCGGCGGTGGAGGTGGAGGCCGAGGCGGGCGCTCCAGGCGAGGGCGAGGCCGGCGACGAGCAGGCGGCGCGGGCCCCAACCCTCAGCGAGGGCGGCGTAGAGCGCGGCGACGGGGCCGAAGGCGTAGCTCCAGAGCACGTCCACGACGCCGTAGTTGTCGATCCGGCGGGCGAGGCGAAGGCAGAGCGCGAAGGCGGCGCAGCAAAACGCGAGGGCGAGGGCGGCGAGGAGCAGCGGGTGCATGGGCGATCAAGCCGCGGCGCGGGGCGGGAGCAGGCGCGAGAGGCGGCGGAGCGCGGGGAGCGCCGCGTAGTAAGAAACCCAATACAGAATTGGGGCGGTGAGGGCCCAGGCGACGAAGGCGTGCAGGCCGGCCAGGCCGAAGCGGGCGAGGAAGTCGCCAAGGGGCAGGTCGCGGAAGGCCGCGACGACGTCGGCGACGGTGAAGCGATCCTCGCCGGTGGCGCCGAGGAGCGTCTCGCCCAGGCGCACATAGACGAGGATCATCACGAGGTGGAGCGGGCCGAAGGCGATGTTGATCGCGTGGAGGAGCGGCTGGTTGAGGCGGCGCCAAGCGGCCACGGCGGTGTTGAGCGCGGTGGTGAGGCCGAGGACGGGGAAGAGCGAGCAGACGACGCCCCAGCCGATGCCGGCGGCGAGCCGCTCGGGGGTGGCGCCCTGGGTGAGGAGCGCGACGAGCGGGGCGCGCACGCGGCGTTGCCAGAAGGAGGGGCGGTCGGAGCTTTGGGCGGCGGAGGTCACGGAAGGGCGCGGAGGAGCGGGCCGCAGCGTGAGGAGGGGCCCTGGCAAAGAGGATGTTTTTCGCGGCCGGGCGGATACACGCCGATCGCGATCATGCGGAGGGCGCCGGGTCTTGATCAGAACGAGATGTTGTTGGCGCGGGTGTGGAGGGTCTGGACGACGGAGATGTTGCGCATGGCGAAGGCGGCCTCGCAGTAGCAGAGGTAGTAGCGCCACTTTCGCAGGAAGCGTTCGTCAAAGCCGTCGAGGGCGAGAACCTGCTCGCGCTTTTCCTCGAAGGATTCGCGCCAGAGGCGGAGGGTGCGGGCGTAGTCCTGGCCGAAGTCCTCGAGGCGATGGAGCGTGAAACCGCCGGCTCGGGCGAGCTCGCGGTTCACGCGGTTGAGGGAGAGGAGCAGCGAGCCGGGGAAGATGTGTTTTTGGATGAAGTCCACGCCGCGGCGCAGCTCCTCGTAGCGT
>JAUWBD010000250.1 GCA_030605125.1 Verrucomicrobiota bacterium | reverse complement strand
AGCTGCGGGTCGTAGATCTCGAGGGCGCGGGCGAGGTCGCCGCGGCCGGTGGTGGCGAGGGAGAGCTCGCGGTAGCCGGCGTTTTCGAGGCAGTGGATGGCGCGCAACTTGCCGCGGGCGGAGGTGGCGGCGCGGATCTCGGCCCAGGCGGCGTCGGTGAGGTCGTTGATCGTGCTTTCGGAAAAGCCGTCGGCCACGGCGAGCAATCGCTCGAGCTCGGCGCGGTGGGCGGGAGGGAGCGTGGCGGAGGGGGCGTTGGCACGGAGGGTCGGCCCGGCGAAGGGGGAGGCGTCGAACTGGGACAGGATGATGGATTCGACGCCGGTGGCGGCGGAGGCGGCGCGGAGGAGCTCGGCGCCGGCGGGGCCCTGCTCGCGGAAGTCGAGGTGGCAGACGGTGCCGGTGCGCGCCATGTAGCGCAGGTGGGCCTCGAGGTGGGGCAGGTGTTGCTCGGGGCTGAGCTGGGCGAGCTCGCGGTATTTGTAGCCGGCGGGGCGGAAGAAGGCCTGCTCGAGGGTGAGGCCGGTGGCGCCGTCGGGCAGGGCGGAGTCGCCGAGGTGGGTGTGGCCGTTGGTCAGGCCGGGGATGACGACGAGCGAGCCGGCGTCGAGCGTAGTGACAGGATTGATACGGTCGGCGGCGGTGATGGTGTCGCCCGACCAGGCGAAGCGCGCGCAGCGGAAGGGCTCTAGCTCGGGGCCGAGCAGGACGACACAGTCGGTGAGCTGGCCGGAGGTGGCGGGCATCGGACGAGTTTTATTGAAACCGCGAAGCAGCGCGAGGGGGCGCGAAGAAGGTCGATCAGGGCGGGCGTGGTTGTGAAGAGGCGTTAAGGGTGCTCCTCGGCGACGGGGTTGGAGAGGGTGCCGATGCCTTCGATCTCGATCTCGACGGTGTCGCCGGCGCGGAGGTAGCGGGGCGGGGTGAAGGCCGTGCCGACGCCGGCCGGCGTGCCGGTGAGGATGACGGTGCCGGGGAGCAGGGTCTTGCTCGCGCTCAAGAAGGCGATCAGCGCAGGGACGTCGAAGATGAGGTCGGAGGTGTTGGAATCTTGGCGCAACTCGCCGTTGACGCGGGCGCGGATGGCGAGGCGGCCGGGATCGGGCAGCTCGTCGGGCGTCACGAGGACGGGGCCGAGCGGGCAGAAGGTGTCGAAGCTCTTGCCCTGGCAAAACTGGCCGCCGCCCCACTTGAACTGCCAGTCGCGGGCGGAGACGTCGTTGGCGATGGTGTAGCCGAGCACGTGGTCGAGGGCGCGTTCGCGGGAGACATTTTTGGCGGCGCGGCCGATGACGACGGCGAGCTCGGCCTCGTAGTCCACCTCGTGGGAGGTGTTTTGCGAGCGGGGGAGGAGGATGGGTTCTCCGGGGTGGTGGAGGGCGTTGATGGTCTTGACGAAGATCATGGGGAACTCCGGCAGGGGGCGGCCGACCTCTTGGGCGTGGCTGCGGTAGTTGAGGCCGACGCCGATCAGGTTGGTGGCGGCGACGGGGGCGAGGAGCTTGCCGGGGCGGAGGGTCTCGCCGGTGGGGCGGAGGCCGCCGGGGGCGAGGGGGTCGCCGGCGAGGGCGAGGGCGGAGCCATCGGGCTGGAGGGCGGCGTGGGCTGGGCCGGTAGGAGTGAGGTGGCGAACGATACGCATGGGGGCGTTGGTAGGTTGCGGACCATGATTCGTGTGCTCGGCGCTTGCGAGCGCGCAGAGCCGGGAGATGGTGCGGTGTCCGGTTTCCCACCACTATGAAACGTATCCTCGCCGTCGTCGGCATTACCCTCGCCATGCTCGCCAGCTCCGCCTTCGCCAATCCCGTCAAAGTCGGCGACCCCGCCCCGGCCGCCTCCGCGCTTTCCGACACCGGCGAGCGGGTCGATCTCGCCGAGGTGTATGCGAAGAACAAATACACGCTCGTGTATTTCTACCCGAAGGCCGACACGCCCGGCTGCACGGCGCAGGGCTGCTCGCTACGCGACGCCTACGAGCAGTTGACCGAGCTCGGGGTGGCGGTGGTCGGGGTGAGCACCGACTCGGTGAAGGCGCAGGCCGATTTCAAGGCGAAGCACAACCTGCCTTTCACGCTGCTGGCCGACACGGACGCGGCGGTGGTGAAGGCTTTCGGCGTCGGGCGGGTGTTCGGCTTTTCCTCGCGGCAGGCCTACCTCATCCGCGAGGGCAAGGTGGTCTATGCCGACCACAAGGGCTCCACGCGCCAGCAGGCGGACGATGTGTTGAAATTCCTCGCGGCGAAGTAGGCGGCGAGGGCGCTGGGCAGCGGGCCCGGGCTTGGCGATTTGGGGACAACGCGCCCCAGCTATCAGGCCGGGATCGCGGAGGTGGTCTCGGTGACGGAGGGGCGGCGGGTGCCGGTGAGCGGGCGCAGGGTAGGGCCATCTTGCCAGGCGCATTGCACGGAGACGCTGTGGCGGATGGGCGGGATGCCAAACTGGTTGGCGGCGATGTCGCTGGCCACGATCGAGACGGCGGCGGCGCCGATGTCGGCGAAGCGGTGATCCACGCCGGCCACGCCCTTGGCTTGGTCGAGACGCAGCAGGCAGACGCCGCACTCCTGCGGGATGCGGATGCCGGCGGCCTTCATCCAGCGATGGACGTCGGTGAGCGTGAGCACGACGTCGGGGCGGTGGGTTTCATACCAGCGCTGGAAAACTTCGGGCCGCCAGTTGTTGGTGAGCATCGGCGGGACGACGCCGATGCCGGCACGGGTGGCCTGTTCGAGGAGGTTCACCGCCTGCCAGCGAAAGCCGATGCGCTCGTCGTCGTTGGCCGAGACGCAGAGCCCGATGCGGCGGTAGCCGCGCTCGACGAGGCGGGCCCAGGCGAGGCGGAGCACCTCGAACTGGTCCACCGACACGCGGTGCAGGTGGGGCGAGAGCAGCGAATGGCCGCAGCAGGCGGCGGCGAAATGCTGCCACGAGAAACCTTCGATGGCGCCGTGCTCGTAGAGCGGGGCGATGACGACACCGCGGATGCCCTGGTTGTAAAGAATGTTGGAGAGGCGGCGGGGCGTCATGCCCGGGGTCTTGAGGCTGAACTCCTCCAGGCGGAAACCGAGTTTCTGGGCGCGCTCGGTGGCGCCACGATACATCTCGACGGTGCCGGGATTGTCGCGCCAGCCGCCGACCTTTTCATAGGTAGTGAGCCAGGCGAGGGGCTCGAAGCCGCTGACGCGGCTCTTGCGCAGGCGGCCCATGAGGTCGGATACCGCGGGGTCGGGCCGGTAGCCCATCTGGTCGGCGAGCGATTGGATGCGGAGGCGAGTCTCGTCGGAGAGGCCGCGCTCGCCACGGAGGGCGCGCGAGACGGTCATCTTGCTCACGCCGGCGGCGCGGGCGACGTCGGCTATGGCTACGCGAATCTCGGGCATGACAAGTCGGGCGATGCGACTCATGGGAGGCTGGGATGGGACGAATGCGAGCAAAACCGGAGAGCGCGGCGACCCGCCTTCTCGCGGGGCGGGCGCCGATCGGTGATCAGGCGGGGGAATTCAGGTGGACGGTGGTGGTGGCGGAGAGGAGCGGGGCGTCGGTCACGGGCGCGAGGACGAGGCGGCGGCAGGAGGCGGCCTCGCCGTTGTGGCCGCGGTAGTCGTGGCTCTCGACGCGGCGCCAGACGAGCGGACCGGAGACGACGCGCAGATCGAGCGCGCGGCCGGCGCGCACGAGGCGGGCGTGGTCGGGGGCAAGGATGGCGGCCTCGTCGGCGTGGGTGATGAGCGCGGACTCGAGCGTGCCGGGGGCGGTGAGCGCGATGTCATCGGTCCACACGATGCGACCGGCGGTCTTGTCGAGCTCGAGGCGGCGGATGAGGTGGGCGAGGCCGGCGGCCGACGGGTAGGCGGGGGCGAGGTCGGCCTCGAAGGCGACGACGGGCGCGCCGGTCTCGGCGTGCAGCAGGCGGCCCTCGTGGGCGCGGCCGGCGGCCTGCTCCTGGCCGTTCACGATCGGCAGGGAGTGGCCGAGCGTGCGGGCGGCGAGGAACTCGTAGCGACGAGGGGAGAAGAAGTCCCGGGTGTATTCGGGGCGGCCGATCTCGGTGACGAGCGGGGTGCCGTCGAGCGAGACGATGAAGGAGCCGATGTCGTTGTGATTGTGATGTTCGTCGTTGTGGCCGGCCTTGGCGGCGATCTCCCAGAGGCGGCCGGCGGAGTCGCGGCCGCGCGCGACCCAGAGGCCGAGGCTGGGGAAGGCGGCGTCGGGGGCTAGGGGGAGGTCGCGCGGGAGCGAAGCGGGCGCGTCGAGGAAGAGGCGAAGCAGCCCGGCGAGGTCGGTGCGCTGGTCGTCGTAGTCGAAGCCGTCGGCGATGATGCGGGCGTAGTTGGCGAGGGCTTGGTCGCGGCAGGCCGGGACGTCGAGGGCGCGGCCGAGGCGGGTGAGGGTGTAGGGGCGGAGAAGGGTTTCGGAGGCGCAGTCGGAGAAGTTGACCACGCGGCCGCCGGCGAGGGAGAGGGCGGGGGCGTAGCCGGCGATGGCGCGCATGAGGGGCGCGCCGGCGAAGAGGGAGAGGCCGCCGGCGGAACGCGTCTCGAGCTGTTCGTCTAGCCGGGTAAAGGCGCCGAAGCCAAAATCCCAATACGCGGGGCCCTCGGAGCAGGCGCCGTCGGGGCCGAAGCCCTCGAGGAAGCGGGGCAGGCCGTCGCGGGCGCGGAGGAGGAGCGGCGCGAGGACCGAGACGTCGTCTTCGAGGGCGAGCGCGGCGCCGAGCACACCTTGATGGCAGACGGCATTCCAGTTGTTGGTGATGGAGCGCCAGAAAAAGTCGCCCTCGTGGAAGGCCGGGAAGACCTCGGTGCGGAGGCGCGCGAGGAGGCGGGAGCGAAACTCCGGCTGTAGTTGTGATTCAAATACGCAGATCAGCTCGGCGAGCAGGTCGCAGGTCTGGGCGACGAAGAGGTCGATGACGCGGGG
>JAUWBD010000104.1 GCA_030605125.1 Verrucomicrobiota bacterium | reverse complement strand
CTTCGCCGACGTGCTGCGCGCAGCCCGTGTGCCGGTGACGCTACGTCGGGAAAAAGGGCACGATATCGACGCCGCCTGCGGCCAGCTGCGCCTCAAGACCGAGCAGGACCGCGAGAAACTCGCGGCCACCGCGGGGTGAGGCGCCGTTCCTGGACCGAATGCCGCTACGAGTGATTGCCACAAGCCGATTAGCCGGCTGCGGCTGGGTCACTGCTTCGCCACCTTAGCCGGCGCGGCTGACTTGGGCCGATCAACCAAGACCTGAACGCCGGGTGACCGGCCTTCCGCGGAGGGCGGCGTGACCAGCACCAGAGTCCGGGAGTTCAACCAAGCATCGATTCGTCCGTTAAAGAAAACGTCATCCTGCGCAGCGAGCGCAAAGGGGAAGCTCGGCACGTCGCGCAACTTCGGGTCCGCGAGCACAGCGTAGGGCATCGGCTCAGTGGCGCCGGGCGCGACCGGCTTTACCTGCCGGTCCAGGCGCATGAGAACCGGGGCTCCGGAAAAATTTGCCACCCGCACTGTATGCGAGGGGAAAGAAGTCTCGTCGTCCGCCATCGCGGTCGCGCGGATCTCACCGCCCGCGCCGGCCGAGGCGAGCACAAGTAAGACACGCTTGGGATTGCCGGCGGGCAGGCGGATCTCGCTTACAGGAACAAAGCCCGCCGACTTGTCGCCGGCGGCCGAAGCGTTCGCGGCGGGTCGAAGGAGCCGGAGCGACGCAGGAGCGCCGCGCAGCTCAACCGACTTCCCACGGGAACTACTCCCGACGGCCAAGGGCACCGGTTTGTTTTCGCCTTGGGCAAGAAAGAGTTCCCCACCAGTCGAGGCAAAGCCGCGAAGCCAGACGGCCGAGACGGTGCTCGGAGAGTCTCCCTGCTGCCCACGGACCACCGCGCTTGCCGCGAATGCGACAAAGAGACTGAGGCTAAAGCTTACAAGTCGTCGGATGTGAGCCATCGGAAGGAGATAATTTGGAACTTACGACCGAAGCGATAATCGTTGGGGTTAGCGCGCACGACATCGGCCGCGGCGGCGGTCGGATCTTCGGCGAGGTCCGGGATACGTTGCACAATTGCCTCGCACCAAGCGCGGCTAGTGACGGTCTCGGTCACGGGATTACGCGCGTCGCCATAAACGCGGATCTTAAAGGTATCCGAGCGGGCGGACATGAAGGGCGCGATCGCCGTGATGATGTCGGCGGGGGTGATGGCGCCGGCCGAGTGGCGGTAGCTCTCGGTGGGAGTGTCGGTGAGGACGTTGTTAACGCCTGAGTCGTCGATAGCTTTCTGAAGCAGGGTGCGCGTGCCGTCAGAAGGATCGGCGGATGGCGCACCCACGAACTCGGCAAGGGAGGCGAAGGGCCGACCACGGGCGGTGATCTCGGCCACGATGGCATCGGCAAGAGCGGTGACCTCGGCCGAGGTGAGACGGCGACCAATGGCGGCTAGCGCGCTGGCGTCGTCGAGTAAGGCTCCAGAAGGGGCGTTTGGATTATCTTCGGCAATGTTAGTGATGACAAGGTTCGCCAAGCCCTTTTCTTGCGCACCATGAGGAACGCGGAAAAAGGCCCGGTTCACGGTAGCCGCGGCATCTTCTTGAGTATCCCACGCTTCAATGCGGCTGCCGAGCACGGCGGCCCAGGCGGCACTGGATGTTGAGTTGATGTTGAACGCGCCGCGGATGAGCTGAAAGCGAGAGGAGATCGCGCCGTCTCGGAGGCTGTCACGGCGCTTGTCGGCCACAACCGTCGCGGAGTCGGTGGCGTCGCCAATCTCGGCACCAGGTGCTCGCTCAGGCATGAAGACCTCAAGGAAGGGGTTGGGGCGGGCTTGGGTGATGTAATTCCAGTTTGCCGCATTGCGCGGCACGGTGGAGACGAAGGCGCGATCAAAGAGTCCGCGGTCGTTGGCACCGTGGATCAGCTCATATGGGCGCCGCCCGGGCATGTGCATCAACTGAGCAACCGAAATAATTTCCTGCCTTGGCAGATCGAACAGAACAATCGAGGACGCATTTTCAAACGGAGCGCCTTCCGCCACATCGCTCGGCACGTTGTTCTCGGACGCATTCGGACTCCAGTTTGAATTAGCACGACCCAGTGAGAGCGCGGCTAGGTGGTCGTCGGTGACAAAGTCGGCGGAGCGAGGATCGCGTGCGTTACCAGACGGATGATTAGGGTTCGACCAGAGCCCGAAATCACGATGGAGTTCAAATCCGTATCCAGCCACTATGCCGTCTGCACCGCCCGGCGCGACGTCGGCCTCTGCATCACGCCCCGCTAAAGCAAATTCTTGAAGGGTCGCCCAGCCGGAGCCAGTGTTTTCCTGCAACTGGATTATGAGGCCGCCGGCTTCGATCTGAGGCAACTCGCAACTATCAACATCATTCGCAGGTTGGCCGGAGTTGAAGGAGGTTACCTGCCCGCCTACGGTGGTGGCGGAAAATTGCCCGGTGTCAGTGGTAGTAAACTGAAGGACTGCACCCGGTCCAAAATCTTGATTGGCCGCAACCACGCCGCTAACGATATCGGTGTTCGCCCCAACAGTAATGATATGAACCGTGCTGTCGGTATCGGTGATACGAAATTCAATAGGGTCGGGGCCGGTTCGCACAAGGACCCGGAGATTGGAATCAGCCCGCAGGGTGGCGGCATAAGGATTCCAGAACTCGCCGACGACGGTAGCGATAAGACTCATGTTACCACCGCCAGGAGGGGGACCGAAGGCGACGAATAAGCCGGCTTCGGATAGAACAGGGGCAAGCGAAAAGCTGAGGTTGGATCCAGCGGCTGCGTCCTTCCTACCGGCAATGCGGTAATAGGCGCCGAGCACGTCGGGCGGGTTGGTCGAAAACTCGAAGGGACGTGTCACCCAGTAATCGTTGACCGCGCTGGTGGCGGGGGCGATGGCGGCCGCGGTGGCGCTCAGGTCGGCGCGGAGGCGGTCGGTGCCGGCGGCGTTGCCGGCATCGGTGCGGGCGAGGACGCCGCGGGCGAGCGGGGTGATGTCGTGGAAACGGGCGCGGAAGTTAGCCAGACGCGTGGCGGGCGCGGCGACCGAGTTTGTGACGAACTGCAGTTGCGGAAGGTCCGTGACGCGCCCGAGCTCCGCCATCGTGGAGCCGATCGTGTAGTCCATGCCGGGGTAGAAGTGATCGAGGCGGCGGTAGGGCTGGGCAAACTGGGCGAGGCGGCTGCGCAGGGTGGCTCCGGTCTCGGCGGTATTCGACGCGACGGCGTTGTTCCAAGCATCGCCGCCGGTGCCGCCGTTGTCGTAGGTGAGCGTGGAGTAGTCCGGAGCGACCACGGCGGCGCTGGCTTTCACGCCCTCATCGCCTACCCAGTAAGCGTAGTGGCCGATGGCGACGTTGCCGGCGCCACCGAGACCGGGGATAGCGGCGCGGGGCACCTCGATGGCCTGTTTGGCGAGGCGAACTCGACGCGGCCGATCGGCTAAGGCTGTGCCGACGGAATTGTTATACACCACGAAAACCCATCCGTTGTCGTCGTCGAACGCCGCCGAGACGGCGGTGCTGGCGTCTTGGAGACCGGCGGTGGAATTGGGCGGGGCGGCACCTTCCGTGCCGCTGATCAACCACGCATCGGGCGTCGCGGGGAGATTGCCCGCGATGTTGGTGTTCCAGACACCGGTGATGAACGCATTGTTGCCGGGGCCGACGCCGCCGATGAGCTCGGACCGGGCGGTCACGCGCTCGTCGCGCCCGAGGTGCTCCTGGAGCTGGCCGACGGCGAGGCTGAGCCCCGCGAGCGCGTTTTGCCGCGCGCGAGAGAGAGCCTCCGTGTTGTCCGCCACCTGCGTCTCCACCCGCGTGAAGGTGGCGAGGCCGACAAGGATGAGCACCAGGAACGCCACGAGGACGACGGTGATGATCAGGGCGAAGCCGTGCCTTGTTTGTCTCAGGGAATGATTAGAAATTTGATTCAACATGAAAAGCTATAACTCTTACGAACATCAGTGAAATTATCATAAGGGTTTCGCCCGAATGTCGATTCGCCGTGTGAAAACATCAGAATGCTGTTCAGCTATTCGCCACCAATGGGCTTGTGGTGACAGCCCGTCGGGAGCAGCTATCTGATTAGCTTCCAATGCAGCGATCAAGCGCGCTCCTTCCGGCGTTAAAATTCTAACCAGAACTTCAACGGCCGTCGGATATATAGGCGAGTGTCCATCAACGGTGGGGTTGTCACCGTAAATGATATTCGCCGCATTTCCGATTCGTAGTATATCAGGAGGAGGAGAAGCAGGATTACGGAGCGATGCGGCATACGTCAGCGGAGGGGCACTGGCAACCGCACCCAAAGAAGCACCCGCAGAGTTACGCCGAACGGGAAAAAGTTCAACCTCGGCTCCAGCCTCCTTGCCATATATCTTAATGCCAAAATCGATCACATTAGTCCCAATAACATGATCAACGTGAGGACTACGCACTCGCGTGGCGTTCGATCTGGAAGCAATATCTTCACGATTACCATGCGCTGTGCTATTGTAGCCAGGACTACCATCACTATCCGTAACCATTCGACCCTGAAATAGATCATACCCATGACTAAACGTAGAACCACTCGAAGTGCCGCCCGGCCGAACCTCCGAACGGAACAACATATATGAACTCTGAGCCGACCCGTTTACTTGGGCTCTGAGCATCTGATAGGCAACGGCACGCGGTGCGGAGGTATCGGATAGGTTTGTGGAAGCGCCGTCTGGCGGAACCGTAAAAAAACGAAGCCATACCCCCGCTTGGCCGAACCTATAGTTAGAGATCAGGCGCTCGGAGGGGTTGATCACGAAAGAGTTAGAGGACGCCTGAGGCTTTATCCCCGAACTCGGCCAGTCGGCGGTGAACGTAGTCGTCGTCATTCCAGAATCACCAGCGCCGCTCTGATCGTCTTGTATCGTGGCGACAAACCAAGCGTTCGAATCATATCGGAGAATCGCCCCTTGGATATCCTGAGAGAGGATATCCAAAATCAACCGCGCCTGATTCTCATTGCTCAATTTACCGGAGGAGCGATTCCATCCACTTAAAATATTAATAGTAATACTCAGCATCAAGGCAACCAAGATAGCGGTGACGCCCACCGCGACCAGAAGTTCGATGATGGTGAAGCCTCGGCTTTGTTTCAGGGAAAACATGGGGAAGGAGCGCAGGAAGGGCGGATCAGCGGGTCACCGCGGCCGGGACGAGCAGGACGTTTTTCTGGGAGTTGTCGGTCACACGTGCGCCGTTCCCGAGGTAGGCCGGCCATCGGACGCGGATGGTGAACGCGAGGAAGCCACCAGTGCCGTCAGGCGAAAGGGACTCGTTGCGAATGAGGGCGAGTTCGAAGAACTTCAGTGCATCGCGCTGTTCAGCATTGGTTCCGGATCGTTTTAAAGTCCAAGGATTATTAGGGCTCTCGACACCATCGGGATGGGAATAGGGAGCGATAATATTCCCATCTTCACTCGCAAAGAAGATGAATGGGTGGGTCTCCGGATCGTAGTTGTTGTTATTGTTGGTCGCAGTATCGTAAGCCGTAATCTGTGCGTTTGTCCGCAATGCATCATCGATGGACTGAAAAGGAACCGCTTGCAGCCGAGACTGAACGACTGTCACCAATCGAGCGGCCTTTTCGCTGTCCTGAACATCGGAGACGCCCTTGCCGATGGCGGCCAAGATGCCGATGATCGCCGCCACGGCCAAGGCGAAGATGCCGACGGCAATGACCACCTCGACAAGCGAGAAGGCGCGGCGCGGCTTTCGCGCGACGAAGGGAAAAGTTTCAGAACGCTTGTGCATCGTTGATGAGAGTAAGAACCCCGTAGGTGCTCACGCGCGCGCCACGGACCGAGTTGGGGTTGGTGAAGGCGACGGTATCGGCGCTCCGACGGTCACCGGAGGCAAGAATCAGAGTGCCACCGCCAGGCGCGGCGTTTCCCCGCACGGTGATCCCGACGACACGGCTATAGGTGCCGGTCACATTGGAGATCGTTACGCTGGTGTCGGCGAACGCGGTCGAGACCTTGTTCGTCCAATCCGACGTGGCGGGCTCGAAAATCACGCCACCACCATAGGTGGTCGTCGTATTCCTCGGCACCAAGTAGATCCCCTGCGGCAGGGAAATCGGGGCGCCGACCGCCTCGCCGCCCACGACGATGTAGAAGTTGCGGAGAAAGCCGTCGGACTCGCGGTTGGTATCGATCACCAAGTCGGCCGTCGCCTGGCGAATCGCCGCTTGGGCGCGGGCGGCCGAGATCAGGCTTTGCAGCGTGCCCTGCCCCGCTTGGAGCGCGGTGCCGCTATTGCCCCGCGAAAGGGCGAGGCCGATACCGGCGGCCAGGATGCCGATCAGGCCGATGACCACCAAAAGCTCGATGATCGTGAACGCTCGCGAAGAACGGTTCATTTGAAGCTATAGACGATGTCGTTCGATCCGGTGCCCTTGCCGGCGGAATAAAAGACGACCGTTGCGCGGATCGGGTAATTGATACTCGCGGGGATCGAATTCCCAGAGGAAATCGCGACTACGGAAGGAACCGTATCACTGCCTTCTGGAGCGGTCGCTGAGGAAAAGCTGCCGTCGATCTGACCATTCCCATCACGATCATAGAGAACGGCGATGTCCACGTTGCCGAAGGCATCGGCAATAGAATTCTTGGCGTCGTTGAGATCGTTGTCAGAGAGTGAGTAGAAGCTCATCGCCTTCTTGTTGCCGTGGAGGGCGGCGTCGGGCGGGTCGATACGATCGCCATTCAAAGCGCGGGCAGTGAGCGCGCCAGCAAAGCGAGCTGAGACGATCTTATTCGTATTATTATCAATGTTCGGGAAATAGCCATACTCCTGTTTGAACAGCGTCATGGCTTGGGCCCACTGGCTGAACTGTGACTTGGTCTGCGACTTCTTCGCGGCGGTGCGAACGGCGCCGGTGGTCGGAATGATGATCGCGGCCAAAATTCCGATGATGGCGATGACGGTCAGAAGCTCGATAAGCGTGAACGCTCGGATGTTTCGGTAGGTTTGCATAGGGGGCTAATTGAGGTTCGCGTAGATATTATCCGCGTGGTTGCCAGTCGTGATCGGGGCGCCGTTTGTCATGGTGCCGACGTCGTCGGAGCCGGTGGTCGGGCCGAGAGAAAAGAGCAGGAAGGGGCGCTTGTCCCAGCTGGCGGAAGCGGGGTTGTATAAGTAGCGGTAGGGGCGCCCCCATGGATCAAGGATGCGGTTATCCGCGGTGATTGCGGCGGAGGGATCCTCTAGCGTGAAGCGGTCCGCCTCGAGGAAAGCCTTTTGTCGCGGGTTGAGAACCGTTCCAGTGGGCCCGCGCTGTCCGTTGAGCGCTTGATATAATTGCAGCGCCCCATCGTTCGCCGTGGTCGTGGTGACGCGGGGATAGTCGCCGTAATGCTTCTTGTAGCTCTCCAGCACTTGGGCGAGAGCGGCGAGTTCAACACGTGCCTGACTGACGGCGGCCCGCTCTTGGACGCCTTTCATGACACCGAAGGTGATCGCGGCCAAGATGCCGATGATCGCGATCACGGTCAGCAACTCGATGAGCGTGAAGGCCGCTCCGAAGGATCGAAGGGCACCACGCTCGCCGCGGGTGAGAGGGGAACTCATAGGGGAGAGAGCAAGGTTGAAAGCTCCTTCTTGGGACGCAACGGCAAAGTCCCGGGTTCCGACCATTCTTCCCGGAATTTTACCCCCGTCCAAGGGCCGCCGCCCACTTCCCCGGGGCCGGCATCAGGCGCAGACCCCGCGGCCCTTGCGGACTCGCGGCGAACCCGCCGGGGCGGGCCGTCGAAAAGCGGAGCCGAGGCTCCGCACTCCAAAACGGAAGCCGTCAATCTCGATGGTCGGCATAGCCGGGGCCAAGACGCGCAAACGCGGCCGGATCGTGGCCCACCACCACCGCCTCCATCGCCTCGGCCACCGCCACCTGCCAGGCATCGTTCTCGCCTCGTCGCCGGGCGCTGCGAGATTGCGCCAGCGCAACCCGCTCCGCATGCGCCCGGCCGATGCCTTGCCAGCGGAAGCGCGCCAAAGCCGCCCGAACCGCCTCGACGTCCTCCGCGCCCTCCAACACCTCCGCAAAGGTAACGGGCGATATCCACAGTTCCGCCCGGGGCCGGGCGCGCAACCACCGATGGGCAGGCCCTTGCCTCCCGTCCGCCACCTCGTTGAACAGATCGATGACGAAGGAAGAATCGAGCAGGTAGCGCTTCATGCGCGGCGCACCCGCAGGCGGGCGTCTCCGGCGCGCGCCTCGGCCCACCGCAACAGATCCGCCGATGTCGCCAGCTCCTCCTCCCGGATCAGTGCTCGCACCAGAGTGGCCTTTTTCACGCCCGCACGCTTGGCGCGCCGAGCCAAGGAGGCCGCCTCGTCCTTCGTCAGCCGAACGGTCAGGATCGTGCTCATGATGAAATACGAATGTATGCCCACAGCAGCTTGGTCAAGCCGCCCAAGGCTCCGGCGTGCCCTTCGCAAAACGCGGCGCCCTGCGACATGCAGCCGCCGCAAAAGGCGGGTGGTTTGACGTGGCACGGGCGTCTCGCCCGTGGGTTCGGAACATGGGCGGGACGCCCATGCCGTTGATTTAGCCTCATCAAGGGTGGAGCGCGTTGGCCCAACGCGCTCGCACCGGGCGCGGCCTTGCCGCGTCAACGCGTTGAGGACAACGCGTTCCACCGTAAGGCGGCCGCGTGAATTCAGCGGCTACAGTTTATTTGAAATGATCTAGGCCGCGGCGGACGGCTGCGCCGCCGCGGCCTGCTTCAGGCCGAAGAGCCACTTGTCGATCTTGTTGGCCGTGATGACGCCGTAGTTGATCGTGCCCAGCCAGCCGCTCATGATGATGCCCACGCTGCCCGCATGGAAGAGGCCGGGCAGCTTGTCGGAGAGGTTCATCGAAACCGGCAGGCCCTCGAACTTGGTGCCGAAACTCGTGCCGGCCATGTGCGTGGTGTAGCGCTCGATCGTGCGCGGCGTGGCGGCCTCCATCCAATCGATCTTCTCGCGCACGCCGGGGATGTATTTCTCCAGCGCCACCAGGCTCTCCTCGATCAGGCGCTTCTTGTGCTCCTCGTAGGCGGCCTCGTCCATCTTCGCCCAATCCTCGTAATGCCCGTTGAGGGACGCCACGACGGTGTAGCGGTCGGAGCCGGGACGGGTGTCGGGGTAATAGACGGAGAAGGTGCGGCTGGTGGTGTGCAGGCCCTTCAGCTCCTCGGGGCTGTAGGCCGGCGCGTCGGAGGTGAAGACAAGGTCGCCGATGTGCGGGATGCTCTCGCCCTTGCGGATGCCGAAATAGACCTGGCAGGAGCTGGAGTTGATGCGCACCGCGCGCGCCTGCTCGACGAAGTCGGCGGGGAAGTTCTCCTCCCCGGCGAGGCGGAAGATGGTGTTCTTGATGTTGGCGTTGGAGAGCACGGCCTTGGCGCGGATCACGCGGCCGCTCTTGGCCACGACGCCGCAGGCGACCTTGCGGCCGTCGCGCTCCTCGACGAGTATCCGGTCCACCAATACCCGCTTGCGCAGCTCGACGCCGTTTTTGCGCAGCTCGTCGCACATCTTCTCGATCAGGAGGTCCGAGCCGCCCTGGAAGGTGAAGACGCCCGCCCCCATGAAGTTGCTGAAGACGATGCCGAAGGTGATGGCGGGATCGTCGAAAGTGGAGCCGTTGGCGTAGGAGATCGGCTCCATCAGCAGGCGCCACACGTCGGGCCGGCCGGGAAAGAAGCGCTCGAACATCTGCCCCGTGGTCTCGGGGTTGTTGTCGTAGTAGTTCATCTGGCGCAGGTGGTCGTAGAACGACTCGACCTGCTCGCGCGGGAGCCTGAACTGCTCGACCAGCACGCGGGTGTAGTCCTCGCGGGTGAAGGTCGTCCACACGTCCATCTGCGGATTCACGAAGCGCACGTCCTTCAACTGGTGGATCGAGTCGGCGATCTCCTTGGTCCAGTAGCGGCGGCAGCTCTTGATCATGCCGCTGGGGAAGCCGTGCAAAGAGATGTCGAAGATGTGCCCGCCCTTGCGGGTGAACCAGGTGGCGAGGCCGCCGAACTGGTAGTGGTGTTCGAGGAGGAGGACCTTGTGGCCGGCCTTGGCGAGGACGTTGGCGCCGGTCATGCCGCCGAGACCGGAGCCGATCACGATCACGTCATATTCGTCTGCGACACCTTTGAGCCAGTCGTAAGCCATGGGGAAAAGCCGGCCAACAAAAGGCGCGCCGCCCCGAGGCGCAAGCCCGGCGGCGCCCCCTCGGCGCCGGGAGACGGGCCGCGCTTTGGAGTGCGGGCCTCGGCGCCGCTTTTGTCGGGGCGCCTCGGGCGCCCCGCCGCGCCAAGGGGAGAGCGGCGCCGGGCCGAGGCCCGGCGTCGAGAGCGGAGCCAAGGCTCCGCACTCCAGATCAATCCCCCGGCGCCGCAAAAGCGAGCGCCCCCGCCCTCCCCGCTTGCGCAGAAGCCGCAAGGCCCGCAGGCTTGCCGGCTTTCGCCGTCATGTCCGCCCCCGCGACCCCCTCATCCGCGTCCGAACAAGCCGCGCCGCTGCGCTTCGCCCTCGTGGGCTGCGGAGCCATCGCCCCGACCCAGACGAAGGCCCTACAAGAGCTGCCCGGCCTCGCCTCCCTCACGCATTGTTGCGATATCGACGCCGAGCGCGCCCGCGCCTTCGCCGCCAAACACGGCCTCGCGGTCGCCTCCTGGCCGGAGCTGCTCGCCAATCCGGCGATCGACGCCATCACCCTTTGCACCCCGAGCGGCGCCCACGGCACGCTCGCCGCGGAGGCCCTCCGCGCCGGCAAGCATGTGGTCGTGGAAAAGCCGATGGAGGTCACCGTGGCCGCATGCGACGCCCTGCTGGCCGCGCAAAAGGCCTCCGGCCGCCGCCTGGCCATCATCTCCCAGCACCGCTTCGACCCCGACTCGCAGGTGGTGCGCCGCCTGCTCGACGAGCAGGCGCTAGGGCGCCTCATCGCCGCCGATGTGCGCATCCCGTGGTATCGCACGCAGGAGTATTACGATTCCGGCGACTGGCGCGGCACCTGGGCCCTGGACGGCGGCGGCTGCCTCATGAACCAGGGCATCCACACCATCGACCTCATGCTTTGGCTGCTCGGCCCGGTGAAGGAGGTTTACGCCCGCGTGGCCACCGCCGCTCACGAGCGCATCGAAGTGGAGGACCTCGCCTGCGCCACCCTCGTCTTCGCCAACGGCGCCCTGGGCACGCTCTTCGGCTCCACCGCCTGCTACCCCGGCTTTCTCGTGCGCCTCGGCCTCTACGGCACGGAGGGCAGCGCCATCCTGGAGGGCGACGAACTGCACACGCTCGCGATCAAGGGCCGCGACACCGTGCAAAATGTCGGCGGCTCGGCCCACGCCCACCAGGTCGCCACCGGCGGCACGCGCAAGGCCGTGCACCACGCCGAGGCCGGCGAGGCCGACGCGCAACGCCCGGTCTGGAAATGGGGCGACGCGCACCGCGAGCAGTTCGCCGAGTTTGTCCGCGCCGTGCGCGAGGACCGCGAGCCGCTCGTCAACGGCCAGTCGGGCCGCGCCGCCGTGGGCCTCATTCACGCGATCTACGAATCCGCCCGCACCGGCGCTCCCGTTCGCCTGTCCTGAATTTCCCCCTCCTGCCCGTCGCCCGATCCTTTCAGACTCTTTGACGCGCAGCTCACGTCCAACCCTCCCTTTCATGCCGCTCATCCCCATCGAGGACAATTTCAACGACGTCGTCGCCAAGGCCCAGCGCGGCTACGGCATCTCCGACGCCGATCTGGCGGCGCGCGCGGAGATCTCGGCGGAGGACCTTGCCGCGGTGAAAGCCGGCGAGCCGCGCCTGCCCGTGCTGCGCCGAATCGCCCGGCACCTCCAACTCTCGCCCGACGCCCTCGAGATCCTCGCGAAAAAGGAGGCCTACCCGCGCGCCCCGGTCTTCCCGCGCGGCTTCGCGATGTTCAACACCGTGCACGAGGACATGACCGTGAACAACTACCTCGTGTGGGACAACAAGACCCGCGAGGCCGCCGTGATCGACACCGGGGCCGACGTCTCCGAGCTGCTCGACGTCGTATCCACGCATAGACTACGGGTGAAGCAGATCCTCATCACCCACTCCCACGAGGACCACGTGGCCGCGCTGCCCCGGCTGGTCGCCGCCACCGGCGCGGAGGTGTGGTCGCACGAAAAGGAGCCCCTGGACCTGCCCGGCGCGCGCGTCTTCTCCGACAACGCCTACTTCCACCTCGGGGTCATCGCCATCAAGTGCCTGCCCACGCCCGGCCATTCCCCGGGGCAGACGACCTTCTTCGTCAAAGGCCTCAGCTGGCCGCTCGCGCTCTGCGGCGACGCGCTTTTCTCGGCCTCGGTGGGCGGCAGCCCCACCCGTTTCGTCGAGCAGGTGAAAAGCACCCGCGCCCGCATCTTCAGCCTGCCCAAGGACACGGTGATCGGCCCCGGGCACGGCCCGCTCACCACCCTCGCCCACGAGCGCAAATACAACCCCTTCTTCGCGCCCGACCGCCTCGCGCCGCCCGCGCCGCCGCCGGAAGCGGACGCCGTGGCCGGCGCCAAAACCGCCGCCGCTCCGCGCCCCGCCAAGCGCGCCGCGCCGAAACCCGGCAAAGGCGCGCCGTCCTCCTTCCACGCCCGCCGCAAGCGCGGCTGACCGCCAAGAAGGTTCAAGTTTTTAACCGCGGATGGCGCGGACAATGCAGATGCTTTCTATCCGCGAGATCCGCGAAATCCGCGGTCAAAACATCAGCCTGAGCTCGGCATTTGGAACCACGGATTTCACGGATGAACACGGATAAAAAAACTTGGCTCCCTTTCAGCGAGTGAACGCCGTTCTGGTTTCCCGTCTCCGGTTTGATCCGTGCCAATCCGTGTAATCCGTGGTGGATTGGACTGCTGTTTCTTGGGTTCAGATTTTAAACCGCGGATGACGCGGATGGGCGCGGATAATCCAGATGCTTTCTATCCGCGGGATCCGCGAAATCCGCGGTCAAAACATCAGCCTGAGTTCGGCAATTGGAACCACGGATTTCACGGATGAACACGGATAAAAGAGGCTTGGCTCCCTTCAGCGAGTGAACGCCGTTCCGGTTTTCCCGCCTCCGGTTTGATCCGTGCCAATCCGTGCAATCCGTGGTGGGTTGGACTGCTGTTTCTGGGTTCAGATTTTGAACCGCGGATGACGCGGATGGGCGCGGATAGAATCAATCGCCCGAGCAATCGGACTTTTTAACGCGAGATCGCCAAGGTCCGCAAAGATCAGGACCTTGGCGATCTTCGGTCCGTTCTTCGCGTCTTCGCGTCAAAACCTTCTTCCGAATCCGCGCCTAGCCGCGAAATCCGCGGTCAAAGCTCAGGCTGCCGGAGGGCCCACCACGGAGAGCAATCAAAATCATTTCATTTAGTTTGACATCATACCTTTTTTCGCTTCAACATCGAAGCATCCTGATTTACCGGCCATGCCCACCGCCCACAAAGGTTCCCCCGCCGAGGTCGCCGCGCTCGACGCCTACATCAAGCTCATGCGCGCGGCCGAGACCGTCACCGCCCGGGCCCACTCGCCGCTCGACGACCAGCTCACCCTCACCCAGTTCGGCGTGCTCGAGGCCCTGCTTCACCGCGGCCCGCTCTCCGCCGGCGAACTCGCCGAAAAGATCCTCAAGAGCGCCGGCAACCTCACCCTCGTGCTCTCCAACCTCGAACGCGACGGGCTCGTCTCTCGCGAGCGCGACCGCGAGGACCGCCGCCGCTGGATCGTCTCGCTCACCCCCGCCGGTCGCAAACGCGTCTCCGCGCTCTTCCCCAAGGTAGCCTCCGCCATCACCGCCGAGTTCGCCCACCTCAGCCGGGCCGAACAAGCGATGCTCGGGGAGCTCTGCAAAAAACTCGGCCGCGGCCGTCCCGCGCCCGCCGCCTGAGCCAGGCCCGCCCTTTAGTCCCACATCGAAACAACATCCACCCACCCGACACGCCATGAAATCGCTCCTCGCCCGCTCCCTCCGCACCGACTCCACCTCCGCCGCGCCCCTCGCGCTCCGCCTCGCCCTCGGCTCGGTCTTCATCGGCCACGGCGCGCAAAAACTCTTCGGCTGGTGGGGCGGAAACGGCTTCCAGGCCACCGCGCAGTTCTTTGAGAACAACCTCGGCCTCAAGCCCGGCGTGCTCCACGCCGCCCTCGCCGGCGGCGGCGAATTCTTCGGCGGCATCCTCATCGTCCTCGGCCTCCTCACCCGCCTCGCCGCCGCCCAGGCCGCCATCATCATGGCCGTGGCGATCTGGACCGTGCACCGCTCGGCCTTCTTCGCCCCCGCCGGCATGGAGTTCCCGCTCACCCTGATGCTCGTGGCCGTGGCCCTCGTGCTGACCGGCGGCGGCGCCCTCTCCCTCGACGCCCACCTCGCCAAATCCTCCACGATCGCGGCCCGCAGGTGAGCCCGCTCGGCGGACGGCCCCGCGCCGCCCGCCCTCCCCTCCCGAATTACTTTAACATCGAATAATATGAAACTCCTCGGTCTTCACCACATCACCGCGATGGCGGGCGACGTAGCCGCCAACGTGGGCTTCTACACCCGCGTGCTCGGCCTGCGCCTCGTGAAGCGCACGGTCAATTTCGACGATCCCTCCGCCTACCACCTCTACTTCGGCGACACGGTCGGCACGCCCGGCTCCGCGCTCACCTTCTTCTACTGGGCCGGCCAGCCACGCGGCCGCGTGGGCCCCGGCCAGGCCACCGCCACCGCCTGGTCGGCGCCGGCCTCCTCGCTCGCGTTTTGGCGCGAGCGCCTCGCCGCCCACGGCGTCGCCTTCACCGAGGAGACACGCTTCGGCGACGCCGTCCTGCGCTTCGCCGACCCCGACGGCCTCGGTCTCGAAATCGTCGCCACCGCCGAGGCCGACCCGCGCCAGCCCTGGGCCCACCCGGAGGTGCCGCTCGCGCACGGCCTGCGCGGCTTCCACTCCGTCACGCTCACCCACGCCGATTCCGGCCGGACCAGCGAGCTGCTCGTTTCCCGCATGGGCTATCGCGAGACCGCCCGCGAGGCGCTCCCCGACGGCACGCTCCGCGTTCGCCACGCCGTCGCGGACGGCGGACCCGGCGCCTACGTGGACCTCGTCGCCGCGCCCTCCGCGCCGCGCGGCCGCCCCGGCGTGGGCACCGTGCACCACGTGGCCTTCCGCGTCGCGACCGACGCCGACGAACTCGCCGCCCAAGCCGAGTGGCGAGCCGCGGGCCTGCAAGTCAGCCCCCAGATCGACCGCAACTACTTCCACTCGATCTACGCCCGCGAGCCGGGCGGCGTGCTCTTCGAGATCGCGACCGACCAGCCCGGATTCACGATCGATGAACCGGTGGAAACGCTCGGCACCACGCTGAAGTTGCCCGCGCAATACGAACCCCACCGCGCCGAGATCGAAAGCGCGCTCGAGCCCCTGCCCGTTTGAATCCCACCATGAAGCTCACCGACTGGCCCCACCTCTTTCGTCCCGGTTCCGATCCGTCCGCGCCGCCGCTGCTCCTGCTGCACGGCACGGGCGGCGGCGAGCACGACCTCGTCGGCCTCGCCGGCCGCATCTCGCCCGGATCGGCCCTGCTCTCGCCGCGCGGCCGCGTGAGCGAAGGCGGCGCGGCGCGCTTTTTCCCGCGCCTCGCGGAAGGCGTGTTCGACCCCGCGGCGATCGTGCCGCGCATCGACGAGCTGGCTGCGTTTGTGGACGAGGCGGCGCGGCACCACGGCTTGAGCAGCTCGCCCGGACTGGTCGCGGTCGGCTTTTCCAACGGCGCCAACGCCGCGGCCGCGTTGCTCCAGCTCCACCCCGGCCTGCCGCTCGCCGGCGCGATCCTGCTCCGGCCCATGGTCGTGCTCGAGCGCGCGGCCGCCCCGGGCTCGCTCGCCGGCCGCCGCGTGCTGCTGCTCAATGGAGCGCGCGATCCGATCGTGCCGCTCGATCACCCGCCGCGGCTCGCCGCGCTTCTCCGGCACGGCGGCGCGGAAGTGGGCGAACTTCTCCACGCCGAGGCCGGCCACGGGCTGGTCGCCGCGGATATCGAGGCCGCGCGCGAGTTTCTGGCCAGGCCGGCGGTCTAGTGTCCCGTCATCGAAGTCTCTTTAGGAATGAATTGGCCGCAAAGAGGCGCAGAAGTCGCAAAATCGATCCAAAGCTCCGGCAGCTCTGCTTGTTTTTGCGCCTCTTGCGCCTTTTTGCGGCCATTCTCTGACCGCATTTACTCAAATCACTTCGGTGACAGGACACTAGACTAAAACCCGTCCACGCTGATCGGGGCCAGCTTCTCCTGCTGCGCGGCGAGCTCCGCCTTGCGCTGGGCCTCGTTGGCGTCCCACGCCTCTTTGCGCGCGAGCAGGTAGTCATCCAAGCGCTTATGGAAAACGATCAGCCAATCGCCCTGCCGTCGCGCGCGCAGGGTGGCCTCGGCGCCTTCACCGAGTTCGAATTCATACCCGAGCACGGTGTCCGCGTTGTCCCTGCGCGCGACGCGATGCCACGTCTGGTTACCCCGCATGCGGCCGAGGATGGCGTTGATCTCAAACTCGTTGAGCGAAGCGCCGACGCGACGATAGAGTTCCAGCACCGAGCGCCCACGCAGATGATAGACATGGACCCGCCAGCCATCTTCGTTGCTCAACTGCCGCCGCAGGGCGCTTTTCCAGAAAATCTGTTCGCGCCAGTCCTCGGCGCTCGTGGGCAGGAGATGGTTGAAGGGGGTGAGCGGGAACTCGCGGCGCTCGCGCTCTTTGTCGCGTTCCGAGAAATCTCTCGGCCAGGTGAAATTTCGCCCGAGATCGGGCTGCAGCATCCTCGCGCTCATCTGCTCCGGCGTGTCGCCGATTCGGGCTTGGGCGGAGGTAGCCGCGAGCAGCAGTCCAAGGCCAAGATTCAACCAACGGACGCGACGCGCGCTCCGAATTCCGGCGGGGTAAACCATCATTTCGCAAAATTGAGAGTTCATCCGCCGACGCGCCAGAGCAAAGTCCTCCGCCCCTCGCTCCGGAGACCGCCCGATATGCGCCATCACGCCGCCATCCGCGTGATTTCGCCAAAAAGTCCTTGCACGGCTTGCTCCGAAAGCCTGTGTTCTCGCCTTTATTTCCATGAAAGCGACCATCAAAACCCAAGGTCAGC
>JAUWBD010000189.1 GCA_030605125.1 Verrucomicrobiota bacterium | reverse complement strand
CGTGGGGAGCGGCGGATGCGCGGCGGCCGGCGACGTGGGCATGAGCGGGGGAGGGCACGGACAATGCGGGCGCCGCGCGGCGCGGGGCAAGCGCGGCCACCATCGATTAGGGACGGGTTAAAAAAGATTGGCGCATGCCGGCGCCTCCGCGGCCTCCTTGCGCGCATCAGGCGGAGCGAAGCTTCCCGTCGCGCCCCAGCAGGGCTTTCGCGTGTCCGGCTCGACGCCTTGCCATGCGCGGCGGCCCGCCTCCGCCCGGCCGACGGTTTCGGTGTCCGCGTGCTCGCCAGAGCGTGGACGCTCGCTTTCGCTGAAGATCACCATGTCCAACACCGTCACGGAACTGGGGAAAGCCTTTGGCGGGGTGATCGCCGTCCTGGCGCTCGTGGTCTGGCTCTCGATTTCCGAACGCGAGCGGGAGACGGAGCTGCGGATGGTTTACGACGAGGAGCCGCGCGCGCTCGCGAGCAGCCGCTTTCTCGCGGGGGAGCGGACCTTCTACGAGTGCTGGCGCATCACCCGCAGCTCGGCCGACAAGGTGGTCGGCGACTGGGTGGTGCCGGGAGAGGCGCAGATCTCCACGGCGGTGTTGATCCGTTTTCCCGAGCGTCGGCGCATCGAGCGGAGCTGGCACATCGAGCTGTCGGAGGACTCGGCGCGTTTTTCGCGCGAGGCGTGGCGCTGGGCGGAGCGCTACAACCTGCGGCTCGCGGAGCTGGTGGCGACGCTCGACCGCGATCCCGCCGCGGAGCCCGGCGGCCGCGCCCGCTAAGTCTGTGTCCGGCAGCTCCGGGCCGGCGGCGAATCGGAGATTGCGCGGCGGGGGCGGGCCCGGATGGGCTGGCGCGCATGTTGCCGCTATGGGACACGCAAAAGCACCGCCGGACGGCGGTGGCGACCGGGTTGATCATCGTCGCCTGCCTCGTGGTGTTCGCCTATGAGGTGGTCTTGCTCGTGCGCGACGCGGCCGCCTTCGAGGCATGGCTGACACGGCATGCGCTCGTGCCCTCGCGGATGGTGGCTGGCTGGAACGACGGCGCGCAGTGGCAAAGCGTCGCGACCTCGATGTTTTTGCACGGGAGCGTGCCGCACGTGTTGGGCAACTGCTGGTTCCTGTGGGTCTTTGGCCGGAGCGTGGAGGAACGCCTGGGCTTCGCGGGTTTCACGTTGTTTTATTTCGCCACCGGAGCGGCCGCGGCCGGCGCGCAGGTGCTCGCTGCGCCGGGCTCGAGCGTGCCGATGGTCGGGGCGAGCGGCGCGATTTCGGGCGTGCTGGGGGCCTACTTTGTGTTTTTCCCGCGCGCCTGGGTGGTCGCGCTCGTGCCCTGGATCGTGCCGATCCTGCCGATCCCGGCGGCGTTGTTTTTGCTCGTGTGGTTTTTCATCCAGGCGCAGGCGGGCGTGGGCTCGCTGCTCGCGGGCACGGCGGCGGCGGGCGGCGTGGCGTGGTGGGCGCACGCGGGCGGTTTCGTGGCCGGCGCGGGCGTGGCGATGCTGCTGCCGCGCTCGGTGCGGCGGTGAGCGGGGCGCGAAGCCGGGAGCGCGCGAAGTGGCTCAGCCGGCGGCGAACTGCCGCTGGATGGCGGCGGCGATGTCGGCGAGTTTCACCGGCTTGGTGATGTAGTCGTCCATGCCGGCGGCGAGGCAGGCTTCGCGGTCGCCCTGGAGGGCGTTGGCGGTGAGGGCGACGATGACGGGCTGGCGGCTCTCGGGGAGGCGTTGGCGGATCTCGCGGGCGGCGGCGAAGCCGTCCATTTCGGGCATCTGTAGATCCATGAAGACGAGGTCGTAGGGACGGTCCTCAAGGGCGCGGATGGCCTCGAGTCCGTTGGCCACGGTGTCGGCGCGGTAGCCGAGGCGGTCGAGGAAGCGGAGGGCGACCTTTTGGTTCACGAGGTTGTCCTCGACGACCAAGATGGAGAGCGGGTGGGTGTCGGCGATGCGTTCGACCTCGAGCGAGGCGAAGGCCGGGTGGCGGGGGCCGGGCTCGAGCGAGAGGAGCTGGCGGAGGGCGGCGAGGACGGGGCCGGTGCGCGCGGGGCGAGAGAGGGAGGCGTGCACGGGACCGAGATCGGCGGGGCGCGCCGGCGGGCGACCGGCGGGGTGAAGCCAGAGCACGGGAAGTCCGAGGGGACGCAGAGCCGACAGGAGGTGGGCGCGGGTGGCGGGGGGCTCGGGCAAGGTGGAGTCGATGATGAGCGCGGAGGGCGGCAGGGCGCCGGAGGCGAGCAGCGCGGGTATCTCCTCCACGCGGGTGGGCGCCACGACCGGGCCGAGCTGGGCGCTGATCTGCTCGACCAGTCGGCGGCGGTTGAGCGGGTGGGATTCAATCAGGAGGATGACGGGGCGTGGTTCCGAGGTCGGGACTTCGGGCACCGGATCGACGAGCGGTGCGGCGGGATGAAGCGGAAGGGTGAAGCTGAAAACGGAGCCTTCATTGGGCGTGCTGCTGACCTCGATGCGGCCGCCCATGAGGCGGGTGAGGCGATCGCAGATGGCGAGGCCGAGGCCGGTGCCGCCGTATTTGCGGGTGGTGGAGGAGTCCACCTGCGAGAAGGGCTTGAAGAGGCGGTCCAGTCGGTCTCGCGGGATGCCGATGCCGGTGTCGCGCACCTGGACGAGCAGGGTGCGGGCGCGGAGAGGATCGAGGGAGAATTCGAGCGAGACGGAGCCAGCGGGGGTGAATTTGATGGCGTTGTTGAGGAGGTTGGCGAGGATCTGGCGCAGGCGGGTGGGGTCGCTTTGGATCCAGGCGGGCAAGGCGGGATCGATGCGGTAGGCGAGGTCGATGCCGCGGCCCGCGGCGACGGGCGCAAAGAGGTCCACGGTCTCCTCCACGCAAGCGGCGAGCTCGAAGGGGACGAGCTCCAGGTCGAGCCGGCCGGATTCGATCTTCGAGAAGTCGAGGATGTCGTTGATGATGGTGAGCAGGGTCTCCCCGGACTGGCGGATGGTGTTCACCGAGTCGCGTTGGTCGTCGTCGAGCGGGGTGTGGAGGAGGAGGCTGGTCATGCCGATCACGCCGTTCATGGGCGTGCGAATCTCGTGCGACATCGAGGCGAGGAAGTCGCTCTTGGCGCGCGAGGCGGCGTCGGCCTCGATCTTGGCCCGGCGCAGTTCTCGCTCCGTCTCGACGCGCTGGGTGATGTCCACGGCGAGGAAGATGAGAAACTCGAGACGGCCGTCTGCGGCGTAAACCGGTTGAAGGTCCACCGAGAGGTCGTAACGGCGGCCGGAGCGGGCGCGGCAGGCGACGTCGCAGGCGAGCGGCTCGCCGCCATCCACGGCTTGGCGAAAGCGCAGGCCGGCTTCTTCGTCGTGGGCGGCGAGGAGCTCGACGGCCGGACGTCCGATGACTTCGCGGAGGGCGGGGCCGAGGAGGCGGGTGAAGGCGTCGTTGACCCATTCCACCCCGCCGTCGGGGCGGGCGATGACGACGATGTTGTCGGTGCGGGCGGCGACGAGACCGAGCTTGCGCTCGGCGAGCTGCGAGGCGCGCAGGGCGGCCTCGGCTTGGCGACGCTCCTCGATTTCGCCGCGCAGGAGGGCGTTGGCGCGTTCGGTTTCGCGTTGGCCGGTGCGGGCGACGCGGGCGAAGTGCACGGAGAGGCCGAGCAGCGCGGTGATGCCGAGGCCGGCGAGGAGAGCGACATCCGGCAGCCGGCGACGGCCGAGCGCCTCGCGGTCGTGCGACGGGGCGAGCGAGAGGCGCACACGCCGGTCGAAAATGAGGAAGTCTTCGGAGAACGAGCCTTCCGGCGCCGTGGATTCGGACGAGGAGGCGCCGATCGCGCCGCGGGAGTCGAAGACGGGGACGCCGCCGACGAGCACGGTGTAAACGTGCTGGTCGGAAACCCGTAGCCGGCGGTCGAGGGAGGAGAAAAAGCGGGCGTAGGAAAAGTCGGCCGAGGCGAAGCCGCTCACGCCGCCGAGGGTGAGCACGGGAGCGTAGATCGCGAAGCCCGGGCCTTGGCCGGGAAGAGCGAAGGTGGCGGAGACGGCGGGGAGCGACGTGCCGCGGGCGCGTTGCAAGGCCTCGGCCCGGTCGGGCGAGCGCGAGTGCTCGTAGCCACCGAGCATCTCGTTGCGCGGGATGGGGTGGAACCAGAGCGTGCGGCCGGCGGGATCCAGCCAGGCGAGGGAGAGCGCGCCGGGCGCCTCGTTCACGAAGGAGATCGAGTCGGCCTCGCGCACCACGGTGCTCGAGCCCTCGAGCAGACTCCACCGCAGGGCGATGCGGCCGAGGGCGGCGGCCTGGCGCTCGATCTCTACGCTGATGTTGCCCGCGAAGTTGTTGAGGGCGTTGCGGGTGGCGAGGGCGGTGTAGGCGGCTTCGCGCTCGCGCAGGCCGAGCCAGAGCAAAAGCGTGAGGGTGCCGGAGGCGACGATGACGGGGAGGGGCAGCCAGGCCGGGGGGCAGTCCGTGGCGACACGGTGGATGTGCCAGGCGCCGGCCAGAAGGGCGAGGCCGAGCAGCAGCGAGAGGCCGCCGGCCCCGGGGGAGAGCGCGTCGGCGATCCATCCGAGACCGCCGGGCAGGCCGAGGGCGTGGCTGGCGATCTTGGCGGTGCCGAGGGCGGCGAGGAGCGAGCCGACCAGGCCGAGGGCGAGCGCGCGCCGGCGCGGTCGCGGGCCGAGAAGCGGCGAAAGAACGAGGCCCGCCGCGATGAAGGTGAGCGCAGAGATCGCCGCCATGCGGCCCGGCTCCGGGTTGGACGGGCCTGCAAAACGGTCGCGGGCGAGCAGCTGGTCGATACCGAGATCGATACGGGCGAAGTCTTGGACCAGCGTGGCCGCGGCCAACGCGACGGCGGGCCAAGCGAGCCAGGCGAGTCGGTGCTGCGCGCGGGCCCGGGCCACCAGCGCGAATCCGAGAAACACGCAACAAACCGCCGCGTTTGCCGCGATGGGTTCGTAGTGGGCCTGCGGCTGGGCCAGGACATCCAAGCCGAGCCACCAGCCGCTTAACACCGCGCCTCCGGCGGCGCTCACCGCGTAACCGGCACCCACGGCAAGCCGTTGCGACCAAGACGCGGGCTGGAGCAACGAGTGGGCGCGAAGCTTCATTTGGGCTAGGGTCTCATCCCTAGTGGTTGGCCGGGGGATCGCGAGGGGATTTGCGCGGGGTGGGTGACACTACGGCGCGGAACTGCCGAGCACGGGCTGGGGAGGCCGGCCGGCCGTCGGAAGCGGGCGTCGAGGGGGGGCGCGGGCGGGGCTTGTGTTTGCCGGATCGGCCCGTGGAATGGGCGCTTCTTCGCTTCCTGCCATGTCCGCCGCCCGCACCGCCGCCCTTTCTCGCAAAACCGCCGAGACCGACATCCAACTCCGCCTCGTGGTGGACGGCGCCGGCCGCTCCAAGATCGACACGGGCGTGCCGTTTTTCGACCACATGCTGACGCTTTTCGCCAAGCACGGCCAGTTCGACCTCGACGTGACCTGCAAGGGCGACGTGGCGGTGGATTATCACCACACGGTCGAGGACGTGGGCATCGTGCTCGGCGACGCCTTCAAGCAGGCGCTTGGCGACAAGAAGGGCATCACGCGCTACGGCTTCTTCTACGTGCCGATGGACGAGGCGCTGGCGCGCGTGGTCGTGGACCTCTCGGGCCGCGCGGCGCTGGTCTATGACGTCGTGTCGCCGACGATGTATGTGCGCGATTTCAACCTCATTCTGGTGAAGGAGTTTTGCCGGGCCTTCAGCAACGCCCTCGCTTGCAACCTCCACGTGAAGCTCGAATACGGCGAGGAGCCGCACCATGTGGCCGAGGCGATTTTCAAGGCCCTTGCGCGCGCTCTCGACGCCGCCGTGACCATCGATCCGCGCGCCGTCGGTCAGATCCCGAGCACGAAGGGCGCGCTCTGACGCGGCGGGCGCCGCGTCGGGTCGAAGGTCCGAAAGTCCAAAGCCGCAGGGCTTCGCCTGCGGCCGCAGGCCGCCGCACTCGACTTTCGACTTTAAGACCTTAGGCCTTAAACTTTCCTTCTCTCCCATGATCGCCGTCATCGACAACGGAATCTGCAATCTCCGCTCCGTAACCAAGGCACTCGAGGCCGTGGGCGCGCAGGTCCGTGTCGTGCGCACGCCGATGGAGGTCGAGGCGGCCGACGCCGACGGGCTCGTGCTGCCGGGCGTGGGCGCCCTGCGCGATTGCGTGGCCTCGCTGCGCGCCACCGGGCTCGACCGCACGGTCCGCGAATGGATCGAGGCGGACCAACCCTTCCTCGGGGTGTGCCTCGGTATGCAGGCGCTTTTCGAGCACTCGGAGGAGGGCGGCGAAGGCGGCACCGAGGGCCTGGGCGTGTTTCCCGGCCGGGTGCTGCGTTTTGTAAGGCCCGCCGGATACAAGATTCCCCACATGGGCTGGAACGAGGTGCGTTTCACCCAGCCCGACTCGCCGCTGCGCGAGGGCCTCGCGGTCGAGGGCGAGTCCTTCTACTTCGTGCACAGCTTCCACTGCGTGCCGGCCGATCCGGCGCTGGTGCTCGCGGAGTGCGACTACGGCGGCGTCTTCACCGCGGCGATCGCTCGCGGGCGTTGTTTCGCGACGCAGTTTCACCCCGAGAAAAGCCAGGCCAAAGGCCTCCAGATCTACCGCAACTTCGCCGCCGTCGCCGCCGCGGCGGCCGAGGCCGGGGCCTGAGCGTCGCGAGGGGAGGCGAGGAGCGCGCGCATGGCCGGCGAGGATGATCTATTCGGCGAACCCGATCCCGCTCCGGGCGCCTCCTCCGCGGCGCGCGAGGGCTCGTCCGCCCCGGCCCGCCAGCCGCTCGCCGCGCGCATGCGTCCGCGCACGCTCGACGAGATCGCCGGGCAGGAGCACCTCACCAGGCCGGACGGGCTGCTCGCGCGCCTCATCGCCGCCAACCGCTTCGGCAGCCTCGTGTTTTACGGCCCGCCCGGCTGCGGCAAGACCAGCTTCGCCGAGGTGATCGCGCGCACCACCGGCAGCCGCTTCGTGCGGGTGAACGCCGTGATGAGCAACGTCGGCGAGCTGCGCGAGATCCTCGCCACGGCGCGCCGCCGCCCGAGCGAGCCCACGCTGCTCTTCATCGACGAGCTGCACCGCTTCAACAAATCCCAGCAGGACCTGCTCCTCCCCGACGTCGAGGAGGGCCACGTGCGCCTGATCGGCGCCACCACCCACAACCCCGGCTTCTACGTCAACCCGCCGCTGCTCTCGCGCAGCCACCTCTTCCGCCTCGAGCCGCTCGCGCCCGCCGCGGTCGCGACCGTGCTCCGTAGGGCCATGATGGATACGCAGCGCGGGCTCGGCGCGAGTGGCTGCACGGCCGACGAGGCGGTGCTGCTCGATCTCGCCAAGCTCTGCGACGGCGACCTCCGCCGCGCGCTCAACGCCCTCGAGGTCATCGTCGCCGGCCTGCCGCCGGGCGCGTCCGTGACGCCGGCCGAGCTGGAGGTCTTCGCGCGCGAGCGCCGCATCCGCTACGACGCCGACGAGGACGAGCACTACGACACGATCTCGGCCTTCATCAAAAGCTGCCGCGGCTCCGATCCCGACGCCGCGCTCTACTGGCTGGCCAAGATGCTCGCCGGCGGCGAGGACCCGCGCTTCATCGCGCGGCGCCTCGTGATCCTCGCCAGCGAGGACGTGGGCCTGGCCGACGCCCTCGCGCTGCCCCTCGCGGTCGCGGCGCATCAGGCCGCGGAATTCGTCGGCCTGCCCGAGGCCGAATACGCGCTCGCCCACGCCACGCTCCACATCGCTTGCGCGCCGAAGAGCAACTCGGTGACGCTCGCGCTCGCGGCCGCCAAGCGCGCCATCGCCGAGCAGCCGGTGCAGGCCGTGCCCGTGCATCTGCGCGACAAGGGCGGCAAGGCCAACAAGGCCCTCGGTCACGGCAAAGGTTATCTCTACGCTCACGATTTTCCGGAAAACATCGCCCCTCAGGCGCACTTGGAAAAGCCGCTCGCGCTTTTCACGCCCAAGACGGCCGGCATCGAGGCCAAGCTCGCCGAGCGCCTGGCGCGCTGGCGGGCGATGCGCGCCGAGGCGCTGCGCGGCTCCGGGGGCCGGCGCGGGCGCGAAGGCTCGGCGGGCTGACAAGGCTTTATCCGGGTGCGGGGGCGGGAGCGGATTTTACGCCCGCTTTGCCGGTCGCGCGCTTGCCGCGCGGCGCTCGCGCGCCATGGTTCGCCCATCATGCGCCTGTCCCCCCTCCTCGCCGCCTTTGCCCTGGTCGCCGCCATGCCCGCCGTTTCCGTCGCCCAGCCCGCGCCCGCCGGAGCCGCCGCGGAAGGGGCGGAGGAGAAGACGATCCCGGGCGTCGTGCTCACGCGGCCGGACGGGCGCTTTCTCGGCGTCGAGACCGAGGGCGTGACGATGAAAATCACCTTCTACGACAAGGAGAAGGAAAAGGAGCCGGCGGACGTGGTGCGCATCTCGGCACGGTGGACCGATACGCGGCCGCGTTTCACGGTGCTCCTGCCCGCCTCGCCCGAGACCCTCGTGTCCCCCGGCGTGCTCAGCCGGCCCTTCAACTACCTCGTGTATCTCACGCTGGTGGGGCCGGACGACGCGGTGATGGAATCGCACTCGCTGCGCCTGCGCTGATCGCGGCGGCGGGCGCGCCCTCCGCCTGGCGTATCATTTTTACGGATACGGACAGCTCCTTGGTGCTCGTGCCCTTGAACACGCCGCGCGTCGGGGTGGCGTCGAGGTAGTCGCGGCCGATGGAGACCTTCACGTGGCGCTCGCCGGCGACGCAGTCGTTGGTCGGATCGAGCGGCCACCAAAAGCCGCCGGGCAGGCAGGCCTCCACCCAGGCGTGGCTCTCGGCCGAGCCCACGAGCGCGGCGCGGGCCGGGCGGCCGCTCTCGGCGGCGAGGCGCTGGGTCTCGGTCTCGATGTAGCCGGTGACGTAGCGCGCGGGGATCTCGGCCGAGCGGAGCACGGCGATCATCACCTGCGCGAAGTCCTGGCACACGCCGGCTTTTTGCGCGAGGACCTGCGCGACGGGCGTGTCGATACGCGTGCTGCCCGGCCGGTAGGCGAACTCGGTTTTGATCCAGCTATTCAGGCGCAGAAGCGCTTCCCCGAGCGGGACGGCGGGCGGGAAGAACTGGTTGGCGAGGCGGTTTACGTTGGCCGAAAGCGCGATGGCCGGCGAAGGCATGAGAAACTCGTAGAGCGCGAGCCTGTTGCCACGATAGATCTGGCGGGCCTCGGA